>DAORUI010000030.1:0-15820 GCA_035433085.1 Propionicimonas sp. | reverse complement strand
TCGCCTGGCTGATAGGTGGGGATCTCGGCCAACTCGGCCGGGGTCAATCCACCGAGCACCTCGCTCTTGCGCGGGTGCTTGGTGAACGCGTGCAGCAGCTTGGTGTCGGAGAAGCAAATGCCGCAGGCTTCGGTCTTCAGCAGCAGCTGGCGCGGACCGACCTCGTACATCGGCTTGGCCGGGTTGTGCACGACCTGCTCGGCGCCGACGAACTGGATGGCGTGCTGGGTGGCGGGGAATTGGGTCACGATGACTCCTCTTTGGTATTTCGGCTGGTCAACGGTTCGGTGTTCTCGACAGGCTCGACCAATTGGTATTTCGGCTGATCGAGCTTGTCGAGATCGGTGGTCTCGACCCTTCGACAGGCTCAGGGAGCGTAGGGACGAGGTGTGGTTCAGTTGAGCATGTTCTGGCCGCCGGTCACCGGGACGGCCTGGCCGGTTTCGTAGGTCTGATCGACGATGTAGTACACGGCCTTGGCCAGGTCGGCAGGCACGCAGCCGCGTCCCATCGGCACCTTGGCCTCGTAGAAGGCGCGAACCTCGGCGACGGTGGTCGCTCCGGGCACCTTGCCGGCCTGCAGGTACTGGACGAAGAGCCCGCGCTCGGGATCCATCCACAGCGGCCCGTCCAGGTAGTTGCCCGGGCAGATCGCGTTCACCTTGATGCCGTACTCGATCAGCTCCAGGGCGAAGGACTGGGTGAGCCCGATGCCGCCGAACTTCGAACCCGCGTAGGCGAAGTTGCGCTTCGAGCCTTCCAGGCCCGACTTGGAGTTGATCTCGATGATGTCGAAGAGCACCTCGGGACGGGCGGCGTGCTGCGCCGCCAGTACCGGTGCGGCCGCGCGGACCCCCAGGAAATAGCCGCGGTAGTTAACGTTCGTGACCAGGTCGAAATCGGCCACCGGCTGGGTCATCACCCCTTCGGCCCGCAGCACGCCGGCGTTGGAGATGAACACGTCCAGGCCGCCGAAGATGCCGACGACCTCCGCGATCGCGTCCAGCTGAGACTGCTCGTCGGAGACGTTCACCTGCACGGCCACCGCTCGGCCCTCGCCGTGCCTGGCGCTGAGTTCGGCGGCGTTCTGCCTGGCCAGGTCGATGTTCAGGTCGGCGAGCACGACGGACGCGCCCGCGTCCAGCAGTTCGGTGGTGATGCCGAGCCCGAAACCCTGAGCGGCACCGGTGACCATGACCACCTTGCCGGTCATCCGTCCGGCAGACCCGCCGGCGGCCACCGACTTGCGGTAGCTCTCGGCCTCCCAGTTCTCGATGAAGCCACGCTCGGCGGCGTCCATGCAGCGGACGGTGCCGATCCGGTTCGCGTCCCTGGCCACCCGGAGCGCGTCGGTGAAAGTCGCCAATGCCGTGCGAGCGGACGCGAGGTCGGCGCCGGCGCCGAGAGCGACCACGCCGGGGATCACCGTGATGATCGGCAGCTTGCCGAACCTGGCTTGATAGGCGGCCACCGCTGCGGTGAGCTGCGCGGCAATGTCGCCCTCACTCGGGACGAAAACCAACGGCAGCGACCCGGCGTAGACGATCTGGTCGGGGATGAGCGGACCATCGGTGAGGATCGCATCTCCGGCCGGGCTTGTCGTGACCGTGCGGACGAGGTCGGACGCGTCCGAGGTGACGACAGCCAGCCGCTCTGGCGTTCCGAGCAGGCCACGCAGCGTTGGCGCGACCACGCGCACCAAGGCTTCGTCAAGCGCGCTCCCGATCCCTGAGCCCCCGCTCACGATCCCTGAGCTTGACGAAGGGTCGCCCACCGAGGCTTCGTCAGGCTCAGCCACCGTTGCGTCCCCCGCTGAGGCTTCGTCAGGCTCAGCCACCGTTGCGTCCCCCACCGAGGCTTCGTCAGGCTCAGCCACCGTTTGATCCGCGCCCGCCTCGATCGCGGCGGCGATCACAGAGGTGAGTCGCTCCGCACGCTCGGTGACCTCAGCGGCGGTATTGCCGGAGACGATGATGCCGTGGTTGCCAAGCAGAGTGATCCCTGGCGCGGGACGTCCGGTGCGGGCCGTGTACGCCTCACGCACCTCGGCGACCTTCCGGGCCAGCGGGACGCCAGGGTCGGTGTAGGGAACGAAGACGGCGTCGTCGCCCAGCAGCTTCTCGGCGAGCGCCTCGGCGTCGGTATTGCAGGTGAGTGCGTTGGCCACCAACGGATGGGTGTGCAGCACGAGCGCATCCGGAATCAGCGCGTGGAAGAGGATCTCCACGCTCGGCCGGCGGCCGCCGGGAGCGTCCACCAGTGCCTTCTCCGCAGCGGCACGGACGGGGTCGCCCTCGACCTGCGCTTCGGAGCGAAGAGCCTCCAGCAGCACGTCGTTGCGCAGGCCGACCAAGTCGGCGGCGGTGAGCGTCGCCAACGGCACCCCGGACGGCTTGATCCGCAGCACCCCGTCCACCTTCACGGAGGCGTTGCCGCCACCGGCTCGGGAGTACTCGGGGTCGGCGCCGAACTTGTTGGCGACCGCGATGAGTTCGTCGACCAGACTCACTTCGAAACTCCGATCAGGTTCGCGCCGAGCTCGACGAGCTCGGCGACAGTGGCGGATGTGCGCGCACCGGACGCGTCCACGTAACCCGGCTGGCCTTGCGCCACCAGGTGTTGGTGGGCGGCCACCACGCAGGTCGCCTCCCAGAAGGCGTGGCGCGCAATATCAGAGACCGGCCCGTCCACGCAGGCCACCTCGATCGGGATCCGATCGGCGGTGTTGTGCTCGGTGCCGCCCATCACGATGATCCCGGCGTCGGTGAAGGCCTTCACGTAGGCGTCCACGCAGACGCTGGTGTTGCGGATCGGGATCAACTCAGCGGCGTGGATGCCCCGCTCCAGCAGCTTCGCGGCCAGCTCGGTGGCTGGCTCCTCGAACGGGCAGACCGGGCTCACCCCGTCCGCCAGTGTCGGGTAGGTGGGGATGCCGCCCATTTCGAGGACGTACGCGTACGCGTCCGCAAAGCCCAGCGGCACCTCGGGCACAAAACCTGGCGTGCCCACCTTGATCAGCCGCGACCGGATCTCCCCCTGCAGCGCGACCGCGTCGTCGAGGTCGACGCCGGACGGCGCGCCGTAGGCTGCCTCCAGCAGGCTCGCCCGCTCGGTGAGCGGAGACTGGAAGAGCGCCTTCTGGAAGGCGCGCGCCACGTGGCGTTCCTGCAGTGAAACCCATTCGAACGGGACGCCGGCAGCAGTAGCCACCTCGTGGGCGATCACCTCTGCGGTGAGCCCCGTGTCCAGGCCGCAGGTGAGGAACCAGTCGGCGAGCTTGGCCACCATGGTGTCAGCGCGTTCGTCATTGCCCAGCCGGATCTCGGTAGCCACTCGGGACGCCAGCGCCGACTTCTCGCGGAACGGCGCGATCCCCTTCCCACACAGGTACATCCGGCCGGGGTTCGCCGGATCGTTCACCCGGATGCCGGCGGCTGAGAGCTCGTCGTCGAGGGTGATGAACTCCAGCCCGAACAGGGGCACGATCCCTGCCGCGACCGCCTGCTCGGCGAAGTCGGCGTAGACCTGCTGGTCGAAGAAGTTCGAGATGCCGATCGCCCGGGCACCCTCGCCGGTCGCGGTGGTGATCACGTCTTCGACAGTGTCGAAGGCCGAGAAGTTCGGCGGAAAGTGGATGTGGGTGTTCACCACGGGGGTCGGCTGAGTCGATTCCCGGACGGCGGTGTCGGTCATGGATGCGTACCTGTTCTGGGTTCTGGACGCCTGCGATGCGTCCGTTTGGAACGATTCAAGAGCCTAGCACCCGGCTCTCGCGAGCACCAGCCCCGCAGCAGTGGTGAGCAAATCCGATCGAGCCTGCGAACGCGGTCTCGACAGGCTCGACCAGCCGGGGTCAGGAACGTCCGAAGAAAAAGATAACGATTTCATCTCGTTGCGTGACAAAGCCACCATCACCCTTCTACGATAAAGAAATCGATTTCGCAGATGGAGGCGATGGTGCTGCTCAATCTGGACCCACTACTCACGGGTCAGCTGCTTCTGGCTTTGGACGAGATGGGACATGGTGACGGGGTGGTCATTGCCGATGCCCACTTCACCGCGTCCAAGCTGGCCAAGAAGCACCTGATCGACCTACCGGGCATCAGCTCGCCACGAGTGCTGCAGGCGATCCGCTCGGTGATCGTGCCCGACACCTACGGACCCTCCCTCGACCTGATGGAGTCCCCGGAAGGCCTGCTGCCCGTGCAGACCGAACTGATCGAAGCCGCACGACTGCAGGGCGAGCCCTACCGCATGATCGAGCGCTTCGCCTTCTATGACCTGGCCAAGGAGGCTGAACTGATCATCCGCACGGGCGAGACCCGCACCTACGGCAATGCCCTGTTCCGCAAGGGCGTGACGCCGGTGATGAGCGCATGACCGTCACCGAGACCGTGCCGGTGCACGGCGCCCATGATCCGGACCTGCTGCTGCAGGTCGAGAACGTGGAGAAGTCCTTCCCCGGCGTCAAGGCGCTGGAGGGCATGCGCTTCGACCTGCGCAAGGGCGAGGTGCTCGGCCTGGTCGGCGAGAACGGCGCCGGCAAGTCCACGATGATGAAGCTGCTCACCGGCATCTACACCCGTGAGGCCGGCGAGTTCTGGCTGAACGGCCAGCCCCTGAACGTGCACAACCCCAAGGAAGGGCAGGAGGCCGGGCTCTCGATCATCCACCAGGAACTCAACCTGGTCTCGCACCTCACCGTCGCGGAGAACATCTGGCTGGGACGCGAACCCGTCTCCGGCGGTTTCTTCACCCGCCCGGGCGAGCAGATCCGCCGCACCCAGGAGTTGCTCGACAACCTCAAGCTCCGCCTCGACCCCAAGGCGCTGGTCTCCAGCCTCAGCGTCGCGCAGCAGCAGATGGTCGAGATCGCCAAGGCGCTGAGCTTCGAGTCCACCAAGGTGCTGATCATGGACGAGCCCACGGCCGCCCTGAACGACGCCGAGGTCGACCAGTTGCACGAGCTGATCCGGCGGTTCATCACCCCCGAGACCGGTGTCGTCTACATCTCCCACCGCATGGCCGAACTCAAGCGCATCGCCGACCGGATCACGGTCATCCGCGACGGCCACTACATCGACACCATGCCGATGGCCGACACCTCGCTCGACCAGGTGATCGCCAAGATGGTCGGCCGCGCGATCAACATCGACGCCCGTCCGGAGAACGTCCGCGACGACCGTCCGATCGTGTTGCAGGTCTCGAACCTGTCCACCCGTCGGCTGCTGAAGGACGTCAGCTTCGAACTGCGTCGCGGTGAAGTGCTCGGCTTCGCCGGCCTGATGGGTGCCGGACGCACTGAGGTGGCCCGCGCGATCGTCGGGGCCGACCCGATCACCGCAGGCGAGGTCAGCCTCAACAGCAACCCGGTGACCATCAAGTCGCCGGCCCAAGCGGCCGCGCTCGGCATCGGCTACCTGTCCGAAGACCGCAAGAAGCTCGGCCTGATGCTGCCCCTGTCGGTGGCGCACAACATCTCGATCAGCTCGATGTCGGCCAAGTTCGCCAACGGCATCTTCGTGAAGGACAAGGCGATCCGCGAGTCCGCGGAGGCGTCCCGCAAGCTGCTTAACATCAAGACGCCCTCGGTCAACCAGCTGATCAAGTACCTCTCCGGCGGCAACCAGCAGAAGGCGATCATCGCCCGCTGGCTGGTGAAGGACTGCGACATCCTGATCTTCGACGAACCCACCCGCGGCATCGACGTGGGTGCCAAGGAAGAGATCTACCAGTTGCTCAACCAGCTGGCCGACCAGGGCAAGTCGATCATCATGATCTCCTCCGAACTGCCCGAAGTGCTCCGCATGTCCCACCGCATCGTGGTCATGGCGGACGGGCGCGTCACCGGCATCCTCGCAGCAGGCGAGGCGAGCCAGGAGTCGATCATGCGCCTTGCCACCCACCGCGAAGAAACCATCGTCACCGTCGACAGCCAGAAAGCAGGCCAGTAAATGTCGTCCACCGAGACCCAAGCAGCCGAAAGCACCGGACGCGCCTCGTTCCTGGGCGGCCTTCGCAACCAGGTACAGCAGCTCTTCGCGTTCCTCGGCCTGATCGTGATCTTCGCGGTGTTCGCCATCGCCAAGCCCACGGTCTTCCCGACCTACGACAACATCACCAAGAACATCCTGTTCTCCGCGGTGGTGATCGGCCTGCTGTCGCTGGGCGCCACCCTGGTGATCATCACCGGCGGCATCGACCTGTCGGTCGGCACCGGCATGACGTTGTGTGCGGTGATGACGGCGACGTTCATCGTGAAGTGGGGCATGCCGGTCTGGCTGGGCCTGATCGCCGCGCTGCTCTTCGGTGCGTTCCTCGGTTTGGTCAACGGCACCAACGTGGCCATCCTCGGGCTACCACCATTCATCGCCACGCTGGCGATGATGCTGGTCGCCCAGGGCCTGGCGCTGGTGATCTCGAACGCCGCCCCGATCTACTTCGACCTGAACACGCACAGTTCGTTCCTGTGGCTGTCCACCGGCAACCTGATCCCCGGCTTCCCGAACGCGGTGATCGTGCTGCTGCTGGCCGCGGTGGTCGCGTACATCCTGCTGAACAAGACCCTGCTCGGCCGCTACGACATCTCGATCGGCAGCAACGAGGAGGCCACGGCCCTCTCCGGCATCAATACCAAGAAGTGGCTGATCGTCATCTATGCGGTGGCCGGTGTCTTCACCGCGCTGGGCGGCATCATGATCTCGGCACGGCTCGGCTCCGCCCAGCCGGCCACCGGTGCCGGCTACGAGCTGCAGGCGATCGCAGCTGTGGTCATCGGCGGCACCTCACTGTCGGGCGGTAAGGGCACCATCATCGGCACGATCATCGGCGCCCTGATCATCTCGGTCATCAACAACGGCCTGCAGATCATGTCCGTCCGCCAGGAATGGCAGAACGTGATCCTCGGTCTCGTCATCCTGATCGTGGTGTTCATCGACCAACTGCGCGCCCGGCGCCAGGCCACGACCTGACCAACCCAAAGTCCTGTCCAACTCCAACCAAGTACTCCCGCAACAAACCCAACGAAGGAGAAAAAATGCGGAAGATTTCAATCGGGCTCGCGCTCGGTGTGGCAGCCTCGCTGACCCTGGCGGCCTGCTCTTCGGCCACCACCCCGGCTGCGACCGGTGGCACCGGTACCTCTACGGCTGCCGCCACCTCGGGCGCCAAGCCTTACATCGCCATCGTCTCGAAGGGCTTCCAGCACCAGTTCTGGCAAGCAGTCAAGAGCGGTGCCGAGTCGAAGGCCAAGGAACTGAACGTCGAAATCACCTTCGAGGGCCCGGCCGCTGAGACCGAGGTCGAGAACCAGATGACGATGCTGCAGAACGCCCTCACCAAGAAGCCGGCCGCGCTCGGCTTCGCCGCCCTGGACAGCAAGGCTGCCGCGTCCGTGCTGCAGCAGTTCAAGGACGCCAGCATCCCGGTGATCGCGTTCGACTCCGGTGTCGATTCCGACATCCCGCTGACCACCGCCGCGACCGACAACAAGGCCGCTGCGGCCGAGGGCGCCAAGCACATGTGCGAGCTCATCGGCGGCAAGGGCAAGGTCGGCGTCGTCGTCCACGACCAGACGTCCAAGTCGGGCACGGACCGTCGTGACGGCTTCATCGAGGGCATCAAGGCCAACTGCGCCGACGTCCAACTGCTGGAGACCCAGTACGGCGGCGGCGACCAGGCCAAGAGCGCCGACATCGTCAAGAGCATGATCCAGGCCAACCCCGACATCGCCGGCATCTTCGGCTCCAACGAGGGCTCGGCCATCGGCGCGGTCAAGGGCGTGCAGGAAGCCGGCGACGCGGCCAAGAACATCAAGCTGGTCGGCTTCGACTCCGGCCAGGCCCAGATCGACGCGATCAACAGCGGCCTGATGGCCGGTGCGATCACCCAGAACCCGGTGGGTATGGGCGAGGCCGTCGTCGACGCAGCGGTGAAGGCGATCAAGGGCGAGACCCTGCCCAAGACCATCGACACCGGCTTCTACTGGTACGACAAGACCAACATCACCGATCCCAAGATCGCGGCCGTGCTGTACAAGTGATCCTCTCGGCTGTCTAGGCAGCTGAAAGCCACACCACGGTGGGGGCGGTCTCCAACGGGGACCGCCCCCGCTTCATCCCCGACGAACAAGGTGGGTATCGGAATGCTGATCGCGCACGATCTCGGCACTTCGGGCAACAAGGCGTCCCTGCACAGCGCGGACGGACGCCTGCTGGCCGCGGTCACGGTCGGCTACCCCACCAGCTACGCCGCCGACACCACCAGCGAGCAGGACCCACGCGACTGGTGGGCCGCGGTCACCTCGGCCACCCGCCAACTCCTGGCCTCAAGCGGCCACACCGCTGCTCAGGTGGACGGCATCTGCGTCTCGGGCCAGATGATGGGTCTGGTGCTCCTGGACGCGGCCGGTGAGCCGCTGCGTCCGGCGATGATCTGGTCGGACCAGCGCGCCGGCACCCAAGCCGCGCGGCTCGCGTCCGCCGTCGGCGAGGACCGCGCCTACGCAATCACCGGACACCGCATCGCGGCCACCTACACGCTGCCCAAACTGCTCTGGGTGCGCGACCACGAACCGGCGACCTACGAGCGCACCCGCTCGGTGTGCGTCGCCAAGGACTACGTCAACTTCAAGCTCACCGGACGCCTGGTCACCGACCACTCCGACGCCTCCTCGACCGACGCCTACGACCTGGCCGCGGGCACCTGGTCTACCGAGCTCCTCGACGCCGCGGGAGTGGACGCGGCACTGTGGCCCGAGATCGTCGAATCGACGGCCGTGATCGGCACCCTCACCGCGTCCGCTGCTGCCGAACTCGGGCTGCGGCCAGGCACGCAGGTGATCGCCGGCGGCGGCGACGGCCCGATGGCCTCAGTGGGCGCCGGCTGCATCTCCCCCGATTCCCCCGGCTACGTCTGCCTGGGCACTTCTGCCTGGTACGCCTGCGTGACGACCAAGCCGATCCTCGACCCCGAGCACCGGTCCTTCACCTTCCGGCATGTCATCCCTGGACTGTTCGCCCCCACCGCCACCACCCAGACCGGCGCCGGCTCGCTGCAGTGGTCTGCCGAGGCGCTGGCCGCGCCGACTCGGCCGGGCGACCCCGCTCGGCCGGGCGACCCCACTCGGCCGGCCGACCCCGCTCGGCTGGTCGAGCCTGTCGAGACCCCCGCCGCCGACATCGCCGAGCTCATCGCTGCCGCAGCCGAGGTCGCTGCAGCCGACGAGGGCCTGTTCTTCCTGCCGTACCTGATCGGCGAGCGCTCGCCATGGTGGGACGCGAACGCGTCCGGGGTGTTCGCCGGGCTGCGGATGCATCACCGCCGTCCCCACCTCACCCGGGCGGTGCTGGAGGGGGTCGGCTACAGCCTCGCGCTGTGCATGGCCCCGCTACGCGGCGCGAACCCGTCCAGCGGCATCGACGTGATCGGCGGCGGCGCAGCCAGCGACACCTGGCTCGGCCTGCTGGCCGACATCTGGGGGGTCCCCGTCCGGCGCCGCAGCGTGACCACCCAGGCCAACTCCCTCGGGGCGGCGGTGACCGGGCTGGTCGGCCTCGGCTTGGCCGACTTCACCCTCGCCCCTACCCTGTCGCAGGTGGAAGCAGAGTTCGCACCGGGCGCAGGCAGCGCGTCCCACGCCCGGCATCTCGCCCGGTTCGCAGACGCCTACCGGGCGCTGCGGCCCTGGTTCAACCACACCGAAGAGGACGCAAGCTGATGGTCACCATCTACGACGTCGCCGCGAAGGCCGGGGTTTCGCCGGCCACGGTGTCCCGGGTCTTCAACGGCATCAAGGTCTCGCCCAAGCGCGTGGACGCCGTCCGCCACGCCGCCGAAGAACTGGGCTTCGTGCCGAACCGAAACGCCCGCCGGCTGCGGACGAGCTCTTCGGAGATCATCGCCATGCTGATTCCCGACATCGAGAACCCCTTCTTCACCACCATGACCCGAGCGGTCGAGGACGTTGCTCGCGCGGGCGGCTACTCGGTCATGCTCTGCAACACCGACGAGGACCCCCAGCGCGAGCAGGACTATCTGCGCGCGGCGGTGAGCGACCCGGTGGCCGGCATCATCGTCGCGCCCAGCACTCAGAACGCGAACCTCGATCTGGCCCTGGAGCGCGGCGTCCCAGTGGTCTGCGTCGACCGGCGCGCGCCGAACTACGACGTCGACTCGGTGGTCGCAGACAACATCGCGGGTGCGACCGCCGCCGCCCAGATGCTGGTGGACGCGGGCTACCGACGAATGTCCTGCATCAGCGGCCCTGAAGGCGTTGAAACCGCGGACAACCGCCTTGCAGGTTGGGCCGCGACCTACCGCACCGCAACCGGCAGCGAGCCGCCGTCGGAGATGATCGTGCGGACGAGCTACACCCTCACCGGCGGCGACCGGGCGGCGCGCCAGCTGATGGCGCTCCCCGAACCGCCGGACGCGATCTTCGCGGCGAACAACAAGCTGGCGGCCGGCGCCATCCGGGCGCTCGCCGAACTCGGCAAGCTGCCGCCCGAGGTCGGCGTGGTTTCCTTCGGCGGCCTGCCGCTGGTGCTGCTCGTGCCGGCCGGGGTGATGGAGGCGCACCTGCCCGTCCGCGAGATGGGGATCACCGCCGCGACCATGCTGCTGGAGCGGATCCGGGGTCTGGACGTCCCCGCCCGCGACGTCGTCGTCCCGATGGTGGTCAGCCCGGAGGACGCCGGCCCGACCGCGCTGGAAGCCGCCCTGATCTGACCAAGATTAGTGACGTTTCAGGTCGTGGAGCCTTGACTGTGAAATCGATTACTGCCAGCATGGAAGAGAGCTCGTCCCGTCAGTTCAGCGTCGTCCGCGGGGGCTTCGGCGATGAGCAGCCGACCAAAAAGGAGTCAACTCGTGAGCACCTACCTCGTGCCTGCAATCAGCACCCGGCCACCGGCCGAACCGAAGACCGTCTACACCATCGCCAACGGCGATCTTCGCCTCACCACCAACGTCAAGACCTGGGCCATGCAGCAGCAGGTCGAGGGCGAGTTCGCCGCGGCTCTGGAGTCGCTCGGCTGGCAGGTCAGCCGCGCACACGGTGTGAACCCGGCCACCGGCCACGGTTTCATCGACAGCCAGCGGATGGGCATGACGGTATTCCGCAACGTGCCGAAGGACGCGCCCCTGGTCGTGGTCGAGGCGGTCTGGCAGTACAGCCACCACGTGCTGCACGGCCTGCGTGACCACCAGGGCCCGATCCTGCTGGTCGCCAACTTCGCCGGCGACTTCCCCGGGCTGGTCGGCATGCTGAACCTCCACGGCTCGATGGTGAAGGCCGGCATCAAGCACTCCACGCTGTGGAGCAAGGACTTCACCGACGAGTGGGCCCGCACCCGACTCGCCCAATGGATCGAGACCGGTGAGATCGTCCACGACACCTCCCACGTGCGCGACTTGCCCGCGCTGCCCGCGTCCCCCGAGAAAGAACTGGGCGAGGCCCTGGCCGCACAGCTCAAGGAGGAGAAGGCGATCATCGCCGTCTTCGACGAGTACTGCATGGGCATGTACAACGCGCTGATCGACGACGAGCTGATGAACCCCGCGGGCATCTACAAGGAGCGGCTCTCCCAGAGCGCTCTGGTCGCCGAGATGAACAAGGTCTCCGACGAGGAGGCCGACGCCGTCCGGGCGTGGCTGAACGAGGCCGGCATGACCTTCCACATCAACAACGACGGTGACTGGAAGGAGAACCTGACCGACGAGCAGGTTCACCAGCAGATGAAGATGTACGTCGCGGCCGTCCGGATGGCCGACGACTTCGGCGCCGACGTGGTCGGCATCCAGTACCAGCAGGGGCTGAAGGACATGGTGCCCGCGTCCGACCTGGTCGAAGGCCTGCTGAACAACGTCGAGCGTCCGCCGGTGACCTCTCGGGACGGCTCCCGGGTGCTCTACGAGGGCGCCCCGGTGCCCTGCGCGAACGAGGTTGACCAGGGCGTGGCGATCGATGCGCTCGTGACCAACCGGGTCTGGACGGCCATGGGTCTCGATCCCGCGACCACCCTGCACGACGTGCGCTGGGGTGACCAGTGGGGCGACGACTTCGTCTGGGTGCTGGAGATCTCCGGTTCGGTGCCGGCCTCACACCTGGGTGGCTACGACCAGGCCCACGCGTACCGGCAGAGCTACTACTTTTTCCCGCTGGGCGGCGCCACGCTTTCGGGCGTGTCCAAGCCCGGCGAGATCGTGTGGTCGCGGGTGTTCATCATGGACGGGGTGCTGCACGTCGACCTCGGCCGTGGCACCTGCATCGAGATGCCGGCCGAGGAGGTGCAGCGTCGGCTGGACTCCACCAACCCGGAGTGGCCGATCATGAATGCGGTGCTCCACGGCGTGAACCGCGACCAGCTGATGGCTCGCCACAAGGCCAATCACCTCAACGTGGTCTACGCCCCCGATGCCGAGACCGCGGACGCGGCCCTGGTTGCCAAGGCCGCCATGTTCGACGCGATGGGCTACCAGGTGCACCTGGCCGGTGATGTGCTGACCGACCTCGCCTGAGGTCGTTCCTGAAGCAGATCGGGGACAGTCCCCTTTCCGTTCAGGTTGACGACTCAACTTGAATGGAAAGGGGACTGTCCCTTTACCGTCCAAGTCTGGGCGGTCTCTTTGTGGTTCAATCCGGACGAAGATCCCTGCGCCAGCATTGAGGCGGCTCAGCGGGCCGTGATCGCCCGGGGCGCCCGGACGCGGGTGCGTCCGATGTGCACCGAGCCGCCGGCTTCGGCGGTGAACAGCCGGGTCACCTCGGGGAGCAACTGCAGGTCATGCACCACCGAGGCCAGCCGGGCCAGTTGCTGGTGCAGCGAATCCACCTCGGCCTCCAGCGCCAGGATGCGCCGGATGCCCTCGAGGTTGATGCCTTCGTTCTGCGACAACTGCTGGATGTGCCGCAGCTTGGCGATATCACGCAGCGAGTAGCGCCGGCCGCGGCCGCGCGTCCGTCCGGGCACGACCAGGCCGAGCCGGTCGTAGCCGCGCAGGGTCTGCGGGTGCATCTCGGCCAGTTGGGCGGCCACCGAGATCACGAACACCGGGGCGTCGGCGTCGAACCGGTCGGGCAGGAAGCCGGTGCTCATCGGTGTGCCTTGAATAGGTGCTCACGGGGGTCGGGGACGGCCGCTTTGGCCTGGTAGTCGGCCAGCGCGGCGCGCGCCTCCTCGCTCAGATGTTTGGGCACCTGGACGTCGACGGTCACCAGCAGGTCGCCGTCCGCCGCCCCGCCGAGCACTCCCCGCCCGCGGACGCGGAACGTCCGGCCCGTCGGGGTGCCCGCCGGAATCCGCAGCCGCACCTTCGCGCCGTCCAGCGCCGGCACTTCGATCTCGGCGCCGAGAGCGGCCTCGGTGAAGGTGATCGGCACCGTGATCGTGATGTGGTCGCCCTTGCGTCCGAAGATCGGGTGCGACCGCACGTGCACCAGCACGTACAGGTCGCCGGCGGCACCGCTGTTCTCGCCTGCCCCGCCCTTGCCCTTGATCCGGATGCGCTGGCCGTCGGTGACCCCGGCCGGAATCCGGACCTGCATCGAACGGGTCGATTGACCGCGTCCGCTGCCGTGACAGGTCGGGCAGGGGTCTTCGACCACCATGCCCCGACCGCGGCACTCGCGGCACGGCTCGCTCACCGCGAACACACTGCTCGTGGACGAGGTCTGCATGCCGCTGCCCTGGCAGGCGCGGCACACGGTCGGCTGGGTGCCCGGACGCGCGCCCGTCCCGTGACAGGTGTCACAGGCCGCCTCGGACGTGGTCTGCATGGTCACCATCGCCCCGGCAAGGGCGTCGGCGAAGTCGATCGTCACCTCGCCCTCGATGTCGGCGCCCCGACGTGGACCTCGGCTGCGCCGGCTGGTGGTGGCGCCGCCGCCGAAGAGGTTGCCGAACAGGTCGGAGATGCCCGAATCGCCGGTGGCGTTCCGGAACAGGTCCTCCATGGACGGGCCGGCACCCGCGCCCTGCCCGGAGGTGGGGAACCGGAATCCCCCACCGCCGAACAGCCGCCGGGCCTCGTCGTACTCCTTGCGCTTGGCCGCGTCGGAAAGCACCGAGTTCGCCTCGGAGATCTCCTTGAACTTCTTCTCGGCGTCCGGGTTCTGCGTGTTCTGGTCGGGGTGGAACTCCCTGGCCAGCTTGCGGAACGCCTTCTTGATCTCCTCGGGCTTCGCGCTGGCGGAGACGCCGAGCACCTTGTAGTAGTCCTTCTCGATCCAGTCCTTGGTACTCATCGCGCCTCCTCTCGCACTACTCGGGGTTGGCCACGCCCACCCGGGCCGGACGCAGCAGTCGGTCATTCAACCTCACGCCGCGCTGCATGACCGCCGAGATGGTCGAGACGCTGATCTCGCCTGGATACGGCATCTGCATGAGCGCTTCGTGCACCTGCGGGTCGAACTCCTCGCCCACTTCGCCGAACGTCTCCAGGCCGTACTTCGCGGTGATCTTCTCCAGTTCGTCGGCCACCAGCTTGAAGCCGCCCACCAACTCGTCGTGCTCGCGAGCCGCCTCGACACTGTCGAGGACGGCGAGCAGGTCGAGGACGACCGCCTCGATCCCGCCCTGCCGCGACAGCGCCCGGTCACGATCCACGCGCTTCTTGTAGTTGGAGTACTCGGCGTGCAGTCGCTGCAGGTCTTCGGTGCGTTCGGACACCAGTTCCTGCAGTTCGGCGATCGCCGCGTGGGCTGCGGGCCCTTCGTCAGGCTCAGGGACCGTTGGCTGAGCTTCGGACGCTGGCTGAGCTTGACGAAGCCCTTCGTCAGGCTCAGGGACCGTTGGCTGAGCTTCGGACGCTGGCTGAGCTTGACGAAGCCCTTCGTCAGGCTCAGGGAACGTTGGCTGGCCTGGCTCAGGGAACGCTGGCTGGCCTGGCTCAGGGAACGGTGGCTGGCCTGGCTCAGGGAACGGTGGCTCCCCAAGCTCAGGGGACGGTGGCTGAGCTTGACGAAGCCCCTCGTCAGGCTCAGGGAAGGTGTCGGTCACTTCTGCTCGCCGTCCTCGTCCACGATCTCGGCGTCGACCACGTCGTCATCGGACGCCTGCGCGTCCTCCGTCCCGGCCTGGGACGCCTCGGCCTGCTGCTTTGCCTGGGCGGCGGCGTACATCGCCTGACCCATGGTTGCGGCCTTGGTGTTCAGGTCGTCCATGGCTGCCTTGACCGCATCGTTGTCGTCGGTCTTGAGCGCTTCCTTCAGCTTGTCGAGGGCCTCGACCACGGGGGCCTTGGTGTCCTCGGGCAGAGTCTCGGCGTTCTCGGCGAGCAGCTTCTCGGTACGGAACGCGAGCGCGTCCGCCTCGTTGCGCATCTCGACGGCCTGGCGCCGCTTGTGGTCCTCCTCGGCGTGCGCCTCGGCCTCCTTGACCATGCGGTCGATGTCGTCGCGCCCGAGCGCGGAGCCGCCGGTGACCGTCATGGACTGCTCCTTGCCGGTGGCCAGATCCTTGGCGTGCACGTGCACGATGCCGTTGGCGTCGATGTCGAAGGTGACCTCGACCTGCGGCACGCCGCGCGGGGCGGGCATGAGGCCGGTCAGCTCGAAGTTGCCGAGGCTCTTGTTGTCCCGGGCGAAGTCACGCTCACCCTGGTACACCTGGATCATCACCGAAGGCTGGCTGTCCTCCGCGGTGGTGAACACCTCGGAGCGCTTGGTCGGGATCGTGGTGTTGCGCTCGATGATCTTGGTCATCACGCCGCCCTTGGTCTCAATACCAAGGCTCAGCGGGGTGACGTCGAGCAGCAGCACGTCCTTCACCTCGCCCTTCAGCACGCCGGCCTGCAGGGACGCGCCCAGGGCCACGACCTC
>DAORUI010000029.1:19286-22908 GCA_035433085.1 Propionicimonas sp. | reverse complement strand
CTAGTAGTGATCAGCCGATTCCAACCGGGGGAAACGGCGGGATTCACGGTGGGGGACCGTATCTTGACGCTTTCTCGCGAAGTCCTGGACGTGAACGTCCATGTCGACGAGGACTTGGACGATGCCCGTCTCGTCGCGCAAACACGCGCCGGCGATCGGGACGCCTTCGGCGTGCTCTGGCGTCGTCACGCTCACGTGGCCGGTGGGGTGGCCCGCTCGTTCACCAGTTCTGCCGATCCCGATGACCTCGTGGCCGAATCGTTCGCGCGGGTCTACCTCGCCATTCGCAACGGCGGTGGCCCGAACGAGTCCTTCCGTCCGTATCTGCTGACGACGCTGCGCAACACCGCGCGTACCTGGGGAAGCCGATCGCATGAGACCGCGACGGACACCATCGAGGACTACATCGACGACACCGATCCCGACCCCATCCTGATGGGCTTGGCGAATCGCGAACTGATCCAGCGCACGTTCTCCTCGCTGCCCACGCGCTGGCAGGAGGCCCTCTGGTGGTCCGAGGTCGAGGGACGCAGCACGGCTGAGATCGCCAAACTCTCCGGCTTGTCCGACAATGCCGCCGCCGCGCTGTGCTACCGGGCACGGGAGGGCCTGCGCCAGGCGTGGATCCAGACCCAGGTGCCCACCGAATCGGTCGATCCGGATTGCCGTTGGACGCTGGCGCGGATCGGCGCCTTCGTACGCTCCGGGCTGCGTTCGAACCAGTCCGAGCGGGTGCAGGGCCACCTGGACGGCTGCCGGCGATGTGCAGGCATCGCGGTGCGCGCGGCCAGGATCGGTTCGTCGCTCGGAATCGCCCTGGTGGGGGTGAGTTCGGCCGGGGTTGCGATGGCTGCCGTTCTCGGCGCGGGCGCCGGTGCCGGGGGCGTGGCCGTGGCGCCCACGGGCTTCGCCAAGCTGAAGAACCTGACCGTGTCGAACCCGACCGTCGGCATCGCCGCAGCAGCCGTCCTGGCCCTCATGCTCGCGATTCCTGCATTCGCAGTCGCAGGCGCATTCGGCGCTGGGCCCAGCCAGGCGACAGACACCGGGGCAGTCGCTTCGCTGACTCAACCGCAGCCGGCGCCGACAGCAGCGGTGAGCGTGCCCCCGCGACCCCAGGTCGACCCGAAGCCCAAACCGAGTGCGAGCCCTGAGCCTGAGAACGTGACCGTGGAGCCGGTCATCCCGACGGCCACGAACGAGGCCGCTACGTCGAACTCGACCGTCCGGTCCTCATCGAAGTCCGGGTCGAAGTCGTCGAGCCCGGCCTCCGCCGAACCGTCCGCGCCGGTGGAGTCGGTGCCCGCGCAGCCGTCCGCGCCGGTGGAGACGGTGCCGGCACCGACGCCGTCCGCTCCCGTAGAGACCGTTCTGCCCGAGCCCTCACCGACCGCTTCGGTGCCGACCGGTTCCGCGTCGCCCAGTGCGGTTGACCCTGAGCCGAGCCCGACCGAGCCGTCGACCACGCCGTCCGTATCTCCGTCGGTCACGCCCGAGCCCGAGCCCACGGTTGACCCGAGCCCGACGGTCACGCCCCCGCCGAGCACGCCGGAGCCTGATCCGGGCGATGGCAATGGCGGCGGGAGCAACTGCGACAGTCCCGGCCACGGCTGGTGGGGCTGCGGCGGTTGGGGTGACCGTAACAAGGACAACCCGGACAACCCGCCGGCACCCGAGACTCCGCCCGCCAAGGAACCCGACGTCGTGGACGGCAACTGAGCACCTCACCGGCTTCCGGAAGGAGACTCCATTGAGTCGTGCAGTTCATTTCGAGATTCACGCTGAGGACGTTCCTCGCGCAGTCGCCTTCTATCAGGCCGTCTTCGGTTGGCGGGGGCGAGAATTGGAGCGCGTTCGCCGGTATGCCCTACGTGGGTGCGATCACCGGCACTGAGGGTGAGCCGGGCATCAACGCGCGATCATGCAGCGGCAGGGCCCGAACCCCCCAGCCGGATCGAGCGTGCAGGGTGCCGTGCTGACCATCGGTGTCGAGGACTTCGATGCGACCGCTGCGAAGGTCCTCGCGGCAGGCGGGACGGTGGCGCTGCCCAAGAGCGCGCTCGCCAGCATGGCCTGGCAGGGCTACTTCATCGATACCGAGGGCAACGTCTTCGGCGTTCATCAGCCTGATCCCGAAGCCCGGTAGCGGCCCGGACAAACTTCGACATCGCGTCACGAGTTTCCGTGAGCGGCGTCATATCCGGCTCGAACGCGCGTCCTCCCAGGTGGAGGCTCGGACAAGCACCCCGATCGCGGGGCCGCTGACCTGAGCGTCCGCCGGGACCGACGACGCAAGGGGCTGGTGGATGTCAACCATGACGCAACGCCGCGCGACCGCACTTCAGCAGCGGCCGGCGGCGTCCCAGACTCTTCTGCGCAACCCCGCGAAGGCAATGCCTACGCGTGACGTGACCGTCATGGGTTGGCATGACGACCTGCTGGAATCCCGCGACGCGCAAGTTGTGCAGGCGCTGGCGGATCACGTCGCCGGCGAGGACGCCTGTCTCGACCTGAGCCGCAGCGCTCTCGACCAACTGAGCGTGGACACCACCGGGCTCAAAGAACTCAGCCTGCCGCCGACCGCGAGCACCCTGAAGCTGCACGGCCATCGGCCGTCGTCGATGAAGGTGATCTCGAACGGGTACGGGCATTGGCTTTGGGTCTGGGCCCGCGGGAAGGTACCGCCGGTCCGCGGTCTCAAGCGGCTGCGCGGCCTGCGCATCGATGCTGCGGATCGGGTCGACCTCACTGAGGTCGTCCGGCGCTTCCCGGGGCTTCGCCATCTGCAACTCTTCGGTGCTCCGGGAACGATCACCAACCTGTCGGCACTCACTGCGCTTCCCGAGTTGGAGGCCCTGCTGCTCGTGGACGTCCTCGGCTACACCGCCGACGAGTTCCCGCTGCCGCAACAATGGCCCGCGCTAACCAGCCTCGTGCTGGGACGGGTGCCCGCCGATGTCGGCCACGTGGTTCGCACGGCCTACCGTCCGGCGTCCAGGAACCCGCTCGAAGGCTGAGTTCGCCCCGCTATCCGCTCGCTCGTCGTGCTCACCTGCATACTCGGTATATAGTCAGCGACGAGGACTAATACCGAGTATGCAGGGGTGGGCATGTCGATCAAGAACGGGCTGCTGGCGCTACTGGCGGAGGGGCCGAGCTACGGGGCGGCGCTGAAAGCTGGCTTCGAGGCCCGCACCGGCGGCACCTGGCCGGTGAACGTCGGCCAGGTCTACACGACCCTCGATCGACTGCAGCGCGACGGACTGGTCGACGCCGAAGAGCCGGACGCGGAGGGCCGCATCCGCTACCTGCTCACCGCCACGGGACGCCAAGCAGTCGACCTCTGGTGGCGCACCCCGGTCGACCGCGAGGTGACCCCGCGCGACGAGCTCGTGATCAAGCTGGCGATTGCCATCACGAGTCCGGACGTCGACTCGGCGGAAGTCGCTCAGGCGCAGCGCGCGGCGACGATGCATCGGCTGCAGCAGCTCACCCGGCTCAAGCAGTCGGTGGACCCCGTCACCGATCTGGCGTGGTTGCTTGTGGTGGAGCACCAGCTGTTCGCGGCTGAGGCCGAGATTCGGTGGCTCGACCAGGTGGAGGCGAGCGTGGCAAGGCACGG
>DAORUI010000029.1:5694-19186 GCA_035433085.1 Propionicimonas sp. | reverse complement strand
CGCTGGCATGAACGAGCCGGTGCTGCGGTTGGTGGAAGTCACCCGAGTCCACGGCAGCGGCGAGACCGCGGTACACGCGTTGCGGGAGGTCTCCCTCGACGTGTTCCCTGGCGAACTGGTCGCCGTGATGGGCCCGTCCGGAAGTGGCAAGTCGACCCTGCTGAACCTTGCCGGCGCGCTCGACCGGCCGACGAGCGGGGAGGTAGAGCTCGCCGGCCAGTCGCTTTCGGGCCTGAAGCCCGATGAGCTCGCGCAACTGCGCAGGAGACGAATCGGGGTGGTGTTTCAGGACTACAACCTGATCCCGTCCCTGACCGCGGCGGAGAACATCGGCCTGCCGCTCGAACTGGACGGCCAGCACGCCGTGGCAGCTCGGCAGGAGGCTCGGGCGGTACTCAAGGATCTTGGCCTCGGCGGGCTGGCGGACCGCTTTCCCGACCAACTCTCGGGTGGCCAGCAGCAACGCGTGGCGATCGCCCGCGCGCTGATCGGGGAGCGCCGCCTCGTCCTGGCCGACGAACCCACCGGGGCGCTCGATTCGGTCACCGGTGAAGAGGTGCTGTCCGTTCTGCGCGCCCGATGCGACGCGGGTGCGGCCGGGCTGCTCGTGACCCACGAACCAAGGCACGCCGCCTGGGCCGACCGGGTGGTGTACCTGCGCGACGGTGTGATCGTGGACGGGACCGTGGCCCGTGAGCCCGCCCGGGCCATCCGATGAGCACACCGCGCCGATCTGTGCATCGCGCAGGCTCCCTCCGGCGGTGGTGGAACGGCTGGTCGATGGCGTTGCGAATGGCTCGCCGGGACGTGCACCGCGACTCGGGACGCAGCCTGTTCGTCTGGCTGATGATCGCCCTTCCGATCGGGATCATCGCCGCACTGCAGGTCGTGATCGCTTCCAACAACCTGTCCCAGGCCGAATACCTCGAACTGAAGCTCGGCGGCACGCAATCGGTCCTGACCCAGACCGGAACGGCCTTCAATGCCGCTTGGGACGGCTACGGCTCCGCCATCTGGGGCGACGACGGCGGCGAACCGCGGCCAGTTCCAGGGTGGGGGAACACGATTGCCGAGCACGAGGCTGCCGTGGCGGTGCTGGTCGGCCGTCCGGTAACGGCCATCACCGAGTCGAACCCCGAGTTCGGCAGTGCCCGCAGCATCATCGCCACGCTGGGCGTCGATCCTGCCCAGCCGATGGGCGGCAGGGTCGCCCTCACGTCCGGACGGATGCCCGGTTCCGCCGCCGAAGCGCTGGTCACTCCGAGCGGGCGAGCGTACGGATTACCAAGCTCAGGGGAGGTGACGCTGTACCGAGGCGAGGTCGAGACGCGCGTAACCATCGTCGGAACGGGCGTTGCCGGCTTCGAAAGCCTCGCCGACCTGGTCACCCTTCCGGACGCCACCGCTGATCGACTCAGCTTCTTCGTCACCTCCGGTGCGCCGATCAGCTGGGTGGAGGCCGAGAACCTGGCAGGATACGGCTTCGAGACCGCCAGTCGCGGCATCGTGGCCGATCCACCGACGGCTTCGGAGCCGCGCTTGGGTGAGCTCGGGTCGACGTTCCTGGTCTGGATGGTGAGCGTGGCCGCGATGGTCGAGGTGGCTCTGGTGGTCGGGCCGGCATTCGCGATCGGAGCCGCCCGGCAACGGCGTGGTCTGGCGCTGGCCGCAGCCAACGGTGCCGGGCTCGCGCAGCTGCGCCGTTCGGCGCTCGGGCAGGCCCTGCTTCTGGGTGCCAGCGGGACGCTGCTGGGCACCCTCCTCGGGGCTGGCACCGGGGTGCTCGCCTGGACGTGGATCGCATCCGACCGCACCGAGCTGCACGGCCCGCTGGAGCTGCCCGCGGCACAGTTGGCCGGCACCCTGGTGCTCGGCATCGCGACCGCGCTCGGTGCCGCGCTCGTGACCTCGCGAGGCTTGGCCAAGCTCGATCTGGTGGGCACTCTTCGGGGGAGTCTGCGCTCGGCGCCGCCCCGGAGAGGCGCCCCGGTCGTCGGTGTTGTGCTGGTCGCGACCGGGCTTGCCGGCGTGTGGCTGGCGATGATCGCAGCTTCGCAACTCCGCTTCCTGCTTTGGACGATCGCGGCGCTGGGAGTGCTGGTGGGGGTGCTGCTCTGCGTCCCCGGGCTGTTGGGGTTGGCCGCGCGGATCGCCGGCGGTACCCCGATGGCGGTGCGGATGGCGCTGCGGGACACCTCGCGGCAACGGGGACGCGCGACGTCCACCGTGGCAGCGGTTCTCGCGGGCGGCCTCATTCTGAGCACGGTGTGGACTCTCGTCCTCAGCACCGACGCGGATTCTGAGCGCCGTTACCGGCCATGGTCGCCCGCCGGTCAGGGCAGCATCTCCCTCGAGGAACCCATGGCCCCGAGCGTGCGAGTCGCGATCAACGGCGTCGATCCGGAACTGCGCACGTACCTTCTCGGCACGGTCTATGGGCTGAGCGCCGCCGACGACGTGTACGTGGTCGGCGCAATACGACCCGGTTGCACGAACGACGACTTGGCTGAGGCGCGCTCGCATTGTGCCTCGTTGAGCAGTAACGCGATCGACTATGGGCAGACCATCATGGTCGGCGAGGTCGATGATCTGGCTACGCTGTTCGACCTGGACGCCTCCCAGCGGAAGGCGCTCAACTCCGGGCACCTGCTGGTGAACGCCGATCCGGCCCCCGACGCCGGGGCCGAGGATCCGCAGTGGGCCGAGCACCACATCGTCCACGGCTCGCTCACCTTCGCCTACCTGTCGTCCTCAGGTGACAGCCAGACGACGCAGGTGCCGGCCACGCCAGTGACCCGGGCAGTGATCGAGAGGGGCGCCTCGCCGCAGGTCGTCGGCGCACTTATCAGTACCCGGGCCGCTGGCGAGCTCGGCTGGGCCGTGGGTCAGTACGAGTTGCGGGTGGTCGATCCGCGTGGCGAGATCACGCCCGCGCTGGAAGCCGAGGTGGTGAGCGCGTTGGAACCGTGGGACGAAAGCGCGTCGTTGACTGTGGAGCGGGGCTATGAGTCGACGCCGCAGCCACTGCTGTGGGGGGTGACCGCGACGCTGGTGCTGCTCGCCGTCGTGGCCGCGGTGATAGCGACCGTGATGTCGACCATCGAACTGCGTCCGTTCCTTGGCACCTTCGCCGCCATCGGTGCCGGGCCAGGACTGAGCCGGCGCCTCGCCGCCACCCAGGCGCTGCTACTTGGAGTGATCGGGACGCTTCTGGGTTGCGCGATCGGCTCTCTGGTGGGCGCTCCGTTGGCGATCTGGTCGACCGGAGATGCCGAGACGTTGGCGACCTTCCCGCCGCTGGTGCGCCTGCCGTGGTTGCTGATGGGTGGCCTGATGGTGGGGATCCCATCCGTAGCGGCGCTGGTAGCGGCGCTCTGCGTCCCCGCTCGTCCGGCCCTTGTTCGACGGGCCGGCTGACCGCGTCCGCCGTTTTCATTGAGAGCCCCCTTCCCCGCCGAGAGCCACCGTTTCGGTCATTGGCCTGTGCCGGCGTACGGGCGTCCGACGTGAACGGAGGCTCTCGGCGTGGATGGGTGGCGTACGGTCGTCCCTGACAGCGGACGCAGCCCGACCGGCCGAGTGAGGTACAAGATGACGACCAGATGGTCCGAATGGCGCACGCGGGTGGAGCTGTTCCTCTACAAGCACCCGATCGTGACTGTGCTCATCCTGCTGGTGGTGTCGGCACTGGTCTCAGGCGGACGCTCGTACGTGGGCGCGGCGATCTGGCTGGTCACCTCGGGAATCGTGCTCGTCCTCAGCTACACCACGCTTCGCGAGAAGTACCCGGACGAGCCCCGAGGAAAGACCTTGTGGCAGCGCTTCCGTGGCCTCTGGCGCTGAGCTTCTCAGTACTCGTGCCTGGCGCGCGTCCACCGAAGGCCCGATCGATGGAATGGCCCGGCGACCAAGCGAAACGGTCAGACGCAACGGGCTGAGTCGAGTTGGTAGCGACCGCTCGACAAGACGACGAACTGGTCGCGTCCGGGCTGGACGGTACTCACGATCGAACCGCCTTCCACCCGGCGGGCCTCGCCCTTGGTGAGCCGGACGGGCTGCTCGGGGACGAAGGTGCCCTGATTGTTGAACAGGTAGCCAACTTCGATGTCGCGGCACGTGCTCGTGAAGACGTGCGCCTCGGTCATGCCTTCCGCCTCGGTCTGCCCCGGGCCGGGCTGCGGCGCCATCGTGATTTCGCTGAACCCGTCCGCAGCTGCCCCGGTGGGCGCCGGCCAGGTGCAGGCGCGGAAGTACCAGCGGCCCTCACCGGCGTCCCGCTTCTCGGTGGCGGAGGCGAGGCCGTGGTAACGGACGCACTCCGGCACTCGGTCGGACGCAACCTGGGTGGGCGCAGACGCGGCTCCTCCGGCAAGGCCCGTGTAGATCGCGACGCTGGTGCCGACCACCCCGAGGATCCCGCCCAGGAGGCCCACCACGGCCAGCGGCCGCTCCAGGAACTTCTTCTCTTCGGTCATGTCACCCCCAACCCGGCCGAAAGCGTGCCCCAACCCTAGTCACGAAGTGGTTCGTGGAACAGAGCTCCGTCCTGGCCGGTTGGGCCGCTGTCGGCGCCCAGCAATTCGAGCGCGCGGCGGGCGTGGCTGGCAGCCTGGTCCCGGTCGGACGCGGAACTGGCCGCCCCGTAGACCATCGTGAGGATGAGCACCACGTCGGCGGTCGTCCAGTTCGGGTTGGCCAGGCCGGCAGCCTGAGCCGCAGCCAGCGGTTCGGTCAGCAGCTCCTCAAGCCGAAGGTTGCCCAGATCGTCCGGGATCTCGTGTCGCGCCACCACCACCATCTCGATGAACGCCGTCGAATCCAGGGTGAGGCCGATCAGCCGTCGCCAGATCTCGCCGAACTGGTCCTCGGCGGACGTCGCAGCCAGGGACTCCAACTCGCGGAAGTTGTCCTCGAACACCGCATACGCGAGGTCGAGCCGGCTCGGGAAGTGCCGGTAGAGCACGCCCTGACCGACCCCGGCGCGCTTCGCGATCGCGTTCAGCGGCACGCGATACCCCTGCTCAGCGAGCAGTTCGCGGGCCGCTGCGAGGATCGCCCGCCGGTTGGACGCAGCCGCGGCCGGCCCCCTATTGCTCGCGCGCACGGACCTTGGCATGCTGAGGAGTCTAGAACCGGACAAGGTTGTCCGGTTGATCTGGAGGCTGGTCATGGGCGAGCAATGGGATCAGGTTTTCGACGTTGTCGTCGGCGGAACCGGGGCGGCGGCGTTCGCCGCTGCGATCACCGCGGCCGACTCCGGGCTGAAGGTACTCATGTTGGAGAGCACTGATCGCTGGGGTGGAAGCAGCGCAATGTCCGGCGGCGGCCTCTGGCTGCCGAACAACCCGTTGATGCAGCGGGACGGTGCCGGGGATTCGCGCGAAGACGCGCTGGCCTACCTGGAGGCGACCGTCGGTGACGCCGGCCCGGCCACATCGCGAGCCCGCAAGGAGGCGTTCGTGGACGGGGTCGCGGGCTTCGTCGACCTCGCCGAACGCCTCGGCATGCGCTTCGCCCGGGCCAAGGACTACCCCGACTACTACCCCGAGCGTCCCGGCGGCAAGATCGGCCGAGCGATCGAGGTGGAGCCCTTCGACGTCCATCCGCTTGGTGAGTGGTGGGCGACTTCGCGCGGTCAGGACGGCGTCCCGATGCCAGTCAAGACCGACGACTTCTGGCTGCTCTCCCGGGCCTGGTCGACCCCCGCCGGCATGGTGCGCGGCGCCCAGGTCGTGTTCCGGACGATCGGCAGCGCGCTCCGCCGCAGGCAGGCGGTCGGCATGGGCGCGGCGCTGGCTTCGTCCTTCCTGGCGATCGTGTTGCGGCAGGGCACCCAGGTCTGGCTGTCGGCCCCGGTCGAGGAACTGGTCGTCGAAGACGGCCGCGTCGTCGGCGTGGTCACGACCAAGGCCGGACGCCAGGTCCGCGTGAAGGCCGAACGCGGCGTCGTCCTCGGCGGAGGGGGCTTCGACCACAATGCCGAATGGCGCCAGCGCTACCAGGGCGTGGACGGCACGGCGTCGTCCGGTTCGAAGGGCAACGTCGGCACCGCGATCGCGGTCGCCGAGCGCATCGGTGCGGCAGTCGACCTGATGGACGACGCCTGGTGGGGTGGTTCGATCCCGTCCGCCACGCCTGGCGGCAACCCGGCCTTCCTGGTCAGCGAGCGGTCGATGCCGTTCACGATCCTCATCGATGGCGCCGGGCAGCGGTTCGCCAACGAGTCGGAGTCCTACGTCGACCTCGGTCACCACATGCTCGAGCACTCCTTGCAGGTGCCCGGTAAGTACTGGATGGTGAGCGACGTCCGCTTCGCCCACCGCTACCTGCGCTCCTACGTGATGGACCCGAAGGCCACCAAGGCGATGGCCGCCGCCGGACTGTTGGTGCAGGCGCCGACCATCGCTGAACTGGCTGCGAAGATCGGCGTGGACGCCGCCAGCCTCCAAGCGACGGTCGAGCGGTTCAACGGATTCACGCGCTCGGGCGTCGACCAGGACTTCGGTCGGGGCAACTCGGCCTACGACCGCTACTACAGCGACCCGCTGGTGCGGCCCAACCCGAACCTCGGCCCGCTGGAGAAGGGGCCGTTCACCGCCGTCCAGATCGTGGCCGGCGACCTGGGCACCAAGGGTGGCCTGCTCACCGACGAATACGCCCGCGTGCTGCGGGAGGACGGCTCGGTGATCGGGGGGCTCTACGCGGCCGGCAACAACTCGGCTTCGGTGATGGGACGCACCTACCCCGGGCCTGGCTCGACCCTCGGGCCGGCGACAGTGTTCGGCTATCGCGCCGCCAGGCATCTGGCCGGCGCCGTCGAAGCGAACTGAGAGGAACAGACATGGAGATTGCAGGCAAGGTATTCGTGGTCACCGGCGGCGGCAGCGGCATCGGACGCGCGGTCGTCCTAGGCCTGCTGAACCGCGGCGCCAGGGTGGCGGCGATCGACCTCAGTGCCGATCGGCTGGCGGGCACCGTCGGCCTGGCCGGACGCAACGCTGACCGGCTCACCACCCACGAGGTGAACGTGACCGACCAGTCCGCGGTGGCCCAGCTGCCCGGCAAAGTGATCGAGGCCCACGGCGCGGTTGACGGTGTGCTGAACGTCGCCGGCATCATCCAGAGGTTCGTGCACTTCGCCGAGTTGGAGCAGTCCGAGATCGAGCGCGTGCTGATGGTGAACTTCTGGGGCGTGGTGAACATGGTCAAGGCGTTCCTGCCGCACCTGATGGAGCGGCCCCAGGCGGCGCTGGTGAACGTGTCGAGCATGGGGGCGTTCATCCCCGTCCCCGGCCAGACCATCTATGGCGCGTCCAAGGCTGCGGTGAAGTTGCTCACCGAGGGCCTGCACGCCGAACTGCGCGGGACGCCGGTGCGGGTGACCGTCGTCTTCCCCGGAGCGGTGGCGACGAGCATCACCGAGAACAGCGGGGTGCACGCCCCTGCGGTGGCCGGCGCGAACGACAATGCGGCCAACCGCAAGGTGCTACCGCCCAACGAGGCCGCCGACATCATCATCAAGGGCATGGAGAAGGGCTCCTACCGCGTGCTGGTGGGCCGCGACGCCCAGGTGATGGACTGGTTCACCCGCCTGGTGCCCGAGCGCGCCATGACCCAGATCGCAGACCAGATGGCGAGTCTCTTGCAGCGGTGAACCCTCGCGCTCAGTGTCCGCTGGACACTGAGCGCGAAGGCGCCATCCTGTGCGACCGATCATCTAGCCTTGTCGAAGCCACCACAGGAGCGCCCAGTGAGTTTTGACCCGAGCCGCCTCGCCGACCCCGAGTATTTCGGGGAGAACCGCATCCACCCGCATTCGGACCACCGGTGGTTCCGCGACGCCGAAGAAGCGGACGCCGGCGCCAGCGGCTTCGAGCAATGCCTCAACGGCCTGTGGAAGTTCCACTACGCGAAGAACCCCGACCAGGTGATCCCCGGCTTCGAGGCCGCGGGGTACGACTGCTCGTCCTGGGACGACATTCCCGTGCCTGCGCACATCCAGCTGCAGGGCTACGACCGTCCGCAGTACACCAACGTGCAGTACCCCTGGGACGGCCACGAGGCCGTCGAGCCCGGTCAGGTGCCGCAGCGGTTCAACCCGGTGGCCAGCTATGTGCGGACCTTCACCCTCGATCGTCGGTTGGCGGACGGGGAGCGGCTGAGCGTCTCCTTCCACGGCGCCGAGAGTGCCATCGCGCTGTGGCTCAACGGCACCTACATCGGTTACGGCTGCGACTCGTTCACGCCGTCGGAGTTCGACCTCACCGACGCCCTGGTCGAGGGCGAGAACAAGCTCGCCGCGCAGGTGTTCCGATTCAGCGCGGCCTCCTGGATCGAGGACCAGGACTTCTACCGCTTCTCCGGCATCTTCCGCGACGTCGTGCTCTACCGGCGGCCGGCGGTGCACGCCGAGGACGTGCGGGTGACCTGCACCGTGGCCGACGACCTCGCCGAGGCCGAAGTCCGCGTCCGCGTCTCCCTCGTCGGACGCGGGACGGTTTCGGCAACGATCGCCGGCATCGGCGACCTCACCGAAGCGGACGGCCAACTCAGCGTGCGGATCACCGAGCCCCGGCTGTGGAGTGCCGAGGACCCGTTCCGGTACGGCCTCGTCCTGCAGGTGCGTGACGAACACGGTGGGCTCGCCGAGCACATCCCGCTATCGGTGGGCGTGCGGCGCTTCGGCATCGAGGACGGGCTGCTCAAGATCAACGGCGAGCGCGTCGTGTTCAACGGCGTCAACCGCCACGAGTTCGGCCTGCAGGGCCGCGTGATGAGTCGCGAGCAGACCGAGGCCGACCTGAGGCTGATGAAGGCCGCGAACATCAACGCCGTCCGCACCAGCCACTACCCCAACAACTCCTTCTTCTACGAGCTGTGCGACCAGTACGGCCTGTACGTGATCGACGAGATGAACCTGGAATCCCACGGCATGTGGGACAAGATCCTGCGCGGCGGGCTGACCGTCGACAAGGCGCTACCCGGCGACCGGCCCGAGTGGCTGGCAGCCCTGCTCGACCGGGCAGCCAACCTGTACGAACGCGACAAGAACCACGCCAGCATCGTGATGTGGTCGTGTGGCAACGAGTCGTTCGGCGGCACGAACATCCTCGCGGTGGCCGACTATTTCCGTGAGGTCGACAACCGTCCGGTGCACTACGAGGGCGTCCACTGGGATCCCCGCTACCCCCGGACCAGCGACGTGTACAGCCAGATGTACACCCCTGCCACCGAGGTCGCGGACTTCCTGACCACCCACCGCGACAAGCCGTTCATCATGTGCGAGTACGCCCACGCGATGGGCAACTCATTCGGCGCGGTCGACAAGTACCTCGATCTGGCCTACGCCGAGCCGCTGTTCCAAGGCGGGTTCATCTGGGACTTCGCCGACCAGGCGATTGCTCTGACCGACCGGTACGGCCGGGAGTACTTCGGCTACGGCGGAGACTGCGGGGAGGCGCCGCACGACGGTGACTTCTGTGGCAACGGCATCCTGTTCGCCGACCACACCGCCAAGCCGATCCTGGCCGAGGTGAGGTACCTCTACCAGGGCTTCGGGATCACCGTCGAACGCGACCGGTTCACGATCGAGAACCGGCACCTGTTCACCAACTCGGCCGCCTACGAGTGCGTCCTCACCCTGGCGAAGGAAGGGCGGACGCTGCGCAGCGCGACCGTAGAGACCGAGGTCGCTCCGGGCGCTTGCCAGGCCTACCCGCTGCCGTTCGCGGTCCCGGACGCGCCTGGCGAGTACGCCGTCGACGTGTCGTTGCGGCTCCGGACGGCCACCCGCTGGGCCGCGGCCGGGCACGAGGTCGGCTCAGGACAGGCGGTGTTCGCCGTCGCCGGCACAGGCCCGGACGCACCGACCTTCGCGCGTCCCGAGCTCGTGCAGGGCATCCACAACATCGGGGTACACGGGCCGCACTTCTCGGCGCTGTTCTCACGGCTGTACGGCGGGCTGGTGTCCTACCGGTACGGCCGCACGTCCGACGGCGGCAATGAGTTGCTACGCGCGATTCCGCAGCCGAACTTCTGGCATGCGCCCACGTCGAACGAGCGTGGCTGGGGCATGCCCAACCGCGACGGCCAATGGCTGCTGGCGAGCCGGTACCCGAAGCTGGACCCGACGGCGCAGGCCCCCACGGTCGTCGAGCACGATGACAGCGTCGAGGTGACCTATCGGTACCTGCTGCCGACCACGCCCCAGACCGCATGCGACGTCGCCTACCGCGTCTATGGCAGCGGACGGATCGAGGTGACGGTGTCGGTGCGTCCGGGCGACGGGCTGCCCGACATGCCCGAGTTCGGCATGCTGTTCACCGCGGACGCGTCCCTGCACCACCTCTCCTGGTACGGCGAAGGTCCACACGAGTGCTACGTCGACCGCCGCGGTTCGGCTCGGCTCGGGGTCTACGCGTCCGACGTCCGGGAAGGCCTGACGCCCTACCTGCGGCCGCAGGAGGCAGGCAGCCGAACCGGCGTGCGGTGGGCCACCGTGACCGACGAGCGGGGCGCCGGACTGCGCTTCGACTGCGCCGACGGCATGGAGTTCTCCGCCTTGCCGTGGACGCCGTTCGAGATCGAGAACGCCACCCACCACACCGAGCTTCCGCAGACCGGTCACACCGTGCTGCGTCCGGCGCTCAAGCGTCGCGGCGTTGCCGGCGACCAGGCCTGGGGTGCGCAGACCCACCCGGAGTACCGGCTGCCGCAGGGCGAGGAGTTGGTGTTCCGGTTCGGTTTCGAGGGCGTTCGGTAGTGCTCGGGTAAGCAATTCCTGTGCGCTGTGGGTTTGTCGACATAGTGTCGGGGCCGTAGGCTTCTGAACTGAGGGGAGTACTTCCCAGTCACCTGTTGGTCATTACGAGTGCGCGACCGTGCTCCCGCAGGTGGGCCGGCAACGGTGAAGGAGACCTCACCGGCAGTGCCCGTGAGGAGACTTGATGACCCAACCCGTACTTGAGATCGCCATCGGATCGCCCGAACTCTGGGCGATCAGCATCGCCGTGGTGGTTGCCCTGTTCGTGCTCGACTTCCTGATCACCCGCCGTCCGCACGAGGTCTCGATGAAAGAGGCCATCGGTTGGTCGGCGTTCTACATCGCGCTGCCGCTGGCCTTCGGCGTGTGGATCTGGACGACTTTCGGTTCGCAACGCGGCCTTGAGTTCTACGCCGGCTACCTGGTGGAGAAGTCACTCAGCGTCGACAACCTGTTCGTCTTCATGCTGCTGCTCAGCTCGTTCGCCGTGCCCCGGGAACTGCAGCAGCGCGTCCTGCTGATCGGCGTCGCCGGTGCACTGGTGTTGCGCGGTGTCTTCATCGCCCTCGGTGCGGCGATGCTGGCGAACTTCGCGTGGACCTTCCTGTTGTTCGGCGCGATCCTGCTGGCCACTGCGGTGAAGGTGCTGCGCGACACGCTCAACCCGTCCGAGCACGAGATCAATCCCAGCGAACTCCGCTCGGTCAGGCTCGTCCGCCGGTTCTGGCCGGTGACGGACGGGTACCGCGGAACCCGGATGACCGTGATCGAAGGTGGCAAGCGTGCGCTCACGCCGCTGGCGCTGGCCACGCTGGCGATCCTCGCGACGGACGTGGTCTTCGCCGTCGACTCGGTGCCCGCCGTCTACGGCATCACCGGCGACGCCTACCTGGTGTTCGTGACCAACGCGTTCGCCCTGCTCGGCCTGCGAGCCCTCTACTTCGTGCTCGAAGGCGCGTTGGGCGCGCTGACCCACCTGGGTTACGGCTTGGCGGCCATTCTCGCCTTCATCGGCGCCAAGCTGGTGATGCACTGGGCGCACGGCGTCTGGTCGTGGGTTCCCGAGATCGACACCCTGTTCTCGTTGGCTGTGATCGTGGGCATCCTGGCGATAGTGATCGCCACCAGCCTGATCTCGAACCGGCGGGCCGAGCGGCGCGCGTCCGGGCAGGTCTAGACGGCGTGTCCGTCCGCTCGGGACGCGATTGCGACCGCTTCGACGTAATTCACTGAACGGTGAACGATTACCTACGAAGGCGTAAGTTACGGTAGCGTAAGGTAATGCAATCCCAAGCCGAGGAGAACCCGGTGACAATGACGCAGCCACCAGTGGTGATTCAGGGCGGCATGGGCATCGCCGTCTCGTCGTGGCAGCTTGCGCGCGAGGTCTCGCTGGCCGGCCAACTCGGCGTCGTCTCCGGCACCGCGCTGGACGGTGTGCTGGCCCGAGTGCTGCAGGACGGTGACCCCGGCGGTCATCGCCGCCGCGCAATGGCGCACTTCCCGTCCCCGGCGATGGCCAAGCGAGTGCTCGACGCCTACTTCATCGAGGGCGGACGCAAGCCGGGCAAGCCGTACCGTCCGCATCCGACCCTGACCATCTCGCCGGTTCGCGGGGCGATCGAACTGAGTCTGGTGGGCAACTTCACCGAGGTGTGGCTGGCCAAGGAGGGTCATGCCGGTGTGGTCGGCATCAACATGCTGGAGAAGGTGCAGACCGCGAACGCGTCCGCCATTCTCGGCGCGATGCTGGCTGACGTCGACTACGTGATCATGGGCGCGGGAGTGCCTCGCGAGATCCCGCGGCTGCTCACCGAGTTCGCTGCCGGGCGTACCGGCCACCTGACCATCGACGTCGTCGGCGGCACGAAGGTGCACCGCGCGAGCCTCAACCCCGCGGACTATCTGGGTGCCGAACTGCCGGTGCTGCGCCGGCCGCAGTTCCTGGCCATCGTGTCGCTGCACATCCTGGCCACTTACCTGCAGAAGGACCCGGAGATCCGTCCGGACGGCTTCGTCGTCGAGGGCCCACGCGCCGGCGGCCACAGCGCGCCCCCGCGGGGGAAGATGGTCCTGGACGAGGCCGGCGAGCCGATCTACGGACCGAAGGACGACGCCGATCTGGCGAAGGTGGCCCTCACTGGGCTGCCATTCTGGTTGGCCGGCGCCTACGCGTCCCCCGAGCGGGTGGCCGAGGCGCGAGCCGCCGGCGCTGCCGGGGTGCAGATCGGGACGCTGTTCGCGATGGCCGCTGAATCGGGGCTCGAACCCTCGCTGCGGGCTCGGCTGATCTCCGAACTCGCCACCGACACCCTTGTGGTGCGCAACGACCCGCGGGCCTCACCGACCGGTTTCCCGTTCAAGGTGGCCGAACTCGACGACACCCTCTCCGAGGAGCCGAACTACGCGGCCAGGGAGCGGATCTGCGATCTCGGCTACCTGCGCTCGCCGGTGGAGCGTCCGGACGGGTCGATCAGCTACCGCTGCGCGTCCGAGCCGGTGCACATGTACGTGCGCAAGGGCGGCCACGAGGAAGAAGTGGTCGGACGAAAATGCCTGTGCAACGCGCTGATGGCCAACATCGGCCTCGGCCAAGTGCGCCGCAGCGGCTACGTGGAGGAGCCGGCGGTCACCCTCGGCCAGGACCTGGGCGGCGCCCAGACCCTCGTCACCCACTACCCGGACGGCTGGACCGCCCGCCAGGCCATCGACTGGCTCCTCTCGTCCTGA
>DAORUI010000029.1:1586-5594 GCA_035433085.1 Propionicimonas sp. | reverse complement strand
GTGCCCGGCTGCCCGCCGGCACCCGAGGCGATCGTGGCCGCGCTGCGGGCAGTCACCGGCCGATGATCAACTACGTGGACGCCGGTCTGCAGGCCCAGCTGGTGCTCGGGGCATTGGCAGTAGTCCTGGCCCTCTTCGCACCAACGAGGCACCGAAACCTCGCCGCCGGCAGTGCCATCATCGGCGTCGGGCTGGCCGGTGTCGTGACCGGCCTCGCCGCTCTGCTCGGCGCGTCCGGCTACGGGTTGCAGCTACCGCTCGCGCTGCCCGGCTTCGGCGTGATCGACCCGCTCACCCTGGCTCCGGATCGGCTGGGCGGACTGTTCGTGCTGCTGGCCGGCGCGGTGGTGGCGCTGTCGGCGCTGTTCGGCGTCGGCTACGCCCACGGCCCGGCCGCCTCCCGCACCGGCTGGACGGCCTTCGCGGTCTTCGCCGTCGGCCTGCAACTGGTGCCGGCCGCGGGCGATGCGATCAGCTTCCTGCTGGCCTGGGAACTGATGGCCGGCGGTTCCACCGTGCTACTGCTCGCCGACCACGCCGTCCGCCGGCCCGTCCGCAGCGCCACGCTGTGGTACGCGGTGATGACCCACCTCAGCTTCCTCTTCCTGCTGGCCGGCTTCGGCGTGCTGATCGCCTCCGCCGGTGGCACCTCGTGGACGCGGATCGCTGCCGCCGGCCTGGTCGACCCCGTTGCCAGCATCGCCTTCGCGCTGCTGCTCGCCGGGTTCGCGACCAAGGCCGGCCTGGTGCCCGTCCATGTCTGGCTGCCGCGGGCGCACCCCGAGGCGCCCAGCCACATGTCGGCGGCGATGAGCGCCGCGATGGTGAAGATGGGCGTCTATGGCGTGCTGCTGGTGGTGTTGCGGCTGCTGCCGCTGGGTCCGCGCTGGTGGGCGCTCGTGCTGGTGGTGCTGGGCGCGGGCTCCGCGCTCTACGGCATCCTGCAGGCGTCCGTCCAGGCCGATCTGAAGCGCCTGCTGGCCTATTCGACAACTGAGAACGTCGGCCTGATCGTCACCGCGATCGGCGTCGGAGTGCTGCTGCGCGACTCCGGCCAGGTCGGCGCCGGCGACATCGCCCTGCTGGCCGCGCTGCTGCTGACGATCAGCCATGCGGCGTTCAAGACCGTCCTCTTCCTCGGGGCGGGCTCCGTCCTGCACGCCACCGGCGAGCGCGACCTCGACCTGCTCGGCGGTCTGGCCGCCCGCATGCCCTGGACGGCCACAGCCTTCGGCATCGGCGCGATGGGGGCGGCCGCGCTGCCGGTCACGTCCGGTTTCGTCGCTGAGTGGGCGCTGCTGCAGGCCCTGATCCACGCCAACGCCCGGGTCGACCGGCTGATCGCGGTGGTGATGCCGATCACCATGGGCGTGGTCGCGCTCACCATCGGGCTGGGTCTGCTCACCTTCGTGAAGGCGTTCGGGATCGGCTTCCTCGCCCGTCCGCGCACCCAGGCAGCGGCGGACGCGCACGAGGCCGGCCCGGCGATGCGCTCGGCCCTGGTCCTGGGCGGGGTGCTCGTGGTGGGGCTCGGCCTGATTCCCGGACCGGTCGCGGTGGCCCTGGCGGACGCGGTCGCCGCCGGCGGAGTGGCCACCGTCGGAGGCACCGGCCTGGTGCTCGGCGAAGTGGGCGTGGTCCTGCACCCGCTGGCGCTCACCCTGCTGACCGCAGCGGTGCTCGTCCCGCTGATCGCGGTGAACGTCACCCTCGCCCGGCGGCACCCTCGCCGCGATGTTGCGCTGGCCTGGGGCTGCGGCGGCGAGCGCACCAGCCCGCGCATGGAGTACAACGCCACCAGCTACTCCGAGCCCCTGGTGCGGGTCTTCCGGTCGTCGCTGCAGGCGACCCGGTCGACCGATGTCGTCCGCGCCGACGGGGCCCCGCTGCTGGTGGCCGAGATGGCCTTCACCCAGGAGACCTCGGACGTGATCGAGGAGCGGCTCTACCTGCCGGCCACCCGCTGGGCCGAACGTTTCGGCGATCTCGCCCGCACGGTGCAGAACGGCAGCATCCACCGCTACATCGGGTTCTCCTTCGTCGCGCTGATCCTCGTCCTTGTGCTGGTGGTGCGATGAACCTCGAATCGGTAGCGGTGATCGTGATCCACCTAGCCTTCGCGCTGGCGATCACCCCCGTCCTGATCGGGGTGATGCGGACGACCCGCGCCGGCTTGGAGGGCCGGTCCGGCGGCGGAGTCTGGCAGCCCTGGCGCGACGTGCTCAAGCTGCTGGCCAAGGAGCCGCTGCGGGCGCCCGGGTCGACTGTGGTGCTCACCGCAGCGCCGATCCTGCTGATGGCGTCCAGCCTGGTGCTCTGCGCGCTGATTCCCCTGGTCAGCACGCTGTCGCTGGCCAGCGTGCCCGGTGACCTGTTCGTCGTGGTTTCCGTGCTGCTGCTGGGGACGGTGGCACTGGCCCTGCTCGGCCTCGAATCCGGGACGGCCTTCGGCGGCATGGGTTCGAGCCGGCACATGGTGATCGCGGCGCTGGTCGAGCCTACGGTGCTGTTGAGCATCTACGCGCTCAGCGGTCCGGTGGGGTCGTCGGTGCTCGCGTCCATCGTCGCGGCCCGGCGGGCCGACCTGGCGTCCCTGCTGAACCCGGTGAGCCTGCTCGCGATCGTCGCGCTGGTGGTGGTCGTGATCGCCGAAACCGGACGCCTACCCGTCGACAACCCGTCCACGCACCTGGAGCTGACCATGGTGCACGAGGCGATGATCCTCGAATCCGGCGGACGCGACCTCGGCTGGCTCGAGTTCGGCTCCTGGCTGCGGCTCACCGCCCTGCTCGGCCTGGTGGTGAACCTGGCCGTGCCCTTCGCGGTCGCCCAGGGCGCGGCGCCGCTCAGCCTGCTGCTGGGAGTCGCCGGCATCACGGTGAAACTGCTGCTGGCCGGCGCGCTGCTGGCCGCGGTCGAGGTCTTCATCGCCAAACTGCGGTTGTTCCGGGTGCCGGAACTGCTCGCGGGTTCCTTCGTCCTGGCGTTCCTTTCGGTCAGCGCCTCCTACCTGGTGTTCTGATGACCGACCTCTATCCGCAGCTCATCGCGACCAGCACCGGACTGCTGCTGCTCACCGCCATCCTGCAGGTCTGGGGACGCTCGCTGGTGCGGGCGATCGCGCTGCTCTCGTTGCAGGGGGTGGCGCTGGCCGCGCTGGTGCTGACCGTCGGCCTGCACGCGAACGAGCCCGAGGCGGCCTACGTCGCCTTGCTGGTGCTGGTGGTGAAGGCGGTGGTGCTGCCCTGGGCCATGTTCCGTTCGGCCCGGTTGATCGGCGAGACCCGGGAGCGGGCCGCCCTGGTGAGCACCGCGGTCGAGTTGATCGTGGCCGCCGCGCTCACCCTGCTCGCCTACTTCGTCACCGGCGCGGTGCTGGGCACGGACGCGTCCGCGGCCGCGCAGGCCGTACCGGTCGGGGTTTCGCTGGTGCTGCTGGGCTTCTGGCAGCTGCTGATCCGGCGTTCGGCGGTGACCCAGCTGGTCGGTTTCCTGGTGCTGGACAACGGGATCGCGACGGTGTCCTTCCTCACCTCCGGCGGTCTGCCGCTCACCGTCGAGCTCGGCGCGTCCCTCGATGTACTACTCGTGGTGCTGATCCTGGGCGTCCTGGTGGTGCGGATGCAGGCCGCCCACGGCCACGTCGACATCTCAGAGCTGAGGGAGTTGCACGACTGATGGCTGTCTCGATCTGGGTGCTGTTGGGGTTGCCACTGGCGTTGGCCGCGGTGTGCGCTGTGCAGCGCGGACTCCCCTGGACGCGCTGGCTGCCGGTGCTTTCCGCGGTCGTGCTGCTGGTGGTCGGTGGCGTGCTCGTCTGGACGGTCGGCGCGTCCGGGGCGCTGAGCACCGCGTCCGGCCTGCTCCGGGTGGACGCCCTGAGCGCCTGGATGCTGCTGGTGGTCGGCGCCGTGGCCGTGGTCGCCCTCTGGGGTGGTCTCGATCCCGAGCCGGCAACCGGCTGGTCGAGCCTGTCCGTGGGGTCTCGACAGGCTCGACCAGCCGAGG
>DAORUI010000029.1:0-1486 GCA_035433085.1 Propionicimonas sp. | reverse complement strand
TGGCCGCGATGACCCTCGCGGTCGTGGCCGACAACATCGGACTGATGTGGGTGGCGATCGAACTCACCACGATCACGACGGCGTTCCTGGTCGCGTCCAAGGGCGGACGGCATGCGCTCGAAGCGGCGTGGAAGTACGTCGTCCTCGGTGCGGTCGGGGTGGCGATCGCGTTCCTGGGCATCACCCTGCTCTCTGCGGCGAGCCTGGCGGCGGGCGAGGCGACGGTCTCCTGGGTCGCACTGCTCGCCCACGCGAGCCAACTCGACCCGACGCTCACCCGGGTCGCCGGCGCGCTGGCGGCGCTGGGCTTCGCCACCAAGGCCGGGCTGGCGCCGATGCACTCCTGGCTCCCGGACGCGCACAGCCAGGCGCCCGCCCCGGTGAGCGGGCTGATGTCCGGGGTGCTGTTGTCGGTGGCGTTCTATGTGATTCTGCGCATCCAGGCGATCACGGACGCCGCAGTCGGCCCTGGCCTGATGCGGACGCTCCTGCTGACCGCCGGCCTGCTCTCCCTCGCGGTGACCGCCGGCCTGGTGCTCACCCAGAAGGACTACAAGCGGCTGCTGGCGTACAGCAGCATCGAGCACATGGGCCTGCTGGCCCTCGGAGCCGCTGCGGGCGGACCGCTGGCGATCGCGGCGGTGCTGTTGCACATGCTCGGCCACGGACTGGTGAAGTCGTCGATGTTCCTGCTCGCTGGACGCATCCTCAGCTACACCGGCAGCCATCGGGTGGCGGACGTGCGCAATCTGCTGCGCCTGCGTCCAGACCTGGGCGCGCCGTTCCTGCTCGGTGCGGCCGCTCTGCTCGGGTTCCCGCCGTTCGTGACCTTCTTCACCGAGGTCGGGATCATCGTCGCCGGCTTCCAACGTGGCCTGCTCTGGCCGATGCTGGTCGCCTGCGTCCTGCTGCTGGTCGTCTTCGCCGGCATCGCTCGCCACGCGCTGGCGATGACCCTAGGAGCTGACGCCGGCCCCACGTCGGCTGAGCTTGACGAAGCCTTGGGTGCCCTTCGTCAGGCTCAGGGAGCGTTGGTTGGGTTGGGCGGCAGCCTTGCGCTGCGGGGGGAGGCGTTGGCTGGGCTTGACGAGGCCTTGGGTGCCCTTCGTCAGGCTCAGGGTGCCCTTCGTCAGGCTCAGGGAGCGTTGGTTGGGTTGGGCGGCAGCCTTGCGCTGCGGGGGGAGGCGTTGGCTGGGGTTGACGAGGCCTTGGGTGCCCTTCGTCAGGCTCAGGACGCCCTTCGTCAGGCTCCGGGTGCCCTTCGTCAGGCTCAGGGATCGTTGGTTGGGTTGGGCGTCCCAGCAACTATCACTCGTGAGGAACGGACGGGTTCCTCGCACCGGTCCCTGAGGAGCGCTCGTGAGGAACGAACGAGCGCGTCACGAAGGGCCGTCCGTCACCCTCACAGCGCACCAACGCTCAGCGTCCCTATCGCGCTGGCGCTCGCTGTGACCGCAATCCTCGGGTTCGTCTGGCCGCTGCTCGG
>DAORUI010000028.1:19221-23086 GCA_035433085.1 Propionicimonas sp. | reverse complement strand
GCGCTGCTGGTCGCGCTGTGGCGGATCCCGTTCCCGTTCGTGCCGATCCACATCTCCTTCGTGGGCTGGTTCACGATCGGCATCCCGGCCTCGATCCTGGCGCTGGCGCCGAACGCCGAGCGGGCGCGTCCGGGCTTCCTGAAGCGGGTGATGAGCTTCTCCATTCCGGCCGGAGTGGTGGTCGCGGTGACAAGCTTCACGGCGTACCTGCTGGTGAAGCCGGCCGCTCTCGATCCGCAGCTCAGCATCCAGGCCAGCACGGCGGCCCTGGTCACCCTGATGATGGGCGGTGCTTGGGTGATGATCACCACCGCACGTCCCTACCAGTGGTGGAAGCTGCTGATGATCGGGCTTTGCCTGCTGGCCGCCTATGGAGTCATCTTCTGGCTGCCCTATTGGTTGCCCGCGTGGGCCGAGGTGATCCCAGTCCTGGGCAACCTGATCCCGCAACTCCAGATGGACCCGTCCAATTCAGCGATGATCACCACAACCGCGTTGATGGGTCTGCTCGCCATCGTGCTGATCGAAGCCATCTGGTGGATCTCGGGCAAGGTCACTGGCGAGCGTCGGCATCTGTTTGGCACGCTTGCCGACGCCGGCAGCTGAAAAGCGGGTTGGGCGCTCGGGCTTGAACCCAGATTCAACTGGTATTGGCGACCGCCGGGCGACCTGCTTATCGAACAACCCAAGAATGACCGGTTATCAGCCCGAACTTCGGGCTGATAACCGGTCATTCTTGGGTTGAGTCTGCTCAGTGCCCAGGCGCGTCGCTGATAACCGGATAGAAGTGGGTTCAATCCACGGGCGAGCGGTGCCGACCGATCAGGACGCGATCCTTGCCGCGATGTCGTCGCCGACAACCGAGGTCGGGCGCTTGGTCGCGCCCCGTTCGGCGATGTCGGCGTCCACCGCTACCTCGATCCGGCGCGCATCATCACCACGGCCGAGGTGGTCGAGGAGCAGTGCCATCGACAGGATGGTTGCGGTCGGGTCGGCGATGCCCTGCCCGGCGATGTCCGGGGCCGAGCCGTGCACCGGCTCGAACATGGACGGGAACGCGCCCTCGGGGTTGATGTTCGCCGAAGCCGCAAGCCCGATGCCGCCCGTGACCGCAGCGGCCAGATCGGTCAGGATGTCGCCGAACAAATTGTCGGTGACCAGCACGTCGAAGCGCTGCGGGTCCTGCACGAAGGCGATCGTGGCGGCGTCCACGTGCAGGTAGTCGGTGGCCACATCCGGATGCTCGGCGGCGACGGTCTGGAACAGCCGGTTCCACAGCCCGCCCGCGTTCACCAGCACGTTGTGCTTGTGCACCATCGTCAGCTTGCCCCGGCGTTGCTCAGCGCGGACGAAGGCGTCCCGGATCACCCGCTCCACGCCGTGGGCTGTGTTGATGCTCACCTCGGTGGCCACCTCGAACGGCGTGCCGGCACGGAAGGCGCCGCCGTTGCCGCAGTACAGGCCCTCGGTACCCTCGCGCACCACCACGAAGTCGATCGGCCCGCGCTCGGTCACCGAAGCGGCCAGCGGCGTCGGCACGCCGGGGTAGAGCTTGGACGGGCGCAGGTTCACGTAGTGGTCGAATGCGAACCGCAGCTTCAGCAGCAGGCCGCGCTCCAACAGCCCGGACGGGATCGCCGTCGAACCCGGCGCGGCACCCACGGCACCCAGGATGATCGCCTGCGAGGCCGCGAGTCGCTCGAGTTCGGCGTCCGGCAAGACCTCACCGGTGCGCTGCCAGCGCTCGGCACCAAGGTCGTGATGGACGAAGTCGAAGGCGTCGTCGCCGACCACGCCGGTGAGTACCTTGAGACCCTCGGCCACCACCTCTGGACCGATGCCGTCGCCGGCGATGACGGAAATGACGGGTTTGCTCTGCGCTGCTGAAGTCACCCGGGCGAGGTTAGCGGGACGACCACGACTCGGACGGCGTCGTCTCACCACTGAGCGGTAACATGCGCACATGTCCCTGACTTTCCCGCTGCATCGCAACCCGAACCCGGCTGGCGACGAGGCCGTCGCGGCCGTCCTGGTGAACCCCGGTTTCGGTGACCACTTCACCGATCACATGGCCGTCGCCACCTGGACGAAGGCCGGCGGCTGGGCAGCGGACGAGGTTCGGCCGTACGGGCCGTTCCAGATGGACCCCGCCAGCGCCGTCCTGCACTACGGTCAGGAGATCTTCGAGGGCATGAAGGCCTACCGGCATGCCGACGGTTCGATCCACCTGTTCCGCCCGGAGGCGAACGCCAAGCGGTTCCAGTCGTCCGCCGCACGGATGATGCTGCCCGAACTCCCGACGGCTGACTTCATCACCGCTGTCGAGGAACTCGTCAAAGCGGACGCTCGCTGGGTGCCTACGTCGACCGGTGAACAGAGCCTCTACATTCGGCCGTTCATGTTCGCGTCCGAAGTCTTCCTCGGGGTGCGCGCAGCCGAGACCGTCACCTTCTGCGTGATCGTGTCCCCGGCCGGCCCGTACTTCGCCGGTGGGGTTCGGCCGGTCGACATCTGGGTGACCGACGAGTACGCGAGGGCGGGGGTCGGGGGTACAGGCGCGGCCAAGTGCGGCGGCAATTACGCCGCGTCCCTCATCGCGCAATACCAGGGCTACGAGCACGGCTGCTCACAGGTGCTCTTCATCGAGGCCGCGGACAAGGACCGCGTCGAGGAACTCGGCGGTATGAACGTCTTCCTCGTCACCTCGGACGGACGCCTCGTCACCCCCGCGTTGACCGGCACGATCCTGGAGGGGATCACGCGGGACTCGATCCTCACCGTCGCCGTGGAACTGGGCCTCCAGCCCGACGAACGCCGGATCACGCCGGACGAACTCTTCTCCGGACTCGCCGACGGCACCACTGTGGAGGCTTTCTCCTGCGGCACGGCAGCGGTGATCACCCCGATCGGGGCCTTCAAGTCGAAGGCCGGCGAGTGGCGGCTCCCCGAGAATGGCAATCCGCAGGCGTTGGCGATCCGCAACGCCCTGCTCGACATCCAGTACGGCCGCGTTCCCGACACCCACGGCTGGCTTACCCGCGTCGTCTAGAGGCTTCGTCAAGCTCAGCCAACGTTCCCTGAGCTTGACGAAGGGCCGATCCTCAGCGTAGGGAGGTCAGCACTGCTTCGTAGTCGGGTTCCTCGCTGATGTTGGGGCACTGCTCGGTGTGAATGATCGTGCCGTCCTCATCGGCCACCACGACCGCCCGCGACAGGAGGGTGCGCATGGGGCCGTCGACCAGCGTCACGCCGTAGTCGTGCCCGAAAGAGGAACGAAACCCCGACGCGGTGATGACGTTGGTGATGCCCTCGGCGCCGCAGAAGCGCGCCTGGGCGTACGGCAGATCGTTGGAGATGCAGACCACAACGGTGTCGGGCAGCCCGGCGGCGAGTTCGTTGAACTTACGGACGCTCATCGCGCAGACCCCGGTGTCGATGCTCGGGAAGATGTTGAGCACGAGTCGTTTGCCTGCGGCGACCTCCGGGCCGAGGTCATCGGTCATCCCGACTCCGGTCAGCGCGAAGCCGGGTAGTTTCCTCCCGACGTCAGGGAGTTCGCCGATGCTGTGAACGGTCCGGCCACGATGCACGAGGGTTGCCATGATCTGAGATTCTAGTCTCAGGAACTGAAACCCCTTCCCTTATCGAGCGCTGGACGGCAAACTCGCCCGGTGACTCAAATGCCAGCCGCACCGGACAGCTTCCACGTCTTCGACACCACGCTGCGCGACGGTGCCCAACAAGAGGGCCTGCAGCTCACCGTCAGCGACAAGCTGAAGATCGCCCGTTACCTCGACGAACTCGGCATCGACTTCATCGAGGGTGGTTGGCCGGGCGCCAACCCGAATGACACCGCCTTCTTCGC
>DAORUI010000028.1:3191-19121 GCA_035433085.1 Propionicimonas sp. | reverse complement strand
CGGGTCTTCGTCGACTGTGAGCACTTCTTCGACGGCTACCGCGCCAACCCCGAGTACGCACTTGAGGTCGTCCGGGCCGCCGCCGAAGCCGGCGCCGAAGTCGTGGTGCTGTGCGACACCAACGGCGGCATGCTGCCGTCCTGGATGGGCGACATCGTCTCGGCGGCTGCCCAGATCGGCGTCGACCTCGGCATCCACTGCCACAACGACACCGGCTGCGCGGTCGCGAACACCCTGGCCGCGGTCGAGGCTGGCGTGATGCACGTGCAGGGCACCATGAACGGCCACGGCGAGCGGACGGGCAACGCCAACATCATCACGGTGGTCGCGAACCTCCAGCTCAAGTTCGGCTGGGAGTTGGTCACGCCCGAGCAACTCGCCGAAGCCACCAGGGTCAGCCACGCGATCTCGGGGGTGACCAACTACCCGATGAACACCCGGCAGCCGTACGTGGGCGCGTCCGCCTTCGCGCACAAGGCCGGGCTGCACGCGTCCGCGATCAAGGTGGACGCGAACCTCTACCAGCACATCGACCCGAAGCTGGTGGGCAACGACATGCGCATGCTGGTCTCCGACATGGCCGGACGGGCGAACATCCAGATCAAGGGCTCCGAGCTCGGCTACGACCTGTCGAACCGAGACCTGGCCGCGAAAGTCACCGAGAAGGTGAAGACGCGCGAGATGGACGGCTACTCCTACGAGTCGGCGGACGCGTCCTTCGAGCTCCTGTTGCGCGACGAGCTCGGCCTGCTCGAGGACTACTTCGAAGTGCTCTCCTGGCGGGTGCTCACGGGGCACGAGGTCAAGCCGGAGGGCGACTCCGAGGCCGTAGTGAAGGTGCGCGCCAAGGGTGTCACCTACAACCTCGTCGGCGAGGGGCACGGACCGCTGAACGCGCTGGACGTAGCGCTGCGGAACGCGCTGAACCCCGCCTACCCGCAGGTGGACGACTTCGAGCTCACCGATTACAAGGTGCGGATCATCGACCAGGGCCATGGCACGGATGCGATCGTGCGCACGCTGATCGACATGACCGACGGTGAGCGCACCTGGACCACCGTCGGCGTGGGTACCAATGTGATCGAGGCATCCTGGGAGGCTCTGCACGACGGCTATCTCTGGGCGCTGGCTCAGCCCGCGGTCGACGCTGGCTGAGTCGCCGTCGCTCCAGGCGGCACCCAGACATAATGCGCTTGGGTCGAGCGTGTCCCCTTCGGGTGGTCGAGCGTTTCCCCTTCGGGTGGTCGAGAGTTTCCCCTTCGGGTGGTCGAGCGTCCCCCCTTCGGGTGGTGGAGCGTCCCCCCATCGGGTGGTCGAGCTTGTCGAGACCTCGTTCTAGGCTTGGAGCGTGAGCACTGGCGAGGATTTCCGGATCGGGCAAGCTGAGCGTGACCAGGCGATCGCCGAGTTACGCCGAGCGGCGGAGGACGGCCGGCTCACTGCGCCGGAACTGGATGAGCGGACGGAGCGCGTCCGGGGCGCCCGAACCAGCGGCGATCTCGGGATGGTGCTTACGGACCTCCGGCCGGGCGCGTTCGTGCCCGGCTCGGTGGCGGTGCCGACGGCAGCCGAGGCGCTGGCTGCTCTGGCGAACGTGGGCCAGCGACCGGAGGCCCCGCTCCTACTCAGCGCTGGGTTCTCGGGGACGAAGCGCACCGGCTCCTGGCTCGTGCCTCCCTTCATGAAAGCGCAGGCGGGCATCGAGACTGTGCGGATCGACTGCCTTCAGGCGCGCGCGGCCACGGAGGTGATCCAGCTGGACGTGGAGGCGACGCTCGGCACGGTGGTGTTGGTGCTCCCTGAGGGCTGGGCGGTGAATGTCGACCAGCTGACCCGCGGAATCGGCACGGTGAAGGTGAAGGTCCCTGGCATCCCGGCCGCCGGCTGTCCGGTGTTCATCGTTCGCGGCTCGATGGGCATGGGTACCTTCAAGGCCCGTCCCGCGAACCGGCTTGAGCGCTGGCGCCTACGCCGCGCGCGCGAGCGGGAGCAGCGGTCGCTGACCGGATAGCGCCGACCGTGGCCGTCTGTTGGTCGAGCTTTGGCCCTCAGTTGGTCGGTCTTTCCTGAACCTTGCTGGTGATCTCGACAGGCTCGATCACCGGAGGGCAGCGATCGTCCGCCTCGGTTGGTCGAGTCCCAGCCTTCGGTGGTCGAGTCTCCGCCTCTCGGTTGGTCGAGCTTGTCGAGACCCGGCTCCCGCGACGCTGACTACGCGATTCTCTCCAGCACCAGCGGACGCTTCGCCGGCGGCTCGGGCGCGTAGCTCACCGAGCCGGCCAGCGCCTCACGAGCCCGCTCCAGCCGCTCCGGGGTGTCGGTGTGCAGGGTGAACAGCGGCGTCCCTGCGGTGACCAGGTCGCCGACCCCGGCATGCCAGGTCACACCGGCGGCAGCCTGCACCTGTTCGCCCTGGACGGCGCGTCCGGCACCCAGGCGCCAAGCGGCGAGGCCGACGGCCATCGCGTCCATTCCGGCCAGGTAGCCGTCCGATTCGGCAACGACGACTTCGGTGTGCCGAGCCACAGGCAGGGGAGCGTCCGGGTCACCGCCCTGGGCACGGATCATGGCCTTCCAGGTATCCATGGCCTTGCCAGAGGCTAGAACGTCGGCAGGATCGACATCGATCCCGGCGCAGGAGAGCATCTCGCGAGCCAACGCGATGGTGAGCTCGACGACGTCCGCCGGGCCGCCGCCGGCGAGCACCTCCACCGACTCGGCCACCTCGAGGCCGTTGCCTGCGGTGCGCCCGAGGGGGGCGTTCATGTCGGTGATCAGGGCGACGGTGTTGACGCCTGCCGCCTTGCCGATGCCGACCATGGTCTGCGCGAGTGCGCGCGAGTTCTCCACCGTCTTCATGAACGCGCCCGAGCCGGTCTTCACGTCCAGTACCAACGATTGGGTGCCTTCGGCGATCTTCTTGCTCATGATCGATGCCGAGATCATCGGGATTGACTCGATCGTGGCGGTCACGTCACGCAACGCGTACAGCTTCTTGTCCGCGGGTGCGAGGCCGGCGCCGGCGGCGCAGATGACCGCGCCAACCGACTCCAGCTGGGCGAGCATCTCAGCGTTCGAAAGGCTGGCGCGCCAGCCTGGGATGGCCTCCAGCTTGTCGAGCGTGCCGCCGGTGTGGCCTAGTCCGCGTCCGCTCAGTTGGGGAACCGCCGCACCGCACGCAGCAACCAAGGGCGCCAGCGGCAGCGTGATCTTGTCGCCGACACCGCCCGTGGAGTGCTTGTCAACGGTCGGGCGCGACAGCGAGCTGAAGTCCATGCGCTCACCGGTGGCGATCATCGCGTTGGTCCAGCGGGTCAGCTCATCACCGTCCAGACCGCGGAAGAAGATCGCCATCGCCATCGCGGCCATCTGTTCATCGGTCACGACTGCGTCGGTGTACGCCCGGATCAGCCAGTCGATGGCTTCGGGGGCGAGGGTGCCCCCGTCCCGCTTGGTACGGATCAGTTCAACGGCGTCGAAGGTCCTCATGAGCGCACCCTAGGCTAGGTGCATGGCTCGACGCATCTGGTTGCCCTATCCCGATCTGACGTCCGCCGAGGCGGCCCTCGGACCGCTTCCCGAAGGCCTGGTCGCGGACTGTTTCGTGGCGGACGGGAGCTGGCCGGAATCGATCGACGAGGTCGAGTTCCTGGTGGCGCCGTATATGTTTTCTCCCGACAAGGTGATGAGCCGAGTGGCCGACATGACCAGCCTCAAGGTGGTGCAGTTGTTGTCGGCCGGTTACGACAACTACCTGCCCTATCTGCCGTCCGGGGTATCTCTGTGCAACGCGGCCGGGGTGCACGACGCCAGCACGGCCGAGCTGGCGGTCGCCCTGGCGCTGGCCAGCAACCGGCACCTGGACACCTACTCGCGCAACATGCCCAGCGGAACGTGGGGCAACGACTTCAGCACGTCGCTGGCCGACCGGCGGGTGCTCATCGTCGGCTATGGACGGATCGGCGCAGCCATCGAGCAGCGCCTAGCCGGCTTCGAGGTCGCCTCGGTCACGCGCGTTGCCCGGCGAGAGCGGGCGGGTGAGGTTCCGGTGCACCCGATCACGCAGTTGCCGACCCTGCTGCCGCAGGCCGACATCGTCTTTCTGATCACCCCGCTCACGCCCGAGACCGAGCACCTGATCGGTGCCGCCGAGCTGGCTCTGCTGCCCGATGGAGCACTGCTGGTGAACGTTGCTCGCGGCAAAGTGGTTGACACCGAGGCACTGGTCGCGGCGACCGCCACTGGGCGCATTCGCGCAGCCTTGGACGTGACCGACCCCGAGCCGTTGCCTGCTGACCATCCGCTCTGGCGGACGCCCGGCGTCCTCATCAGCCCTCACGTCGGTGGCCAGAGCTCCGCGTTCTATCCCCGGATGCAGCGACTGGTGCGCGCGCAACTCCAGCGGTTCGCGGCGGGCGAGCCGCTCGCCAACGTCGTCGCCGGTTAGGGTGTGCGCCATGCGCATCGCCAGATTCGTCGCCCAAGGCGACCCCACCTACGGTGTCGTCGAACTCGCCGAGGATTCCGGACCGAACCCCGACACCGTCGCAGTCGTCTCGGGCGACCCGCTGGCCGGCCCGGTGCACTACACGGGGGAGCGGTTGCCGCTGGCGGACGTCCGGCTGGTCGCACCGGTGATTCCGCGCAGCAAGGTGATCGGTATCGGACGCAACTACGCCGCCCACGCCGCCGAACTCGGCAATGAGCTGCCGGACGCGCCGATCATCTTCAGTAAGCCGAACACGTCGGTGATCGGTCCGGGCGAACCGATCGTCTATCCGGTCGAGACCAGCGACCTGCACTACGAGGGTGAACTGGCGGTGGTGATCGGACGGATCTGCCGCCGGGTGCCGGTCGAGCGTGCCGCCGAGGTGATCTTCGGCTACACCGTCGCCAACGACGTCACCTGCCGTGACCTCCAGGCGTCCGATGGGCAGTGGACGCGGGCGAAGGGCTTTGACAGTTTCTGCCCGCTGGGTCCGTGGATCGCCACCCATCTCGAGATCGATGAGGCCGGGCGACTAGACATCGAGACCACGCTCAACGGCGAGGTGGTGCAGGCGGCCAACACATCCCTGATGGTGCGGGGCGTTGCCGAACTGGTTGCCTACGTCTCGTCCTTCACCACCCTGCTGCCGGGGGACGTGATCCTGACCGGGACGCCGGCCGGGGTCGGACCGATGCAGCCGGGGGATCGAGTGGGTGTGACGATCGCCGGGATCGGCACGCTGACGAACGTGGTCGTGGCCGAGGATGCCTGAGCTGGCGGGCTTCGTAGCGCACGAGCCGAAGCCTGGGGTGACCTATCCCGAGGTGCTGGTGGTCGATGAGCGCGGCGAGGCGCCATTGCGACGGATCGCGCTGGGTCTGGGTGGGCCGCTGTTGGGCTTGATCACGTTCTTGACGTTGACGCCGCTGGTCACTGCTGGCCTGATCTGGCTGGGATGGGTTTTAGCAGGATCGCCGGGGGACTGGCTGGGGTTCTACCGGTCGGCGGCGAAGTTCGAGCTGCCTGCCGGGGTCTTCGCCACACACCTCGGGTTGGCTCTGCTGATCCCGATCAGTTTCGGTCTGGTGTTGCTGGTGCACCGGTTCAGTCCACGCTGGCTGCACTCGGTGCAGCCGGGGTTCCGCTGGCGGTACGCGCTTGCCGCGACGCTGGTGGCGATCGTGGTGCTGGTGGGCCTCTGGGTGCTGTCGCGGATCGGGCAGCCCTGGGTGTTCGCGCCGGAGCAGGACATCTGGTGGTTTCTGGTGGCGATCGTGCTGACCTCGCCGTTGCAGGCTGCGGCGGAGGAGTATTTCTTCCGCGGATACCTGCTGCAGGCGATCCACACGGCCGCGCCGGCCGGGCCGTGGTTCGGGGTGATCGGTTCGGCGGCGGTGTTCGCTCTCCTGCACGGGACGCAGGATGTGCCGCTGTTCCTGCACCGGTTCGTCTTCGGCCTGATCGCTGGCGCCTTGGCTGTGCTGACCGGTGGGCTGGAGGCGGGGATCGCGGCGCACGTGGTGAACAACCTGGTGGCTTTCGGGTATGGCGCGCTGTCGGGGACGCTCGCGCAGACCAAGGGCGTGACCTCGGTGGGCTGGGCGGAGGCGGCGTGGAACCTGGTCGGCTTCGCGATGTTCGCGGTGGGAGCGGTGTGGCTGGGCCGGAAGATGAACCTGGCGACCACGACACCCGGCGTCCGGGCGCCCTCAGTTTGAGCCGAAGGCTCGCCGTCCGGTAAAGTCGGACCTCGGCTGGTTCGCATGATCCGGCCGATGGGGTATGGGGTAATTGGCAGCCCGCCGGATTCTGATTCCGTCAGTCTAGGTTCGAGTCCTAGTACCCCAGCGCTTGCGATTCGCAGGCGCTGGAAATGGTTTGGTAGTGTGCGCAGGACGTCGCGAAAGCGATCGCTAGGGCCCCGTTGTGTAGCGGCCTAGCACGCCGCCCTCTCAAGGCGGTAGCGCGGGTTCGAATCCCGTCGGGGCTACAAGGTAAAACCCCTTGTCAGAGTCAACTCTGGCAGGGGGTTTCTTGCTGCCTCGGGACACCCTCGGGAACATCAGGTTTCGCGGACGGTTGCAGAGCGGCCTCCCGGGCAGTCTCCAGGGCGTCCGCAACCACGTCCAGGCGGTCCGGGAGAAGGTGCCCGTACAGATCCAGCGTCATGGTCGCCGACTGGTTGTAGTTGAGGACGTTCTCGACGTCGGGTTCGACGCTCAGCGGAGCGCCCAGAGCGCCCTGAAGACGGGGTGAGCAGTAGGTGGTCAGTCCTTGCCGAAACGCTGTTGTGCGGCTTGGCGGGTGGTGTCGAGTGCGGCGGCGATGACGGTCCAGGAGTCTCCGGCTTCGCGGGCGGCTTTCACGGCGTTGCGGAGTTCGGCCTCGGCGTCGGTGATGTGGGTGCGGGCGGCGAGGATGCGCCGGAAGTGCACCGCGTCGCGGGCAGGGTGGGCGGCCGGATCGAGGGTGTCGAGGCCGGTGGTGTCGTTGCGGGTCTTGATGCTCATGTTGGTCACCTCATCTCAGATAGTCGTAGAACTTCGGGCGGAGCAGGTCGGCGTGGATGATTCGGGTGGGCGAACCCGCTGGCACGGCGACCAGTTCCAGGAGCCGGCCGTGTCGGTCGGCGCCGATGACCAGCAGCCGTTCCTCGCCGTTGTAGTCGTATTCGACCAGTCGGATGGCGTTGAGCCAGGCGTGCTGGATGTCGGCGTCCTCGAGCCCGTGCTATCGCGCGGCCCCGCGGATCTCCATGCGTCAAGACTACCTTGACAACTAGCCAACGTGTCAACTTGGCCTTGACGCCGATCGGATGGGCATCGCGGGCCTCTGGTGGCCGAAGCGCTCGATCGGGCACCGACCGGGAGGACGCGACACCCGGACGTGCCGTGACACATCCATGACACAGTTCCTGCGTGACGGGGAGCTCTCACGACGTTGAGGAGGTTGTTCCGCACGCTCAGGGATGGCTCGATGACCGCGCAGGACGGCCGGGGACCACGTCACCCTCCGTTCCCGGATGCACCTGCGGGTGGCTCTGGCGGCGTGCAGCGTCACCAAGAGCAAGTGCAACAGCGGACGCATGTTCACGCTGGCCAGGGTGATCACGCGTGTGTGCAGCGCGTGCGCCGGGTAGTTCGCGTCCACGATCGCGATCGTGTCGCCGTGGCCCATCGCCGCCAGTGCCCACAGCAGGTCAGGAGTCAGTGCGGGGTCGAGCGTCTTCAGCATTGCGTTCTCCCATTCGGTCTGTTCGAGGCGGTCGGGCGCCGGCCCAGCCGACGGATTGTGCGGCGGCCTCGCCGGCAGCCCGGGCGGCACTTGCCAGGTCGTGGCCGCTAGCCAGGAGCGCGGCCAAGGTCCCGACGAAGGCGTCGCCCGCGCCGGTGGTGTCCACGACGTCATCGACTTGCGTGGCCGAGAGGTGTATCGATCCCCCGGAGCTGTGAATCTGGACGCCTGCGCTTCCAAGGGTGACGTTCGACCCGGGCGCTGCGCATGCCGTTCGGTGATGATCTGGGGGAGCGTTGAGCGGGCGGCGATCCACGTGCCGGCGCCCGGGTTGATCCAGCTGTTAGCGCCGACTGCTGCCTTGTCGTCCATGCCGGCGCAGGCAACGAATAGGCTGAGTTCATGCAGGCCATGACCGTGTTGCTGATCATTGGCGGACTGCTCCTGCTGGCGCTCGGCGGCGAGGTCCTGGTGCGGGGGGCGGGCGGCTTGGCGCGGTCCCTGGGCATGTCGCCCCTGTTGGTCGGCCTCACCGTGGTCGCCTTCGCCACGTCGGCTCCGGAGTTGGCGGTCTCGGTGCAGTCCGCCAGCGCCGGCACCCCCGGCCTGGCCGTGGGGAACGTGGTGGGCAGCAACATCGCGAACGTGCTGTTGATCCTGGGGCTGTCGGCCGTCATCGCCCCCCTGACTGTGGCGTCCAAGCTCGTCCGTCGCGACGTGCCGGTGATGATCGGGGTCTCCGTACTGGTGCTGGTGCTATCGCTGGACCAGAAGCTGGACGCGGTCGAAGGTCTGATCCTGCTCACCGTGATGATCGCCTATCTGGTCGGGACGATCATCGGGAGTCGCGAGGCGACCGTGTCGGTGCGAGCCGAGCCAGCGGAGTCCGAAGGCGGCCGACGCTCCCTGTGGCTGGACGGCATCCTCGTGGCGGTGGGCGTCGCCATGCTGGTGCTGGGCGCCGGCTGGCTCGTCGATGGCGCCACCGCGGTGGCCCACGCGTGGGGGGTGAGTGACCTGATCATCGGTCTCACCGTGGTGGCGGTCGGCACTTCGCTCCCGGAATTGGCCACCTCGCTCGTGGCCACTCTGCGTGGTGAGCGGGACATCGCAGTGGGCAACATCGTCGGCAGCTGCGTGTTCAACCTTGGCATCGTCCTGAGTACCACCGCGCTCGTCAGCGGCGGTGGTGTCCCGGTCGAGGCATCGGCGGTGCGCTTCGACATGCCGGTGATGGTGGCGGCTGCCGTCGTCCTGCTTCCGGTGGCGTTCATCGGCGGCAGCATCGCGCGCTGGGAGGGTGCGGCGTTCGTCGCGTTCTACGCCGCGTACCTGGTCTACCTGGTCCTAACGGCCCTGCAGCACAGCATGCTGCCAGCGTTCAGCCTGGCCATGACCGCCTTTGTGCTGCCGCTCGCCGCCCTGACGCTGATCGTGCTTAGCGTCGCCGAATGGCGTCGTCGATAGCGACGGTCCTCGCGTGGATCCGCCAAGGTTTCGATCGATGCTTGGCGACCGTGAACCGGTTGGAGTTGCACGTCCGCTGAACGCAGGTACGCGGTCAGGCGATGTTGGCGGCGACCCCCGGCTGTGACGCCGCCCAGCTAGCCAACAGCCGCAGCGCCGCAGTGGTCGGGGAGCCGGGCTCGGCGGTGTACACCGTCATGGCCACGCCCGGCTGGCCGGCCAGGTCGAAGGTGTCGTAGGCCAGCGTGAGGTCCCCGACGATCGGGTGGTGGTAGTGCTTGGTGCCGGTGATGTGGATGCGGACGTCGTGGGAGCTCCAGCGGCGCCGGAACTCCTCGCTGCGGGTCGACAGCTCCCCGACCAACTCGTGCAGCGCCCGATCACCGGGATTGCGTCCGGCCTCGGTGCGCAACATGGCCACGGTCATGTCCGCGTAGTAGTCCCAGTCGGTGTAGAACCGGCGCGCGGCCTCGGTCAGGAACGTGAACCTGGAGAAGTTGGGGGGAACGGACGGGTCGGCGTACAGGTCGCAGTACAGCGCGCGGCCCAAGTGGTTGACCGCCAACAGGTCGCCGCGGCCATTGCCGACAGCGGCCGGCGCGTCGTGGATCGCGTCCAGAGCCCACTGCAGGCTCGGACGCGGCTGCCAACCCCGGACGGTCCGCGTTCGGCGGGGAGCTGGCAGCTGGCTCGATCCGTTGGCCGCCCGAGCCAGGTCGAACAGGTGCTCCCGCTCGGCGTCATCAAGACGCAGGGCGCGTGCGACCGCCTCAAGCACGCTGCCTGAGGCTCCAGCAAGGTCGCCCCGCTCAAGCTTGGAGTAATACTCGACGCTGACCCCGGCCAGGCCGGCAACCTCACCCCGCCGAAGGCCCGCAACCCGGCGCCTGCCGTCACTCGGCAGCCCCACTTGCTCCGGGGTGATCCTGCTTCGGCGGCTGACCAGGAAGTCGCGCACGGAGGTCCGGTTGTCCACCCGACCAACCTAGACCGGCAGACCCAAGGGGAGGGATCCTCTGCCGGTACACCCTTTCACCGAGACTTCCCAGCCCAGCGCTTCCACGGTTGCCTTGAAGGGTGAAGAAACACGCCTTGCTGCTCATCCCGCTCGCCACGCTGGCGCTTCTCTTGGTGCCCGCTCCGGCAACGCCCGAGGTGCCCGCAGCCGCCTGCGCCACCCTCGCCCCGGTCACCCCTGGGGCGGGTTTATCGATCGAGTTGGTGAGCCGGGACGGCGTTGCGTCAGCCACCATTGAGGACTCTGCTGCCGGACGCGCCTTCGTCGACTCGCTACCGGTCAGTGTTCAGCTGCGGGACAGCTGGGGTGTCGCGCTGGTCGGCTCGTTGCCGCCGGGGCTGGGAACAGCCAGCACGCCCGCGAGTTGCCTGCTGCGCCCAGGCGAGATCGCTTGGTCGCCGGAGGCCAGCGCGCTGGCGATCGCCCGATCGCCGGAGCCGACCGCTGTTGCACCGCCCGGAGTGATCCGTCTGGGCGAAGTCACGAATGGGCTGGACGCCCTCGCAGGCGCGAACTCGCCGGTCACCATACGCCGAGGGTGAGCACAGCGGAAGAGGATCCGTCGGGACTTACAAGGGACATCCTTGTCAGAAGCAGGTCTGGTGAGGACTCCTCGCCTCTCGAAGAGGGTAGCCAGCGCACACGGAATGGGCGGCAGGTGACTGTCGTAGTGTGGGGATGGTGGCCCTACGGTTGGGATCGGCTTCGCCCGGCTTTCCCTGCTTGCACCTCGACGGAGACCAGGTCGAGCCCGAGGTCGCGGACCTTGGCGAGGAGTCCATGCAGTTGCGCCTGGTCGGCCACCGACCCGGAAAGGGTCGTCGTTCCGTCGTTCTCGCGAGTGAGAGCGAAGCCGTCGAACCAGTCTGCCCAGCGGTCGTCGAGTTGGGCTGCGACCCGGAGCGCGTAGGTCGCTGGTCCTCGTGACCGGGAGCTGGTCATGATGCGGACCCGGCGGCGATGCCGAGCTTCTGGCGGGCCGTGCGGCGCCGCCCCCCTCGAATCGCCAGCTCGGCGACCGCGAGGTTGATCGCCCACGCCGCACCCATGGTGAGGTCGTTGGCAAGCAAGCTCGTGCCGACCAGGATCGGACCGAAGGCCCCGGTGAAGACCTGAGTACCGGCGCCGAGTGCAAGAGCGTAGGCGCGGGTCATCCAGGCGCGATGCCTGGCGACGTCTCCATGACGGATCGCGGCGAAGCCGAGGACGACGGCTGTCCCCATGCCGATGCCGACGGCGATCCGGAACGCGTACAGCAGCATGCCGGTGCCCGGTTTGGGCGCATAGGCAAGGGTCATCCACAAGCCCGATCCGGCCACTACCATTGCGAGCGGCACCAGGAGCCGTCCGCTTGCCCGGTGCCAGCCCGGTCGGCGTTGCCGTAGCCGAGCCGAGAACTGAAAGGCTCCGAGTAGCGAGTAAGGGATGACGCTCAGGATGTGTAGCACCACGGGCAGCGGGAAGGCCGAGATCCGGGGGTCCGTGGGCATGAGCTGGGGGCCGCCCAGCATGCCGCCGAGCCGCAGCGAGCCGCTGAGGACGGGGACCAGGCTGAGTGTCACCAGCGCGAACGGCACCCACTGGGCCGAGGCCCGGCGGGTGGAGGTGTTCGTGGTCATCGGACGACGGAGGCTTCGGGCCGAAGGCTGATCTCCGGGGAAGCGTCAGCTTCGATGCGAGCGTTGCGCCACAGCGACCAGCCCAGTCCCACCATGGCGATACCGGTCGGGACGGCGAACAGGCGCTGGTTGACCATCGGCAGCAACGGGATGGCGGCGGTGAAGGTGGTGGCGACCGCGAGCAGGATCGACGCCCAGCGGGCCAGGACACGGGCGCGATACAGGGCGATGCCGAAGAGCAGGCCGCCGGCCAGGTAGCCGATGCCGACGATCAGGTTGAGCTGCGGCATCAGGCCGAGGTCTCCGACTGGGGCGTGATTGGTGGCGACGGCGATGAAGTCGCTGACGTAGCCGGGGGCGCTGGACGCGATCGCGGGGATGATCACCAGCCCGGAGACCTCCAGCGTCAGCATGGCGAGGTAGCCGGCTGCGAACACGACGTAGCCGATCAGCCCGAGGACACCCATCCTTCGAACCTGGGTCAGGTACATCCCGGTGATGCCGGCCAGTGAGAGCACGGCCATCGCGATCTTCATGCCCTGACGGACGGCGAATTCCGTGGACGCGATGAAGGCGAGGTCAAGCGGCGGGTGGTTGATCTGGACGCCGGCGAAGAGCAGACCGGCGGCGATCGCGCTCAGACCGGCAACCCGGGTGAGCTGGGTGGTGGTGATGGACATCTGTGGCTCCTTGGTTCGAAGGCTCCGCTGCGGTGCAGCGGCTGATGGTTCGAACCTAGGAACCGGCAGGGTGAGGCGGCATCACCCAAAGAGGTGATCGGCCGGGTGATCCGCCCCGCCCCCTATACGATCCCGCTCTCCCGGCCCCGCGCGACGGCAGCCCGCCGGTTGGTCACGTCGAGTTTGGCGAAGATGTGCTTGATGTGGGTGCGCAGGGTGTTCTGCGAGACGAACAGGTGCCGCGCGATCTCGGGGCCGCTGAGTTCGGAGCCCAAGAGTCGGAGGACGTCGAGCTCCCGCTCGGTCAGCGGTTCGGCGCCACCTCTGGACGTTGGGCGGGTCGCTTCAGTTGGACTCGCCAGCGTTGGAGTCTGCGCTTGAGCGATGAGGCCGCGGATTTCCGCGAGGCTTCCCTCGCGTCCGGAGGCACTTGCCGCTGCGTCCAGGCGGTGTAGAAGTCCGAGGGCTTCGTCCGCGGGCCCGGGACGGCTGCCGCGCTCGGTCAGCAGGAGTTGCACCAGGGTGAGGTGCTCGTATTCCCGCAGGTAGCTCGCCTCGTCCGCGGTCGACACCCCCGACTCGGTGGCCCACGCCCGGGCCCGGTCGAGATCACCGCTGGCGATCTGCAGCCGAGCCTTCACCGCCGCAATCGGGCGGACCTGCGGGTAGTAGCCCGCCCGGTACCGCGCTTGCGCCTCATCGAGCAGATCGAGCGCGCGGTCAGGTTCACCCCGCGCCTGGGCCAGGAGCGCTGCGGCGACGAGGCGCCGGTGATGGCTCTCGCTGTTCGGCTCCCGGTCGGCCAACGGTGCGGCCAGCCCGAGGTGCTCTTCGGCCGAGGCCAGGTCGCCGCTGGCCAGGTCGAGCTCGGCCAGAGCGACGTGCAGGTCCGCGCTCGCGCGGGCCGCCCGTAGCCCCATGGACGTCGCTGCCGACAACGCCGTCCGGCACAGTTCAGCCGCTCTGTCGGGACGGCCTGCGACCGTCCACATCTCGGCGAGCAGTGCCGTGCTGTTCAGCTCGTCGACGGACGCGCCGGCTGCGTGCAGGCTTCTAAGAGCTGCTGTGAAGGTCTCGATGGCGGGACGGACGTCGCCGCTCGACCACGCGGCGAGCGCAAGGAATCCGTACGCACCGCCGAGCCAGAAGTGGTCATCGGGACCGGCGACCGCCAGCGCTATCTGCGCGTAGGAAGCCAACGCCGCGAGGTCGCCGCGGGCCTGCGCCAGCGATGCCCGGTACAGCGCGATAGTGGCTGGAAGCGTGCGCAACTCCTCGGTCCGCGGCCACGGTGGGGGAGACCCGGCCGGTACTGCGCCCAGTAGCTCGTCCGCGCGGTCGAGGCTGACCTCCATCGCAGGGAGATCGCCTGCGACCAGATGGGACCACCCCCGGAACACCGTCAGGACGGGGCTGCCGGCGACCACCGACTCGGGCAGCTCGTCCAGCCATCCGATCAGCGCCGTGTCGCGGCGCTCCCGGCGGGCTTCGGGCAGTGCGGTCTCGACCAATCGTCCGGCCCGTTCGAACTCCCGCGCCGACAGCGCGTGCCGGATGGCGTCGTCGCCGAACCCGTTCGCCTCGAACCAGCGGCTCGCCCGGTCGTGCAGCCTCGCTACGTCGGCCGGACGCTCGGCAGCCAGCCGTGCCCGGAGCACGTCGGCGAACAGGTGGTGGTAGCGGAACCAGCGCAATTGATCGTCGAGGGTGACCAGGAATAGGTTCGCCTTCTCGATGCCGAGCAGCATCGAGGCGCCGTTGCTCATCCCGGTGACCGCATCGCACAGATCGCCGTTGAGGCGGTCAAGGATGGCTGTGCGCAGCAGGAAGTCGCGGACGTCCTCCGCCTGGTGAGCGAGCACCTCATCCAGCAGGTAGTCGACCACGAAGCGGTCGTCGCCGGCGAACCGCTCGACGAAACCGCGAGGGTCGGCATGCCCGCGCAGCGAGAGGGCGGCGAGCTGCAGGGCAGCGATCCAGCCTTCGGTGCGTCCTTCGAGCAGATCGATGTCCTCGCTCGCCAGCTCCACCCCGGTGGCCGTGCGCAGGTATTCGGCCGCCTCGTTGCGGGTGAACCGAAGGTCGGCGGCGCGTACCTCAACCAGGTCTCCGCGGGCACGCAGCCTCGCCAGGGGAAGGTCGGGATCCTGGCGAGTGGCGATCACGACATGGGCGTTCGCCGAGAGGTTCTCCACGAAGGTCCTGACACCTTCCCGAGCGTCGTGATCGGTGAGCAGGTGGAAGTCGTCGAGCACGATCCAGATGTCATCGCCTGCCTCGGCGAGTGCGTTCAGCAGCGTGGTCACGTCGTCGGCGCTGACCGGCGGTCCCTCCCACCCGAGATCGCGGAGAGCGCTGACCTGAGGTAGGACCGCTGCCAGGCCCGCCACCACATAGCTCCAGAACGTGCCCGCGTCGTCCCCGGCGTCGACCGAGATCCAGGCGACCCGGTCAGCGTCCCGCGGCGTGCGCGCCCACTCCGCGAGCAACGTCGTCTTGCCGAAACCAGGGGCTGCCGACAGCAGGGTCAACTTCGCCGCGCGACTCTCGTCGAGGCGCGCCAGCAGACGGGTCCGCACGACCTGCCCCGGACGGGACCTCGGAACGAACAGTCTGGAGGCCAACAGCGGACGTGTCACGAGCTCCCCGTTCACGAGGTGTCACCCGCTCCAGCGGTGACATCCTCTCTCACGGTAGCCGCGCCCAGTGTCGACCGCCATGAGCATGCTGCGCACCGGAGCCGATCATCATCCGAGCCGAGGGTCGCGTCCGTCACTACTGCCGGTGGTCAGCTGAGCTGGTCGAGGCTTTCGCGGGAGCGATCCTGGGTTCGCCAGCTGGCGAGGAGTGCGAGTTTCTCTGCGGCCGCGCTGCCCGGTTCGGCGGTGTAGGCGATGATCGTGAGCTCCTCGCCGGGCAGTTCGAGGGCGTCCCCGGTGAGTTCGATGTCGCCGATCACCGAGTTGTGCAGTCGCTTGGTGGCGGTGCGGTGGATGCGGACGTTGTGCTGCGCCCACCTCGTCGCGAAGGGATGGCTGCGGGTGGTCAGTTCGCCGATGAGGTCGGTGAGCGTCTTGTCGAGGGGGTTGCGTCCGGCCTCGGCGCGCATCGCGCCGACCGTGCCGTCGGCCACCTCGTCCCAATCGAGGAAGAAGCCGTGGGCGCGGCCGTCGAGGAACACGAATCGGGCCAGGTTGAAGCCTGCGTCCGGGTCGAGGATGCCGTCGTACAGGGCAAGGCACAAGTCGTTCGCGGCGAGAATGTCGGCCCGGGCGTTGCGGACGTAGGCGGGCACCCCGGTCATCCCGGCCAGGAGCGTGCGGATGCTGGGACGCAGCACCGGCGACTTCTGGGTACGGCTGCGCAGCTTCCGTTCGGGGGCGGCCGCAGCACCAGCCAGGTCGCGCAGGTGCTCGCGCTCAG
>DAORUI010000028.1:0-3091 GCA_035433085.1 Propionicimonas sp. | reverse complement strand
CAGACGATGCAGTGCACTTGAGGTGCACGATCCGATCGCGAAGGGAACACAGAATGCGAACCGTCACCCTCAACAACGGCGTCGAAATGCCGATCCTCGGCTTCGGGGTCTTCCAGATCGCCGACCCGGCCGAGTGTGAAAGGGCGGTGAGCGACGCGCTCGCGGCCGGCTACCGCTCGATCGACACCGCTGCGTCCTACATGAACGAGGAGGCGGTCGGCCGCGCGATCGCAGCCAGCGGCATCCCTCGCGACGAGCTGTTCATCACCACCAAGCTGTGGATCCAGGGTGCCGGGGAGCGGAAGACCCGCGCCGCATTCGAGCGCTCGCTGCAGCGTCTGGGTCTAGACCACCTGGATCTGTACCTGATCCACCAGCCGTTCGGCGACTACTACGGCGCCTGGCGGGACATGGAGAAGATCGCGGCGGAGGGGCTTTCGCGGGCGATCGGTGTCTCCAACTTCCACCCCGATCGGCTGATCGACCTGATCGACCACAATGAGGTCACCCCGGCGGTGAACCAGGTGGAGACCCACCCGTTCCACCAGCGCGTCGCCGACCAGGAACTGATGACCGCCGAAGGCGTTCAGATCGAGTCCTGGGGACCGTTCGCCGAAGGGCGAAACAACCTGTTCACCAACCCGATCCTGACCGCGATCGGCGAGACGCACGGGAAGTCGGTCGGTCAGGTCGTGCTGGGCTGGCTCACCCAACGCGGTGTCGTGGTGATCCCCAAGACCGTCCGCGCCGAGCGCATGGCCGAGAACCTGGACGTGTTCGACTTCGAACTCTCCGCTGACGAGATGGCCGCGATCGCCACCCTCGACACCGGTGCCAGCCAGTTCTTCGACCACCGGGACCCGAACATGGTTCGGGCACTGTCCAGCCGCACCCTCAACATCTGAGCGGAGAAACGTGAAGACACGCAAGCTGGGCACCCTCGAGGTGTCCGCCATCGGTCTGGGATGCATGGGCATGAGCGTCAACTACGGGCCCTCGCCCGAACGCGCTGACCTGATCGCGTTCACCCGCGCGGCGTTCGACCTGGGCGTCACCTTCTTCGACACCGCCGAGGTGTACGGCCCGTTCACCAACGAGGACCTGGTTGGCGAGGCGCTCGAACCGCTGCGCGACCAGGTCGTGATCGCCACCAAGTTCGGCTTCGACATCGACCCGGACGACCCGCGTCGCCGGGCGATCAGCAGCCGTCCCGAACTGATCCGCAGTTCGGTCGAGGCGTCTTTGGAGAGGCTCCGCACGGACCACATCGACCTGCTGTACCAGCACCGCGTCGACCCGAACGTGCCCATCGAGGACGTGGCCGGGACGGTCAAGGACCTGATCGGCGAAGGCAAGGTGCTCCACTTCGGGCTGTCAGAGGCCGGGGCGGACACCATCCGCCGCGCCCACGCCGTCCAGCCCGTGGCGGCCGTCCAGAACGAGTACTCGCTGTGGGCCCGGGATTCCGAGCCCGAGGTGCTCCCCGCCTGCGCCGAGCTGGGTATCGGCTTCGTGCCGTGGAGTCCGCTCGGGCAGGGCTTCCTCACCGGGACGGTGGCTTCCACCGCCACGTTCACGGACGACGACATCCGCAGTCGGTTCCCGCGGTTCACCCCCGAGGCGCTGGCAGCGAACCAGCCCATCGTCGACCTGGTCAACGAGGTCGCGGTGAGCGCCGACGCCACGCCGGCCCAGGTGGCGCTGGCCTGGCTGTTGTCGCGCGGGGAGTCGATCGTGCCCATTCCAGGCACCCGGAAGCTCCACCGGCTGCAGGAGAACCTGGCCGCCGCGGATCTCACCCTGAGTGCGGAAGACCTGCGCAGGCTGGACGAAGCCACCGCCGGGTTCAGCGTGGCCGGCGCCAGGGGCAGCGGTCACGAGAACTACGGCTGAGCGACCGACTTCATTCCTCGACGCCGACACTGCGCGCGAGCGGACCGGTCGCCGTGGCGAAGTGGTAACTGACGACGGCGATCGCGACACCGACGGCCATGACGGTGATCATCGGGACGGCGGTCTCGCCGCCGCCGGATGAGGCCAGCGGGGCGGAAACGGCGTTGGCGAGCGCACCACCGACTCCCTGGACGGCGGCCGCCGCCCCGGCGACATGGGTGACCTGCATCGCGCCGAGTGCGCCGGCGTTGCCATAGATGAACGCCATCGACGCCATGATCACGAGGAAGCCGACGCAGGTCAGCACCAGCGGGGTGTCCCAGAACAACACCCCGAGGATGAGTGCAAGAACGCCGACTGTGGTCGAGCTGAGCCCAACTGCGATCAGGGTGTGCGGGCGGAACCGTCCGATCAGGCGGGCGTTGAGCAGCGACAACAGCACCTGCGCCAAGGCTGTGGAGGCGAAGAAGAACGAGTAGGGGATCGGGGCCATGCCCTTCATCTCCTGCAGCACGTAGGCCGCGTTGGCGATGTAGGCGAGCATGGTGAAGCTGGCGAAGCTCTGCACCAGCGTGTAGCCGACGAACGGACGCACTCGTAGCACCTCACCTACACCGGCCAGCGAGCGGCGCAGCCCGCCGCCGTGGCGTCGCTCGGGCGCCAGCGTCTCGGGGACGAACCAGATCGCCGTCAGCACCATCAATCCGCCGAGTCCGGCCAGTACCCAGAAAACCTCCCGCCACCCGGCGAAAGTGATGACCAGGGCACCGGCCACCGGAGCCACCATCGGGGCAAGGCCGCCGAGTGCCTGCAGCACCGACATCAGCTTGGCGAGTTGGTCGCCGTGGGCGACATCTACGATCACCGCGCGGGCGACGGCGGCGGCGATCCCGCCACCAACGCCCTGCACGACCCGGGCCGCGACCAGGAACCAGATCGACGGCGCGAGCGCGCAGCCCACAGCGCCGAGCAGGCACACCATCCCGCCGACGATCAAGGGCATCCGCCGGCCCCGCTGGTCCGACCACGGACCGCCGGCAAGCTGACCCGCGGCGAAGCCGAGGAAGAACGCGGTCAGGGTCAGCCCGACCATCGACGCGCTTGTGGCCAGGTCGATGGTCACCCGCGGGAACGCCGGGGTGTACATATCGGTCGCGAACGGCGGTACCGCGGTCTGCAGCGCGATCGTCCCGATCAG
>DAORUI010000027.1:0-23182 GCA_035433085.1 Propionicimonas sp. | reverse complement strand
GTCAGTGGGTCCAGTCGACCAGGCCGGGGGCGTCATGTTCGCCGGCGGGCCACACGGCTCGGACGATGCCGGCGGCGGCGAGCGCTTTGCGGCAGCCGGGGCAGGGCGGGTCGGTGATGTAGGCCGTCGCGCCCTTGGTGTCGCGGGTAGCGAAGAGGAGTGCGTTCACCTCGGCGTGGATCGCGATGCAGAACCCCGGGGTGCCCGGACGGTCGTAGTCGCCCAGCCCAGGAATCTGGTCGTAGTCGAGCTGGCCGCGGGGGCAGGCGCCTTCGAGGCAGTCGGGGTGACCGGGCGCGGCACCGTTGTAGCCGGTCGCGATGATCCGGCGATCGAGCACCAGCACCGCGCCCACCCGACGGCGAGTGCACTTGGCCCGGCTCGAGACGGCGCCGGCGATACCGAGGAAGTAGTCGTCCCAACCGGGTACGAGATGCTCGCTCATCGGTCTCCTGTCCACAGCTTCCGTGACTGCGGCAGAGGCTACCGGCTCGACCACCGGTCCGCCGACGATGTCACCGAACACGATTCCGGGCAGAAGGTCGCCGGCTACTCGGGCAGGAACTCGTTGGTCATCGCTTCCTTCGGGTCGACCGTCCCGGTGAACAGCCGCTCCGCGGCCATGAACTCCACCATCGAGCGCCACTGAGCCGCGTCCATCTTTCCCGAGACCGCACCGGTCGCGTCCACCCACAGCTTGCCGGTGGCCACGAGAGTGGCCTTCGCCGCGGCCTGGGCGGCCTCCGCCGAAAGCCCTGGGACGAAGTCAGCCGACACCTTGAGCGCGCGATCCGGGTCGGTGACCGCCGTCTTCACCCCGGCCAGCATGCCGGCAACGACCCCGCGCACGACGTCCGGGTTGGCCTTCGCGTACGCCGCCGTCGTGACCAGGCAGATGCTCACCAGTGGCACCTGCCCCTCGGTGATCGCCAGGCTGCGCGTAGCCAGCCCGCCGAGGGCGAATTGCACCGCCTCGTTGTTGCTGAAGCCCACGATCGCGTCGACTTTGCCTGTGGTGAGAGCGGCCTGCTGGGTGTAGCCGATCTCCTTGATCTCGACGTCGTCCTCGCTGAGCCCTGCGGTCCTCAGCGCCACCAGCAGCGCGAACCAGTTCTCGCCGTAGCGACCGGGAATGCCGATCGAGTGGCCCTTCAGGTCGGCCAGCGTGGCGATCGGCGACTCGTCCGGCACGATCACCACGGCCGGGTAGTCGTGGAAGTAGGCGCTGACCGCGACGAGGTCGAGGCCTTCCTTCCTCGCCTGGACGAGTTCGTCACCGCCGGCCACGACGAACTGCTCCTGGCCCGCTGCGAGCGCCGTGAACAGCCCTTCGGACGCGCCGTGGTGGCGCAGGGTCGGCGCCACGCCTGCGCTGGTGAAGTGTCCGTCCGCATCGGCGACGTAGAACGGGCTGAACTGGACGTTCGGAATGTAGGTCAACCCGATCACCTGCTGGGCAGCCACTGTGGTTGAGGTCACGCTCGAAATCGGCGGACCGGCCGGCGCACAGGCCGACAGCACCAGCAATGCGGTCAGGACAGCGAAGATTCGTCTGGTCATGGGTCTCAGGCTCTCTGCAGCGAATTGACGATGCGGGAACGGCGTTCCCACAGCAGGATCAGGGCGTACGCGCCGGACGCGAACGCACAAAGGACGATGATCGTGGCGAACATCCCGGCGGTATCCACGGACTCCCGCTGGATCGTGAGCACCTGGCCCAGGCCGGTGCCGCCCATCACCATCTCGCCGACGATCGCGCCCGTGACCGCGAGGGTCACGCCGTTGCGCAGGCCGCCGAGAATGCTCGGCAACGCCATCGGTAGTTCAACGTGGGACAGCAGGGCGACACTCGACGCACCATCGATCCGGCCCGCGTCGACGACGTCCGCGTCCACATGCTTCAGGCCAACCACAGCGGAGATCAGGATGGGGAAGAACACGATCAGCGCGCACAGCACCGCGATCGACAACAGCCCGTAGTCCAGCCAGAGCACCAGCAGCGGCGCCAGTGCGATCGCCGGGATGGCCTGCGTCGCGCCCAGGAACGGATGGACGGCCGCAGCTGCCCAGCGAGAACGATGGATGACGATCGCCATCGGCATCGCCACTGCCGCACCGAGCAGCGCACCGCCGAACGACTCGGCCAGGGTCACCAGCAGGTAGCCCCAGTACTGCGGGTCAGTGAGGTCGGCGACCAACCGGGACGCGACCGCGCCCGGCGTCGGCAGGAGCACCGATCCGGAACCGGCGGTGAGCGCCCAACCGATGAGCAGCAGCGCACCCAGCCCGATTGGGGCGAGCACTTCGCGCTTCATCCGACCTCCACACTCATAGGCGGTGCCTCGAGGCGGTTTTCGGGATGCGCGAACGGGCCGCTCCCCGCGACCCCGAAAAAGGGGTCGCGGCGCGACTCGCGTGCTGCCTCCCATCCGGACTTTCACCGTCGGTTCTGGAGTTCCACCAGATCAACCGAAACCGCTGAGCGGAAACGGGTCGCGGACTATAACCGCCGGCTCGGAATTACACCGACCCCGGAGCACGTACCCACTCAGTCTAGCGTTCGGCCCAGCTCGCGGCGACGGTCTCGCTGTTCAGGATCGAGGTGGCGTAGTCACGTCCGCCTTCGATGCAGGAAACTGTTCCCCGTGCCGAGCGACACCGGCCGACCAGGCGGAAAGCAGCCCTCCCCGCTCCGCCACCAGCGCAGAGAAAGGGCCGCCATGCGGATCGCAGTCCCCAGCGAAGTCAAGAACCATGAGTACCGAGTAGCCATCACCCCGGTAGGGGTGGCCGAACTGGTCGCGCACGGCCATGAGGTCTTCGTGCAGCAGGGGGCCGGGCTCGGCTCGTCCATCACGGACGCGGAGTACGTCGCCCAGGGCGCGCAGATCGTCCCCACCGCTGACCAGACCTGGGCCATCGGCGAGATGGTGCTGAAGGTGAAGGAACCGATCGCCAGCGAGTTCGGGTACCTGCGCGACGACCTGCTGTTGTTCACCTACCTGCACCTGGCCGCCGACCGCGCCGGTACGGACGCGCTGCTGGCCGCCGGCACGACCGCCATCGCCTACGAGACCGTGCAACTCCCCAGCGGGCTGCTCCCGCTGCTGTACCCGATGTCCGAGGTGGCCGGCTGCCTCGCGCCGCAGGTCGGCGCGCACGCCATGATGAAGGCACAGGGCGGACGCGGGGTGCTGATGGGCTGCGTCGGCGGCGTGGCCAACGCCAAGGTGGTCGTGCTGGGCGGCGGCACCGCCGGCCAGAACGCGGCCAACGTCGCCTTGGGCATGGGGGCGGACGTGACCATCCTCGACACCGACCTGGACAAGCTGCGCACCACCTTCTGGCGCTACGACAACCGGGTGCACCAGATCGTCTCTTCCCGGCTGAGCATCCGCGAGCAGGTACTGGCCGCCGACATGGTGATCGGGACCGTGCTGATCCCCGGAGCCAAGGCGCCCAAGCTGGTCACCAACGAACTGGTCTCGCAGATGAAGCCCGGCTCGGTGCTGGTCGATGTCGCCATCGACCAGGGTGGGTGCTTCGAGGATTCGCGGCCGACCACGCACGCCGATCCGACTTTCATGGTGCACGACGCGGTCTTCTACTGCGTGGCGAACATGCCCGGCGCGGTGCCGAACACGTCCACCTGGGCGCTCACCAACGCGACCCTTGCCTACGCGCTACAGCTCGCTGACAAGGGATGGCGCAAGGCTTGCCAGGACAACCGCCCGCTGGCGCTCGGGCTGAACACCCACGCCGGCCAGATCGTCTACCCGGCTGTGGCCGAAGCCTTCGACCTGCCGTTCACCGCGTTGGACGACCTGCTGGCCTGAGCGTGTCCCTTCTGCTGCGAGGCGTCCGGCTGGTTCCGGTCGGACGCGCTACACCCGTCGACCTGGTCGACGTCCGTCTGGTCGGAGGTGTGGTCAGCGAGATCGGCCGCGGGCTGGCAGCGGGCGCGTCCGAGGTCCTGCCGGCCGACGGTCGATGGCTCATCCCCGGGCTATGGGACGCCCACGTGCACCTCGGTCAGTGGGCCAGACAGGGCATGCGGCTCGACGTCGCCGGCACCCGCACCCGAACCGAGGCGCTTTCGCGGATCGTTCTCGGGCTGGATTCCGGCTCGGGATTGGTCGTGGGCGGCGGTTACCGTCCGGCCACCTGGGCCGAGCCGCCCACCGTGGCGTCGCTGGATTCGGTGACCGGCGAGCGACCGGTGGTGCTGGTCAGCGGCGATGCGCACGCGGGCTGGTGCAACTCCGCTGCTTTGCGGCTACTCGGCCTGCGCCATCGGGACGACCCGATCACCGAAGCTGACTGGTTCGCCGCGCTGCCGGCCGTCCTCGCCATCGAGGACGCGCAGGTCGGCCCGGGCGCCTACGCCGCCGCTCTCGGAGCTGCCGCCCGACTCGGCGTCGTGGGCGTCTGCGACTTCGAGTTCGAGCCCGGCTTCCGCACCTGGCCGCAGCGGGCCGTGGCGGTCGGGGTGCCGCTGCGCGTGCGCACGTCCACCTATCCCCACGATCTGGCCGAGGTCATCGCTTCGGGCCTGCGAACAGGCGACGTGCTCGGCGACGCCGACGGTGGCCCGCTGGTCACGATGGGCTCGCTGAAGATCATCTCCGACGGTTCGCTCAACACCCGCACCGCACACTGCTGCGAGCCGTACGCCGACGCGTCCCACGGCGTACAGAACGTGCCCGCCGACGAACTGGCCGTCTTGCTCGGTATGGCCACCAGCCATGGCCTGGAAGTGGCCTTGCACGCGATCGGGGACGCCGCCGTCCGGATCGCCGTGGACGCCTTCGCCGCCACCGGCGCGAAAGGCACGATCGAGCACGCCCAACTCGGCCGGCGCGAGGACTTCGCCCGGATGGCGCGCCTCGGCCTGGTCGCCAGCGTCCAGCCCGCCCACCTGCTGGACGACCGCGACGTCACCGCCGGCATCTGGGGCGAGGATCGCGCCGCGCGGAGCTTCGAGTTCCGCGAATTGGTGGACGCCGGTGTTGGGCTCGCCCTGGGCTCGGACGCGCCGGTGGCGCGGCTCGATCCGTGGCTGGCGATGGCTGCGTCCGTCCATCGTGGCGAACCCGACGACCTGCCCTGGTTCCCCGAGCACTCACTCACCCCTGCGGAGGCGCTCGCCGCCAGCACTGGTGGACGCGCCACCGTCTCGGTCGGTGACCCCGCCGACGTGGCGCTCCTCGACGCCGACCCGCTCGCGTCGTTCGACCCTGTGGCCGCCGCGCGGAGGCTGCGCACAATGTCCGTCCACGCGACCATCGTCGGCGGCCGGGTGGTGCACCGGGCCTGAGTTGTCAACAAATCCGCCGGGGCCGCGTTGCGAGGTCCACAACCCTCGAATATCTATGCCAAACTGTGGCTGGCAACGGAGGAAGCGAGAAGAAGTGACCATGGCGACCCCCGGAACCCAGAGTCAGCAGCGGCTCATGGTCCGTGTGGCGAAGATGTACTACGAGCACGGTGATCGGCAACCGCAGATCGCCCAGCAGTTGCACATCTCGCAGGCGAAGGTCTCCCGGTTGTTGAAGCGCGCCGAGGAACTGGGCATCGTGCGGGTCACGATCCACGCACCGCTCGGCGGCTACTCCGACCTCGAGGAAGCCCTGGTCGCCAGGTACGACCTCGCCGACGCGATCGTCGTGGAAGCCAATTCCGACGAGGAGTCCGAGATCGTCTCCGCGGTCGGCGGTGCCGCGGCCGCGTACCTGAGCGATGTGCTGCTCGGCCATGAGCGCATCGGCATCTCCTCCTGGAGCGCCACCCTGCTGGCCATGGTGAACGCCATGCCGCAATCCCAGCGCAGCGTGGCCGACTCGGTGATCCAGGTGATCGGCGGCGTCGGCGAGCCCCAGGCCCAGGTGCAGGCCACCCGGCTCACCGAGCAACTGGCCACCCTCACCGGAGCGAGCCCGCAGTTCCTGCCTGCGCCGGGCTTCGTGTCGTCCGCCGAACTGCGTTCGGCCTTCCTCGCCGAGCCATACGTGAAGGCTGTCGCCGATTCCTGGCCGAAGCTGAGCATCCTTCTGGCGGGCATCGGCAGCCTCGAGCCGTCCCCGTTGTTGCGGGAATCCGGCAACGCGATCCCCCACGCCGACCAGGCGGAACTCCGCGGGCTGGGCGCGGTCGGCGACGTCTGCCTTCGGTTCTTTGACGCCGAGGGCGCGGCCGTCCACTCCAGCATCGAGGACCGCGTCATCGGCATCTCCACCGAGGACCTGCGCAAGGTGCCCCGTCGGGTCGGAGTGGCCGGCGGAGCTCGCAAGCATTCGGCGGTGCGGGCCGCGCTGCTCGGTCAGTGGGTCAACGTGCTGGTCACCGACACCAGAACCGCGGACGCGCTGCTGGCCTGAGCCGGTTCGGCCGCCCGCCCGAGTAAAAGCCATTCCCTTGCGAGCGAGATTCGTTCGTGCCATACTCGACATATCCACCCATCCACGAATATTCATGCAGGTGCACATATGGCCGATGTCGTCCTGGCGCTAGATCAGGGAACCACCAGTTCCAAGGCGCTGTTGCTCGATCCCGCGACCTTGAGCGTGCTGGCCAGCGCCAGCCGTCCGGTGGCGATCGCGTCCCCGCGTCCGGGTTGGGTGGAGCAGGACGCAGCCGAGGTCTGGGAGAGCCAGCGCGCGGCCGCAGCGGACGCACTCAGCCAACTCCCGGACGCGAACCTGCGCGCGATCGCGATCTCGAACCAGCGAGAGTCCGCTGTGGCCTGGAACACGGCCGGCGAGCCGATCGCTCCCCTGGTCAGCTGGCAGGACCAACGCGGCACCAAGTTCCTCGAAACGATCGACACCGAAGCCAACCGAGCCCTCGTCCGCGCCCGCACCGGCCTCGAGCTCACCGCGATGTACTCGGCCGCGAAGCTGCGCTGGTTGGTCGCCCAGGCCGGCGGACGCGGCGACGCCCGCTTCGGCACGGTGGACGCCTGGCTGGTGGACCGCCTCACCGGCGGTCGCACCTATGCGATCGAGGCCGGCAACGCGTCCCGCACGCTCCTGTTCGACATCACCAAGCTGGCCTGGGACGCCGACCTCTGCGCCCTGTTCGAAGTACCGCTGGATGCGCTGCCCGAGATTCGCTCGTCGCTAGGACCGTGGGGCGTCACGCACGGCGTCCCCGGCATTCCGGACGGGGTGCCGATCCTCGGCGTGCTCGGCGACTCCCACGCCGCACTCTTCGGGCACTGGACACTGGCCCCCGACCACGCCGGGGCAGGCAAGGCAACCTACGGCACCGGCTCGTCGGTGATGGTGCCCACCACGGATGCGGCCAGCCGTCGCGACGGGGTGGCCACCACCCTGGCCTGGCAGACCGACGCGCCGCTGTGGGCCTACGAGGCCAACATCCTCTACTCCGGTGCAGGGCTCGACTGGCTCGCCACCGCCATCGGCGCGGACGGGGGTCGCGGCCTGAGCGAACTGGCTGCGACCACCATCGATTCGGGTGGCGCGGTGTTCGTCCCGGCCCTGAACGGCCTGGGTGCACCGTGGTGGGAGCCGAACGCGGTGGGTACCCTCACCGGGCTTTCGGTTCGCACCGGACGCGAACAGATCGCCCGCGCCGGCCTGGAATCGGTGGCCCACCAGATCTGCGACGTGATCGACGTGATGGACCCCGACGGCGCCATGACCCTGCTGCACGCAGGCGGCGGCGCGACCAAGTCCGAACTGCTGATGCAGTTGCAGGCGAACCTGCTTGGCCGCGAACTGCTGGTGGCCGCGGTGGCCGACATCTCCCCGGTCGGCGCCGCAGCACTGGCCGCCCGGGCGCTCGGCTACGAGCCGCAGCCGAGCGCGCTCGCCGCGCGCAGCTTCCACCCGTCCGCTGACTTCAGCCTCGAACGTCGGGCTGCCGAGCGCGCCCGTTGGCGGGACGCGCTGACCCGCGCCGGCGTCCGCCCCTCAAGCAACCAGTAGCAACCAGTAGCAACCAACCAGGAGAACACACCATGAGTGAGATCGAATTCGGCGCCGGCCTTTGGAACTTCGCCACCTACGTCGACCGCTACGCCACCGACGGCTATGGCGAGCCGCGCAGCACGCTGGAGCAGATCGACCTGGCCGCCGAGGTCGGCGACATCCGCTGGGTCGACCTGAACTTCCCCTTCACCCCCGGCGTCACGATCGAGGACGTCAAAGCGAAGCTCGCTGAGCACAACATCAAGGCGATCGGCCTCACTCCGGACATCTACCTGCGTGAGCATATGAAGGGCGCGTTCACCAATCCCGATCCGGCCAAGCGGGCCTCGGCGATGGCGAGGATGAACGATGCGGCGAACGCGGTTCGTGAGCTGGGTGCGAAGTATGTGAAGATCTGGCCGGGCCAGGACGGCTTCGACTACCCCTTCCAGGTGGACTACAAGGAACTGAACCGGCTCGCCGTCGAGGGCATGCGCGAACTGGCGTCCGGGCACCCGGACCTGAAGTTCGTGATCGAGTACAAGCCGCGCGAACCGCGCACCCACATGTACTGGGGTTCGGCGGCCAAGACGATCCTGGGAATCCAGCAGATGGGCGTGGACAACGTCGGGGTGCTGCTCGACTTCGGGCACGCCCTGTTCGGCGGCGAAGCTCCGGCCGAGTCGGCGCAACTGCTGATCGATCACGGGCTGCTGTGGGGTATGGACGTGAACGACAACTACCGCGGCTGGGACGACGACATGATGGTCGGCTCGATCCACATGGTCGAGATCTTCGAGTACTTCCACGTACTGAAGAAGAACGGCTGGGAGGGCGTTTGGAACCTCGACCAGTTCCCCTTCCGCGAGGACGCGGTCGAGAACGCCAAGCTCTCGATCCGCTTCCTGAAGGCGATCCAGCGTGCGCTCGACCTGCTCGATGAGGACGCGCTCGCCGCGGCCCAGGCCAAGCAGGACGCGCTCGGTGCACAGAAGGTGATCCAGAACGCCCTGCTCGCTTCGATGGCTGACCGATGACCGCAACCACGACGTGGGACTTCACCACGCCCGTCCTCGGCCGGATCGGAAAGGACCGGAGCCGGGAAGAGGTGGTCGCGCACCTGACGCAGGCCGCGAAGGAATTACGCCGGCGCGATCCGATCATGATCGCGCACTCCGGCAATGGCCACATCGGCGGGGACTTCTCGATCGCCGACGTCCTGGTGACGCTGGTGCTGCACGAACTCAACCTTGACCCGGCGAACCCGTTGATGCCGGAGCGGGATCGGCTGATCCTGTCCAAGGGCCACACCGCCGGCGCTCTCTATATTGCGATGGCGCTGGCCGGCTACTTCGACCCGGCCGAGCTGATGACCTTCATGGATCCGCACTCTCGGCTGAGCGGTCACCCGAACCGGAACTACATCCCCGGGATCGAGACCAATACCGGGGCCCTCGGGCACGGCCTGCCGTTCGCGGTCGGCACCGCGCTGGCCGCCAAGCTGGACGGCTCGTCCCGGCGGACGGTGGTACTGCTAGGCGACGGCGAGTTGCAGGAAGGTTCGAACTGGGAGGCGTTGATGGCCGGTGCCCAGTTCGGCCTCGATCGGCTCTACGCCGTCTGTGACCGCAACCGCCTGCAGATGGGCACCCCCACCGAGCAGACGATCGCGCTCGAACCGCTGGCCGACAAGGCATCCGCGTTCGGCTGGCACGTCGTGCAGATCTACGGTCACGACTACCACCAGATTCTGGACGCGTTCGCCGCCGCCCCCGAGCCCGGCAAGCCGACGTTCGTGATCTCGAACTCCCACAAGGGCCACCCGATCTCGTTCATGTCCGACAAAGTCACCTGGCACCACCACGTGCCGACCCCGGACGAGATCGAGGCGATCCTCGGTGAGCTGACCCACGAAGACATCGAAGCGATCCTCACCGAACTGGAGGAGAAGAAGTGAGCCAGACCTACGACTGCCGCAGCAGCTACGCGGCCACGCTGGCCGACCTCGCCCGGCGTGACCCGAACGTGGTCGTCATCGTCAACGACTCGGTCGGCTCCTCGAAGCTGGATGGCTTCGTCAAGGAGTTCCCTGGTCAGACCGTGAACGTCGGCATCGCCGAACAGAACATGGTGGGTGTGAGTGCCGGCCTGGCCAACGGCGGCAAGGTGCCCTTCGTCTCCGGCGCCGGGTGCTTCCTCACCGGCCGGGCGATGGAACAGGTCAAGGCCGATCTGGCCTACAGCAACTACCACGTGGTGCTGTGCGCCCAGAGCCCCGGCATGGCCTACGGGCCGTTGGGAGCCACCCACCACTCAATTGAGGACGTCGCCTGGATGCGCGCCCTCCCCGGCATGACCGTGATCGTGCCCGCTGATCCGGCCGAGACCGAGCAGGCCGTCCGCTGGGCCTACGGCCACGACGGGCCGGTCTACATCCGGATTTCGCGGATGCCCGTCCCGGCCGTCCACCCCGACGACTACGTCTTCGCCCCCGGCAAGGCCGTCGTCCTGCGGGACGGCTCCGACCTCACCATCGCCGCCAACGGCACCGTGCTGCACCGGGCCTTGGCTGCGGCCGATGCGTTGGCAGCCGACGGAATCCAAGCTCGGGTGCTGTCGGTGGCCTCGGTCAAGCCGCTCGACGAGGACGCCATCCTGGCGGCGGCCCGCGAGACCGGCGGCATCGTCACCGTCGAGGAAGGCCTGATCGCCGGCGGCCTCGGCGGTGCAGTGGCCGAACTAGTCAGCCGGGACCACCCCACCCGGGTGCGCTCCCTCGGCGTCCCGGACACCTTTGCCCCCACGGGTTCGACCGGCTGGCTGTTCGAGCACTTCGGCCTGACGGTCGAAGGCATCGCGGACGCAGCCCGCGGCCTGGTGGCCACCCGCAAGGCCGCCTGAGCGAAGCTCCAACTCCGTCGGTCGAGCCTGCCCAACGCTCCCTGAGCCTGCCGAAGGGTCACGGGGCTTCGTCAAGCTCAGCCAACGGTCCCAGGGACTCAGCCAACGATCCCTGAGCATGACGAAGGGTCCGCCGACCCTGCCCAACGATCCCTGAGCCTGCCGAAGGGTCCCCAAGGCTTCGTCAAGCTCAGCCAACGCTCCCTGAGCCTGCCGAAGGGCCCCCAAGGCTTCGTCAGGCTCAGCCAACGGTCCCTGATCCTGTCGAAGGGCCCCCGACGGCTTGGGTTAGGTTGGCCGGAGCGACCCCGAAGGAGCATCACCATGCACGAACTCCAGCCGCGCTTCGACAAGGCCCATGAGGTGACGCTGGCCGCTGGCCGGCTCGCCTTGGACTACTTCGGACGCTTCGACACCCTTGAGATCCAGTCCAAGGGTGTTCAGGACATGGCCAGCGAGGCCGACCTGGCGACCGAACAGCTGATCCGCGACGAACTGCTGCAGGCCTTTCCGAACGACGGCTTCCTCGGCGAGGAGACCGGCCGGCTCGACCTCGACAGCACCGAAGGACTCTGGGTGGTCGACCCGATCGACGGCACCCAGCCCTTCGTCAACGGCCTCACCGACTGGTGCGTGTCCATCGCCTTCGTGCAGGCCGGCATCCTTCAGTTCGGACTGGTCTATCGACCAGCCACCGACGAGCTCTTCGAAGGCGGACGCTGGTTCGCCGCCACTCGCAACGGGCGTCCGATCTCACCCAGCCAGGCCACCAGCCTCAGCGAGGGGCTCACCTACTTGGGCGCGTCCCCGCGGGTCGGCCCGGACCAGGTGGTCCCGGTGCTCGATCGCCTGCTGCACGCCCGCGGTCTGTTCATCCGTTACGGGTCTGGCGCGCTGGGACTGTGCGACGTCGCCTGCGGACGCATCATCGGCTACGTAGAAGCGCACATCAACGCCTGGGATTGCCTGGGCGCGGTCGCCGTCCTGGAGGCGGCTGGCGCCCGCGTGAGTGACTACCTGACGCCGGTCTCCCTGCTCAAGGGAAACTCCATCGTGGCCGGTGGCCCGGCGGTCTTCGACCAACTGGTCGAGGTGCTGGGAACGGCCGCGCAGCAGCGCTAGGAGCTGGCGCCGCAGACGCTCCCTGAGCTTGACGAAGGGTCGCCACGAAGGAACATCCCTTTACTAGGGCGAAGCGGCGAAGAGCCCAGTCTTTCGCCTGATAGGCGGCATATGACGGTGCCTGCTCGAAGGTTCGCGGCTGCTTCTCCCGATAGGCGGGTTACGAGCCTGCTGCGGCCCTTCATAACCCGCTCATCGGGCGAATGCGACCCGGTCGGGTCCAGCTCGGGCCTGATAACCCGCACATCGGGCGAAGCGAAGAGTGAAACAAGCCGGCGCACCTGTACTGCGATCACCGACCCTTGAAAGTGATCATCCAGCGGACGCGCCGGTGAACTCGCCTCAACCGACTCCAACCTGACCGCTAACCTGCGTGGATGCCGAAGCATTGGGTGCTGCCGCTGGCCGGACTGGTCGCGACGAACGTCGTCTTCGGACGCGCCCTGGCCGCCAACAAGCAGGTGGGGCGAGCCGAGCTGGGGCTGGTGAAGCGGCTTCAGCGTCACCGCGCCCCCGCGGTCGACAAAGCCGCGCTGACGCTTTCGGCCGCCTCCGACGTACCGGCTGCCATCGCTCACGGAGCCGTGGCGGTCGGTGCGGTCTTCGCGGCCAGTCGTGATTGGCGGCGAGCCGCTGCGCCGGCCTTGGCCCTCAGCCTGGAGACCGTCACCTACCTGATTGCCGGCGCGGCGGTGCGGCGGGATCGGCCAACCGGCATCGAGCGACTCGACCACGACCAGCCGACGTCTTCGTTCCCGTCCGGGCACGTGGGTGGGGCGGTCGCGTTGATGGTGGTCTACGCCCGGCTGTCCCGCGAGATCAAGTCACCAGCGCTGGCGGCGGCAGCCCGCGCGGCGTGCCTGGCCTACCCGATCGGGGTGGGCTGGTCGCGGGTCCACGTCGGCATGCACTACCCCACCGACGTGGCGATGGGCGCCGTGAACGGCCTGGTCGCCGGCTTGCTGGCGGCCCAACTCCTGGGCCGCGCCGACCACTGACGCGTCCCCACCCCGGCGAGGACTAGCGTTCGCGTCCAGGGCTAGCGGCCAGGACGCAGTCCTCGACGTTGGCGCTAGCCCTCGGCGGAATCGGGGGGACGGGACGGGGCGACCGGCGTCAGTCGGTCCGCACCCCGGGGCTGAACTGCGCCGTCACCCGGCGGCTCGGGAACACCCGGCGGCCGTGCTCGGGGGTCAGTCCCGCAGTGAGTTCGATCGCTTCACCGGCGGCGAGCCCACGGTAGAGCTCGACGAACTCGTCCGCCTGGCTGGCGATCGTCCACTTCGCCGCCAGCTCACGGCTGCGCGCGTGGGCAGTCGCCGCGAAATCGGCGTCCTCGAGCAGCCCGACCATGCGCACCATCGCACCGGCCAGCGACACCGGGTTCGGCCGGGCCAGAGTGGCATTCACGTCCGGGTCGATCACCAGGTCGAGTTCGTGGTCGACCGTGACGAAAGGCAGACCGGCATGCGCGGCTTCGTGGAGCACCAACGCCTGGGTGTCCGACAGCGAAGGGAAGACGAAGGCGTCCGCGGACGAGTAGTAGGCGCCGAGCTTGTTGCGCTGGATCGGCCCGGTCAACCGCACCCCGCCGGCCGCGGCCGCGTCCCGCAACTGGCGACGCAGGCGAGGAGCGGTCTTGCGCCAGTCGCCGACGACCATCAGTTCCGCATCGGGGATCCGGTCGCGAACGAGTTCGAACGCGTCCAGCAGCAGGCCGACGCCCTTCTCCAGCGAGATGCGTCCGATGTAGGTGAATCGTGGCCCGCGCGCCCGGTCGATCGGCGGCAACTCGGGCAGGGCGTCCACGCCGTTGGGCACGACCCGCACCCGCGCAGCCGGGGCGATCTCCAACACCCGTTTCCCGGTCTTGGGCGAGGGCGTGGTCACCAGATCGGCCTGGGTGAGCATCTGGGACGCCAGCTCCAGCAGCTCGACCTGGGCGCGTCCACGCTGCGGTCGGGCCGGACGCAGCTTCTTCAATTGCTTCCACAGGTCGTCGGCACGATGCAGCTCGTGCAGTTTGTAGGCCGCGTTCAGGAACGGGGCGATATGCCAGTAGTGATCGGCATACGCCTCGAAGTCGGTGTGCCAGGTGACCAGCAGCGGCGTTTGCGTCCGCTCGGCGACCCACATGCCGAGCAGTCCCACCGGCCCAAGGCCGTGCACGTGGATCAGGTCGGGCGGGTTGGCCACCAGTTGCGCGAAGCGGTAGTCGAAGTCCTGGCCCATCGCCAACCGGACGTTCATGCCGGGCACCGGGACGCTGGGCAACCGGACCTCCCGCCGGTTGGGATTCCCGGCGAGCGGGTTCGGCCCCTTCGCCACGGGCGCCACCAACAGCACCTTGTGCCCGGCGGCCAGCACCTGCTCCTCGAGGAACTGGACGGCATACAGGATGCCGCTGTGCGCCGGTCCGTAGTTGTCGGTGAACTGGGCGATGGTCAAAGCGGCACCAGCGCGTACGTCGTTCATGCCCCCAGTGTCCCATCGGGTGCCGAGCGGACGAGCCACTACGGGCACCTATGCCGCTACCGAGGAGACCCGTCCGTCCAGGCTGACGAGCACGCCGACGTGGCCGGCGAGCGTGGCCAGCCAACCGAGTCCCGTCGGTCCCTTCACGAAGGCCGCGGTGGCATAGACGTCGGCCCACGTCAGTTCCGGGCCGATCACCGTGGCCGAGAGCAGCCCCGCCGCCTGGGTGCCAGTGGCCGGGTCGGTGATGTGTCGCCCGCGCGCAGCCGTGCCCGAAGTGGCGACCGCGCCGGTGCGAAGGCGCAGCGTGCGCAGGAGCCGACTGCGATCGCGGGGGTCCTCGATCGCGATCGACCAATCAGGCGTGTCGGTGCGACTGCACGCCACGACGATGTCCCCACCGGCGTTGAAGAGAACATCGTGGGCGCCCATCCCGGCCAACCGCCGCCGCAGCCCTGCGAAAGCCTCGGACACTGCCCAGCCCTTCACCAGGCCGGTCGGTTCGAACCGCAGCGTGCCCGCGACGTCCGGTAGCCAGGCGCTGAACGCGCCGCCGGTGCGTTGCCCGGCGAGTTCGCACAATCCGGCGACGTGTCGAATCCGCGGGTGCGCCTCCGAAAGCTGATCGCGGCCGTCGCGAATTCGGCTCACCGGGCTGTCCGGTCGCCAGATGCTGAACATGGCCTCGTCGGTGCGCAACTCGTCGAACGCGGACGCCACCACTTCGGCGACAGCGTCCGCCTGCGCCCGTGGCCCGCGGACGTGCACACTCATCGGCAGCCCCATGATCTGGGCGACGAAGGCGCGCCGCGGGGGCGAAGCTGCAGTTCCCGAGGGGACCGAGCTCACCGCGTCCGCGACCGGCGCAGCCGTGAAGGTCGCCATGTCGATCAGCCCAGGTGCGCTGCATCGAGGGCGGATTGCAGCGACTCCGTGTAGCCGTCGCTGGTGACCGTGGCGCCGGAGACCGCGTCGATGTCGGCACTCTGGGCGTCCAGGACTTCGGAGCTGAGGATGGGCAGCGCGTAGGCGTTGATCCGTTGGTCCTTGGGGTTCTCGTTCGGGTACTCGATCGCCTCGGCAGCCGTGATCTTCCCGTTCTCCACGGTGATCTGCACCTGCACCACGCCCCACTCGGTCTCTACCTCGTCACCGGTGTAGGTGCCTGACTCCGACGAGCCACCCGAAGTGTCGGTAGCGCTCTCCGACGCGCTCTCGCTGGCGGAAGGGGACGGGGCCGTGCTCTCGGCCGAGTTCGGCGTACTGGGCGCGGTCGCCTCATTGGTGCCCGTCCCGGTGTCGGTGGACGGGCTCGTGGTGGCTTCCGCGTTGGTGCTCGTGTGGTAGCTGAACAGCAGGACAAGCCCACTGATCGTGCCCATGACGGCGGTGATGATCTTCTTCATTCGTTCTCTCCCAGGAATCGGTGTTGGTTCACCAGCTGAAACGTTCGCAGTGGATTCGCTCGGCCGGGACCCCGCAGTCACGGGCGGCCTGCGCGGCGGCGTCCATCCATGCGGTGGCACCGCACAGGTAGACGTCGTTGTCGGCGATCGCCGGCACGAGTTGGGCCAGAGCCTCGGCGTCCGTCAGCGCGCCCGCGGACGCCGGCAGCCAGGATGGACGGCCGGGCATGCGATTCCCGACGACGTAGAACACCCGCGCGCCGTTCTGGCGGGCGACGGTCTCGATCTCACCGCGCAGGGCGAGGTCGGCATCGCTAGCGGCCCGATAGATGAGGGTCACTTCGCCCGGTTGCTGAGGCAGTCCGGCGAGCAGCGCGCACATCGGGCTGATCCCGATGCCGGACGCCATCAGGGTCACCTTCCGGCTGGTCCGGACGCCGGGGTGCAACCGGCCGTAGGGTCCTTCGATCAGGACGCGGGTGCCGACCGGAACGCCTGACAACCCATGGCTGCCGTCGCCGAGGTCCTTCACCGTGATCCGCAGCGTCCGCCCGTCCGGGGCCGCCGAAAGCGAGTACGGGTGCGCTCGCGTCCACCCCGGGCCGGCCAGGAAGCGCCAGTTGAAGAACTGCCCGGCCTGGGCACCGAGCCGGTCGAGGTCGCGTCCGGTCATGGCCACCGAGACCACGTCCGGTCCTTCGGGAGTGACCTGCACGACGCGCAGTTCGTGGCGCAGGCTCCGGTACAGCGGCACCGCGACCCGCCAGATGAGGATGGACGCCGCGGCGGCCGCCCACAGGCCCCACCAGTAGGCGGCGGCGACCGGGTTGGCGAGGAACTCCGAACCGGTCCACAGTTGGTGCGGCAGCGCGAGGCCGACCCCGAGGTAGGCGTACAGGTGCAGCAGGTGCCAGCTCTCGTAGCGCAGCTTGCGGCGAGCGCGTCGCATGCTGGTGAATGCGACCAGCACCAACAGCACGGTACCGGCGAGCGCCAGCAGCATGCCCGGGTAGTCGACCACCATCTCCCAGGCCTGGACCAACGGGTTCAGGCCGGCCTCGAGCGCATAGCCGAGCACGATGAATACCAGGTGGGCGAGCATGAGGTTGAAGGATGTGAAACCGACCAAGCGGTGACGGCGCACCAGTTCGTCCTGCCCGTAGACGCGCTCCACCATCGGTATGCGCGCCATCAGCAGCACCTGGATCAGCAGCAGATTCGCCGAGACCAGGCCGGTGAGCCGGCCGACGCTGCTCAGTGCCCCCGCGAGGGTGCCGAAAGCCTGCAGCCCGCCGCCGGCGACCCAGAGCGCCACCACCACCAGCATGCTTGCCCAGGTGGCGACACCCACCGCGTCGCGCCACCAGCCGGGCGTGCGTGGGGTCGGGGGCAGCGGGCGGACGGCGGTGGCCGGCGCCTGGATTCGGGGATCCATCACGAGAGTCATGTCGATGAGCTCCTTGGGTTGATGGCCCCAGCCTGGGCGAGCCACCCATCAGGCACATTCACCTCATCTGTGCGTCACCTGTGAGCACGAACCCGGGGCCGACCTAAGGAACCGCTGATCAATGCGCCCAACGCAGGCTGAGCTTGACGAAGCCCGTAGCCACGAGCGAATGGACGACCCTTCGTCAAGCTCAGGGATCGTTGATCAGCGCTTCCCTGAGGAACTCGGCGGAGCTCAGCCCAGGTGGGCCCCGAAGTCGTCCCAGGCGTCCACCGGCGAGACCGGGCCGGGCGTCCGCAGTTGGGCGGACGCGCCCACCAGCACCGGCAATTCGATGGTCGTGTGGCGCTTGTGGGCCACGGCCACCATCAGCTTGATCCGGTTCAGCTGGTTGGTCTCCGAGGCGCCCGGGTCGTAGTCGACGCTCACGATGTTGGCCTGCGGGTGCCGCCTGCGCAGTTCGGCGAACATTCCCTTGCCGACCACGTGGTTGGGCAGGCAGGCGAACGGCTGCGCGCAGATGATGTTCGGTGCGCCGAGCTCGATCAGCTCGACCATCTCAGCGGTCAGCAGCCAGCCCTCGCCGGCCCTGGTACCGATCGAGATGATCCCGTCCGCCTTCTTCGCCAGGTCGTTCATCCGGGGCGGCAGGTCGAACTTGCCGGTGCGCTTCAGGGCAGCCACCACCGGTGCCTGGAACTTCTCGATCAGCCACAGCACCAGCTTCTTCACGTGGTGCGAGCGCGGCCCGATGCCCAGGGTCTCCCACTGGAACTGCGCGGAATACAGCGGCATCAGGAAGAACTGCAGGATGCCCGGCAGCACCGCCTCACAGTTCTCGGCTTCGACCACGTCGACGACGTGGTTGTTCGCGTCCGGGTGGAACTTGACCAGGATCTCTCCGACGATCCCGACCCGCGGCTTGCGGGCCTCGCCGGTCAGCGGCAGTTCGTCGAAGTCGCGGACGATCTGCTTCACCAGGCTGGTGAAGCCCAGGTTCCGGCCCAGGGTGGCGGAGTAACCGCTGAACTGCAGGAACTCCTGGCAGACCCGGTCCCACTTGTCGTAGAGCGCCTTCGCCGAACCCGGCGTCACCTCGTAGGGCCGAACCCGCAGCACCACCGTCTGCAAGAGGTCGCCGAGGATCAGGGCTTGGATCGCCGGCAGCAGCAGCGCCGGCGTGAGCTTGAAGCCCGGGTTGGATTCAAGGCCCTGGACGCTGATCGCCAACACCGGTACCTGGGGATACCCAGCGTCGACCAACGCTTTACGCAGCAACCCGACGTAGTTCGTGGCCCGGCACATGCCGCCGGTCTGGGTGATCGCCAACGAGGTGCGGTCGGGGTCGGCCTCGCCGGAGCGGATCTTGTTCACCAACTGGCCGACCACCATGATCGCCGGGAAGCAGGCGTCGTTGTTGACGTACTTCAGGCCCACCTCGACGTCGTCGGAGGACGCCTTCTCCAGCAACTGGACGTTGAGCCCCAACTTGCGGAACACCGGCATCATCAGCCGGAAGTGCATCGGCGCCATCTGTGGGGCGTAGATGGTGTGGGTGTCCCTCGCGGTCTCGTCGAACAGCCGCCTCTCGCCCAGCGGACCGAGCGTGCTCACCGTCGCCGACCCCCGCCGCTCCGCCGCCGCGGCCTTCATCGAACGCAGTCGGATCGTCGCCGCTCCCAGGTTCGAGACCTCGTCGATCTTGAGCATCGTGTACATGTCACCGGCCTGCTCGATGATCTCCTGCACCTGGTCGGTGGTGATCGCGTCCACCCCGCAACCGAACGAGTTCAGTTGCACCAGGTGCAGTTCCGGACGCCGGCCCACCACCGCGGCCGACTCGTAGAGCCGGGTGTGGTAGGCCCACTGGTCACGCACCCGGATCGGACGGGCCAGCGCGGCCGCGTCCGGCTCGATCAGCGAATCCTCGGTCAGCACGGCCATGCCAAGGCCGGTGATCAGGCTGGGGATGCCGTGGTTGACCTCGGGGTCGACGTGATAGGGCCGGCCGGCCAGCACGATGCCCTTCGCGTTGTGTTCGGCGAGCCAGGCCAGCGCGCGGCGTCCCTCGGCCCGGACGTCGGCCTTGACTCGCGCGTCCTCCTCAAAGCCGGCCTGGACGGCCTCGGTGGCTTCCTCGGCGGTGACACCGAAATCGGCGAAGACCTCGACCAGCCGGGTGGCCAGCTTCACTGGGTCGTTCAGGTTCAGCATCGGCGACAGGTAGCGCACCCCCGGCTCCTGCAGTCGCGGCAGGTTCCGTTCGATCACCTGGGGATAGAAGGCGACCACCGGGCAGTTGAAGTGGTTGTCGGCACCTTCGACCTCTTTGGCCTCCAGCGGGACGCACGGGTAGAAGATCGTCGAGATCCCCCGGTCGAGCAGGTGCTCGATGTGCCCGTGGGCGAGCTTGGCCGGGTAGCAGACGTTCTCGGCCGGGATCGACTCCATGCCCTGCTCGAACACCTCGTGGCTGGAGCGGCCCGACAGCGTCACCCGGAAGCCCAGCCTGGTGAGGACCGTGAACCACAGCGGGTAGTTCTCGTACATGTTCAGCACCCGCGGGATGCCGATGTCGCCCCGGGTCGCCTTGTCCTCAGTCAGCCGGCGGTAGCCGAAGATGCGCCGATACTTGTAGTCGTAGAGGTTCGGCACCTCGGACTTCTTGGGCACCTTCTCAGTGCTGGCGCCGCGCTCGCAGCGGTTGCCGGAGACGTGCCGGGTACCGTCACCGAAGGTCGAGATCGTCAGCTGGCAGTGGTTCTGGCAGAGCCGGCAGACGTCCAGGTTCGTCTCGACCTTGAAGTCGTCGATCTCGGTCAGCGCCAGCGCCTGGCTGCGCTCCCCCACCACCCAGTTGCGCTGGGCCGTGAGCGCGGCCCCGTAGGCACCCATCAGACCGGCGATGTCCGGACGGATCACATGAGCGCCGGTCTGCAACTCGAAAGCACGCAGCACCGCGTCGTTGAGGAAGGTACCGCCCTGCACCACCACGGTCTCGCCGAGTTGGCCGGCGTCCTTCAGCTTGATGACCTTGTAGAGAGCGTTTCGGATCACGGAATAGGACAGTCCGGCGGCGATGTCGCCGACACTGGCGCCCTCACGCTGGGCCTGCTTGACCGAGGAGTTCATGAAGACCGTGCAGCGGGTGCCGAGGTCGACCGGTGCGAAGGACGCGCACGCACTGGCCGCGAACTGGGTGACGTCAGTGCCCATCGAGGCGGCGAAGGTCTGCAGGAAGGAGCCGCACCCCGAAGAGCAGGCCTCGTTGACCGCGATCGAATCGACCGCGCCGCCGCGGATCTTCAGGAACTTCATGTCCTGGCCGCCGATATCGATCACCGAGGTCACGCCGGGGGCGAACTGCTTGGCGGCTCGGTAGTGCGCCATCGTCTCGATCTCGCCATCGTCCAGCCGCAGCGCGGTGCGGACGAGACCCTCGCCGTAGCCGGTGACGCAGGCCCGGGCGAGGTGGGCGGCGTCCGGTAGTTGGGTGAGCATGTCGCGCAGGATGCCGAGCGCGACGTGCACGGGGTCGTTGCTGCCCTGGTAGTGCGAGAACACGATGCGGCCGTCGGTGTCGAGCAGGACGGCCTTCACCGTGGTCGAGCCGGCGTCGATCCCGAGGAAGACCGGGCCGGACACCGCGGCCAGGTCGCTGCGGTCAGCCCTGGCTGACGCGTGGCGCTGTGCGAACTCCTCACGCTCGGCCTCGTCGGCGAACAGCGGACGCAGCCGCGCGCTGCCCAGCGGAATCAGCACGCGGTCGCGCAGGCGTCCGAGCAGGTCGGGGATGCGGTGCGTTGACGCCCCACCCCCGCTGGTCGAGCCTGCGCCGCCCTGAGCCTGTCGAAGGGTCGAGACAGCTCCGCTGGTCGAGCCTGTCGAGACAGCTCCGCTGGTCGAGCCTGTCGAGACAGCTCCGCTGGTCGAGCCTGTCGAGACCCCCGCGACCAGCGCGGCCCCGATCGCCACGTAGAGGTGCGCGTTCTCCGGGGTGGTGAAGGAGGACGCATGGTCGGCCAGCGCCCGCTCGTAGGCGCGGCGAAGCTGCGGCAGGAAGTGCAGGGGACCGCCAAGGAAGACCACGTTCCCGCGGATCGGATGCCCACAAGCGAGCCCCGCGATGGTCTGGGTCGCCACCGCCGCGAACACCGAAGCCGCCAGGTCGGTGTGGGCGGCGCCTTGGTTCAGCAAGGGCTGCAGGTCGGACTTGGCGAACACGCCGCAGCGGGACGCGATCGGGTACAGGTTGAGATACCGGGACGCGAGCTCATCCAGTCCGCCCGCGTCCGTGTGCAGCAGGGTTGCCATCTGGTCGATGAAGGCACCGGTACCACCGGCGCAAGTGCCGTTCATCCGCTGCTCGACGACCGGGTGCAGATAGGTGATCTTGGCGTCCTCACCGCCGAGTTCGATCACCACATCGGCCTGGGGCACGTAGCGTTCGATGGCCGCGGTCGCCGCGATCACTTCCTGGACGAAGTCGACGCCCATCAACTCGGCCACACCTAGACCGGCCGAGCCGGCTACTGCGGTCCGGAAGGGCTGGTCGCCGAAGCGATCGGCCACGTCGGTGAGGAGCTCGCGCAGGGCGCCCCGGGCGTCCGCGTTGTGGCGGCGGTAGTCGCTGAACAGCAGCCGATCTCCGTCGAGCACAACCGCCTTGACCGTGGTCGAACCGACATCCAGCCCCAGCAACGCCTGGCGAGCCATGGCTCCTCCATTCCAGAACGATCGTTCTGTTGGGCCAGAGCCTAGCAGAATGATCGTTCCGGAGGGTGGTATCCCACTTGCCGACCAGGCCTCGGGAGTAGCCTGCACGCGTGACTGCAGCGACCCGTCCAGCCAATGCCAGACAGGCGATTCTGGATGCTGCCACCGAGTTGATCCGGGTGAACGGCGTGGCCGGCACCTCGATCTCGGACATCGTTGCCAGCTCTGGAACCTCGGCCGGAGCGATCTACCACCACTTCGGCAGCAAGGAGCGGCTGGTGATGGAGGTCGGCCGCAGCATCCTGGCCGCGCCGCTGGCGAGGATGGTGGCAAGCGCCGCCCACCTCTCGCCGGTAGACCTGCTGGCCGCTGCCCTGGCCCACGTGGTGGAGGACGATCGCACCCCAGAGCTGATGCTGCAGGTGTGGGCCGGGGCGAGGGGGAACGCCGAACTGGCCAGGATGGTGCGCGACGAGTCCGGGATGATGCAGGTCGGCGTTCGCACGTTCCTCGCCGAGTGGTGCGCCGAGCACGCGCCGGACGCCGATCCGGACGGAGTCCTGGAAGTCACGATGGGCTTGGTGATGGGCTTGGCCGTGCTGCGGACGCTCGGGATGGTCTCCGACCTGGACGTGTACACCGCGTCCGCCACCCGAATGCTGGCCGCGCTGCTCGAACCTGCCGTCGACTAGGGGTTACGCCCCGCGGCCAAGCTCACCCGAAGAGCGCGCGATCGACCAGCACGCCGGTCACGAACCCGACCAGAAAGATGGCCAGGACGATCAACACCCGCGTGAGCCAGTGCATCCGGGCGCGTAGCCGTGGTTGGAACTCCGCGTCCGCATCGTCTTCCAGTTCGGTGTCGATCTGCTCTACCGCAGGCTCATCGGTGTAGTTGAAGCCGCTGGCGGCCATGACGGACGTCGTCTCGTCCGACGCGCTTGGCAGGTTCATGTTTCGTGAGGCCTTTCTGGACGATGGAGTGTGCGGCTACTCGTAGCGCAGTGCGTCGATCGGACGCAGCGACGCGGCCCGGGTGGCCGGGTAGATGCCGAAGAACAGCCCGACCGCCAGGGCGAAACCGAAGGCCAGCGCCACCGAGCCAGGCTCGATCACGGCACGGAAACCACTGATCTCGATCTGGCAGACCAGATAGCCGAACAGGATGCCGGCGACCCCGCCGA
>DAORUI010000026.1:19310-23512 GCA_035433085.1 Propionicimonas sp. | reverse complement strand
AGCCTGACTTGCCAACAACGCTCCCTGAGGAGGCTCGTGAGCTTGCGAGCGAGCCTGACTTGCCAACAACGCTCCCTGAGGAGGCTCGTGAGCTTGCGAGCGAGCCGTCACGAAGGGGCGCCCCCTGCCCTTCGTCAAGCTCAGGGAATGTGGGGATCACTTCTTGGTCGGCTTCTTGGCTGCGGTCTTGGTGGTGCGACGCACCGTCCGCTTGGGGGCGGGACCCTTGGCCCGCTTCTCGGCCAGCAGTTCCGCGGCCCGCTCCAAGGTCATCGCCTCGATCGAGTCGGTGCGCCGCAGGGTGGCGTTGAACTCGCCATCGGTCACGTACGGACCGAAGCGGCCGTCCTTGATCACCACCGGCTTGGCGCTGACCGGATCCGCCCCCAGTTCGCGCAGCGGCCCGGACGCCGCCGAGCGTCCGCGGGTCTTCGGCTGGGCGTAGATCTCCTCTGCCTCGGCAAGGGTGATCTCGAAGATCTGGTCCTCGCTGGTCAGCGAGCGCGAATCCGTCCCCTTCTTCAGGTAGGGGCCGTAGCGTCCGTTCTGCGCGGTGATCTCCTCACCGTCGGCGCCCTTGCCGACCACGCGTGGCAGGCCGAGCAGCTCGAGCGCCTGCTCGAGGGTCACCGTCTCGGTGTTCATGGACGCGAACAGCGAGCCCGTCCGCGGCTTGGCCGACTTGGGTGCGTCCTCGGGAAGTACTTCAGTGACGTACGGACCGTAGCGTCCGTCCTTGGCGATGATCGAGTAGCCGGACGCCGGATCGGTGCCGACCACCCGCTCCTCGTTGGCCGGCTTGGCCAGCAGTTCCCGAGCGAGATCGAGGGTGAGCGCGTCCGGCGCCAGGTCCGGATCGACGTTCGCCCGGCGCGCCTCGCCGTCCTCGACGTAAGTGCCGTAGCGGCCCACCCGCACGTCCACGCCGTCACCGAGGCTGAAGGTCGACAGCTTGCGCGCATCGATCTCGCCGAGTTCGTTGACCAGCTTCTCCAGGCCCTCGTGCGCCGACCCCTCCGGACCGAAGTAGAAGTCCTTGAGCACCGCGATCCGGGCGGCCTCACCGCGGGCGATCTCGTCGAGGGTCTGTTCCATCTCGGCGGTGAAGTCGTAGTCGACCAGCTTGGCGAAGTGCTCCTCCAACAACCTGGTGACCGCGAACGCCAGCCAGGTCGGCACCAGCGCCGAACCCTTCTTGAACACGTAGTCACGCGAGGTGATCGTGCGGATGATCGAGGCGTAGGTGGACGGCCGGCCGATATTCAGCTCTTCGAGCTTGGCCACCAGCGAGGGCTCGGTGTAGCGCGACGGCGGTTTGGTCTCGTGCGGGGCTGCGGTCACCTTTTCGACGTCCAAGTGCTGCCCGGACGCGAGTTGCGGCAGCCGCGCCTGGGCGTCGTCGGTCGAGGCGTCGTCGTCGACCGATTCGACGTAGGCCTTCAGGAAGCCGAGGAAGGTGATCGTGCGTCCGGACGCGGCGAACGTCGCCCGTCCGGATTCGACCACCTCGCCGGTGGCGGAATCGGTCACCGCAACCCGCTCGGGCAGGGTCGCACCGATCCGGACGCTGACGGTCTCGCCCTCGGCGTCCTTCATCTGGGAGGCGATCGTGCGCTTCCAGACCAGCTCGTAGAGCCGGAACTGGTCGCCGTGCAGGCCCGTCTGCTGTGGCGTGCGGAAGCTGGCGCCAGCCGGACGGATGGCCTCGTGCGCCTCCTGCGCGCTCTTCACCTTGGAGGTGTAGACGCGCGGCTGGGCGGGCAGATACTTGCCGCCGTAGAGCTCCTTCACCTGGGCGCGGGCCGCGTCCACCGCCGTGCTCGACAGCGTGACCGAGTCGGTACGCATATAGGTGATGAAGCCACGCTCGTAGAGTTCCTGGGCCACCGACATGGTGCGCTGGGCGGTGAAGCCGAGCTTGCGGCCGGCCTCCTGCTGCAGCGTGGTGGTGCGGAACGGCGCGTAGGGCTTGCGGGTGTAGCCCTTGGCCTCGACGCTCGCGACCGCGTAACTCGCTTTGGCAAGGTCGGACGCGAGCCGCTCGGCCTCGTCGATGCCGAGTTGCAGCAGGTCCTTGCCGCTGAGCTTGCCGAGCGAGTCGAAGTCGCGTCCCTGGGCGATCCGGCGCGAACCGAAGGAGTTGAGCCTGGCTGCGAAGGTGCGCGGGTCGGCGTCCGCTCCGGCGTCCAGGATCGCCTCGATGTCGGCGTAGGCGGCCGGACGGAAGGCGATGCGCTCCCGCTCGCGATCGACCACAAGCCGGGTGGCGACCGACTGGACCCGGCCCGCAGACAGCTTCGGCATGACCTTCTTCCACAGCACCGGGGAGACCTCGTAGCCGTAGAGCCGGTCGAGGATGCGCCGGGTCTCCTGGGCGTCGACGAGGTCGGTGTCGAGTTCGCGAGTGTTAGCGACCGCAGCCTGGATCGCCTCGGGCGTGATCTCGTGGAAGACCATCCGCTTGACCGGAACCTTCGGCTTCAACTCGTCGAGCAGGTGCCACGCGATGGCCTCGCCCTCGCGGTCCTCGTCGGTTGCGAGCAGGAGTTCGTCCGCGTTCTTCAGCTTGGCCTTGAGGTCGCGGATCGTGGCCTTCTTGTCGGCGGCCACCACATAGAGCGGCTCGAAATCGGCCTCGATGTTGACGCCGGTGCGCGCCCACTTCTCGCCCTTGTACTTGGCCGGCACCTCGGACGCGCCGGTGGGCAGGTCGCGGACGTGGCCGCGGCTCGACTCCACCACGTAACCCGAGCCAAGGAACTTGGCCAAGCTGACGGCCTTGGTCGGCGACTCCACGATCACGAGCCGGATCTTCTGCTCAGTTGCCACTTGGCTTCTTCCTGGCGTTCGGGGACACGAGTCGATCGCTCACTCTAGTTCTTCGCGTCGGATGGTAGACCACCGTGGTCCGCCCCGCCGAACCCCGAGTTGTCAGAACTTCACGGCGCCCTGGCGCCGTGAAGTTCTGACAACTCGGGGTTTCGGGGTCAGTTGACCGGGCTGCTGCCCAGGGTGACCGTGGCCTCCTTCGCCGAGCCGTTGGGGGCGGTCCAGGCGATGGTCACCTGCTGGCCGGGTTCGAGAGCGCGGATCACGGTGGCCAGGTTGGTGCTGCCCTTGATCGCGGTGTCGCCAACTCGGGTGAGGGTGCTACCGGCTTTGACTCCCGCCTCCTCGGCCGGGCTGTCGGCGACCACCTCGGTGATCGTCTTTCCGCTGGAGCGCTGGTCGGCGTCGGCGACCTTGATGCCGAGGAAGCCCGCCGGGCCGACGCGGACGGTGCCCGCATCCGTCCCCGACGCCACCTGGTCGACCACTGCCAAGGCGGTGGCGATCGGGACGGCGTAGCTGGTGCCCTCCCGGGTCGAGCCGGCGGTGGTCATGCCCAGCACCTCGTTCTCGGCGTCGAACATGGGGCCGCCGGAATCACCGGGGACGGCGCCCGCGTCGGTCTCGATGAGTCCGGTGAGGTCCTCGGTATTGCCCCAGGGCGAGTCGGACGAGACCGTGAGGTCCTGGTCGGTGCCGGTCACCTGGCCGGGGGCTTCGACCAACTCGCCGCCGCCGTTCGCGTTGCCCACCGCGGCGACCTCGTCGCCCTCCTGCACCTGGTCGTCATCGATATTCACCGTAGTCAGACCGCTTGCGTCCGTCAGTTGCAGCACGGCAACGTCCCGGGTCTGGTCGAAGCCGAGGACGGTGGCCGCATAGGTGTTGCCGCTGACTGCGTCCGTCACCGAAAGGTCGGTGGAGCCGGCCACGACGTGGTAGTTCGTGAGCACCTTGCCGCTCTCGGTGAGGATCATGCCGGTGCCAGCTGCCGTCCCGGACGCGGTCTCGGCCTCGATCAGCACCACCCCGGCGGACTGCGCCGCGCTCACGCCGTTGCTGGTGACCGATCCGCCGGTCTCCTCCTCATTCCGACCACTGGGGACGGTCGGTTCGTCGGTCGGCTCCTCGGTGGGGACGTAGGGCTCGATCGTCGGTTGGGTGGTACGCGTCGAGGACGGCGTCGCGCCGTCGAGCTGTTTCGCCGCCCAGAACGAGCCGGACGCCACCAGTACGAATGCGGCCAGCATCGCCACGAGGGCGATCGGCCAGCGCTTCTTCGTCTGCGTGGGCGGCGTGGGCGGCGTCGGCTGCGGGTAGTAGTACCCGTTCGTGCCGTAGGGCTGCTGGGCGTACTGCTGGTTGGGCTGCTG
>DAORUI010000026.1:0-19210 GCA_035433085.1 Propionicimonas sp. | reverse complement strand
GGGCTGCTGGGCGTACTGCTGGTTGGGCTGCTGCGCGTACTGCTGGGGCGCGTACTGCTGTGGGTAGCCCTGCTGGTTGTGCTGACCGTAGTAACCCTGCTGGTAGTAGCCCTGGTTCGGGGTCTGGCCGTAGGGCTGCTGAACGTAGGGCGGCTGGCCTGTCGGCTGGCCCGAGGACGGCGCAGGAACGGGCTGCGCGGAGGTCGGCTGCCCGGTGCCGGGACGGAAGTAGGGCTGCTGCCCGGCCGACTGCCAACCGGTGGCGACCGGCTGGGTCGGAATGTGCGTGGTGGCGTCGAAGCGAGTGGTGGCGTCCGGCGCCGCCCAGTTGCCGCCGACGTCGGCCGGCCGTGCCCAAGGTGACTGGGGGAATGCCTGCGTGGGCTCGGTGGTGGGCAGCACCTGGGTGGGCTCGGTGCCGTCCGGGGAGGGGTGGACGCCCGACTCGCGGGTGTCGTCAAGCTCTGCCATCGTCGTGGACTCCGTTCTCTTTCTGGTCTCCAGTGAACGCGGTCACTCAATGGGCAGGCTGTACGAACCCTGTGAGAACCTGTGAACCCCCGGCTGACAACTCGGTGGTGTCGGTGGTGTCGGTGAGTAGAAAGCCGTCGGCGACCAGGCGGCGCAGTTGGTGGAGTACGTCGGTTCGCAGGTGGTCGGCGTCGGCGTCCAGAAGGCTGGCGACGGCTGCGATCAGGACGCCCACCGGAAGGTCGCCGTCGCAGGCGCCGACTATCGCTGCGAGCGCCGTCCCCGCCTCCACCGCCCTGCCGAAACCGAATTGCTGACGCAGGACGATGTGCTGCGGATCGGCGGCACCGGGCGTCCCGATGGTCTCCTGCACGACGTCGGGGTGGACGCGAAGATGAGTGGCGAGGAAGTCCGCGTCCGCAAGTTCGGCTGGAGCGATCGCGGTGAAGAAGTCGCCGAAGGCCCTACCCACCGGCTGATGGACGGCGTGCGGCCACTCCTCGATCCGCACCAGCGGCTGCGCGCGGCCGCTGCGGCGAAGCGCGATCCAGCCCATGCCGACGCCGACTATTCCGCAGGACGCGAAATAGTCGAGCCACTCGGCGTAGCGCCGCGAGTACTCGGGCGTGCCGACCAGGCCGGCATCGGCGAGCCAGATCTCCACGTACTCGTAGGGGTCGAGCAGCTCGCGCTGCAGCACGAGCGCGTCGCAGCCGCCCGGCTCGATCCACTCCGCGACGCGATCGGCCCAACGTTCCGGGTCGGTCACCGCCCAGTTGCCGAGTACGACGAGCAGGCCGCCGTCGGTCAGGTGGTCCCCCGCCTGGGACACCACCGTCCGCATCAGTTCGTCGCCGGTGAATCCGCCTTCGCGATAGACCAGCCGGGACGCCGACGGCGGGCTGAGCACGTAGGGCGGGTTGGTGACGATCAGGTCGAACCGCTCGCCCGCCACCGGTTCGTAGAGCGAGCCGAAGCGAAGGTCGGCCGTCCGTCCGGAGAGCCCCAGGCCGATCCGCGCGAGGTCCAGCGCGCGTGGGTTCAGGTCGGTGGCGACGATTTCGTCCGCTTCAAGGTGCAGCGCCTGGATGCCGCAGCCAGTGCCCAGGTCGAGAACCCGTTGGTAGTGTCCGGGCGGCACCAGCTGGGTGAGGGTCGTGGACGCGGGTGAGGCGCCGAGGACGAAATCTGGCAGCGGCTGGGGCACCTGGCCGTCGAGCGGGGTCTGGTCGGAGCAGATCCAGCCCTCGCGACGATCGGAACCGTGGGGCTTGAGCTCGATGGTGGCGTGCAACTCGGCGTCCCCGGTGAGCAGGCCGGCGGCCCGCAGTGCGGGGAGGCTCGCCCAGCGCTCGAGCCGGGAGGCGGGAACGGGCTGCTGCAGCAGCCAGACGCGGATCGCGTCGGCTTGGGGGTCGGTGGCGTCGCCGAGCACGCGACTGGCCGCGATCGAGGAGTTGCGCGCCAGTGCCGCAAGAGCGATGGCGCCGAGACGCTCGGTCAGGCCATCCAGGGTGTAGTCGGCGGCGAGAAGGTCGGAGCGCAGTCGGGCGATGTCGGGATCGGTGAGCACGGGCCCAGCTTGCCAGGGGCGCGGCGGTCGGTTCTCGCAGAACGTCTGTGGCGCGGCGGGGAAGCTGGGACAGTGGAGAGGTCACGCACGCTCGGAGGACATCATGCGGATCGTGCTGCTCGGGGCGTCCGGTAACGCCGGACGCGAGATCGCCCGCCTGCTTTCGCCGAGCCTGGGAGCTGGCGACCAGCTCGTGCTCGCCGGACGCGACCCTGGGCGGCTGGCAGCGACCGCGGCCGTGGTGAGCGGGCCCGCCGCCGTGCTGATCGAGCAGGTGGACGCCACCGTGGACGAGGAGGTCCGCCGCCTGGTCGCCGGGGCGACGCTGGTGGTGGTGACCGCCAGCGTGCCGGAGCGGATCGGTGCACTGGCGCGCATGGTGGCGGAAGCCGGGGCCGACTGGATGGACACGCTGCTCTCTTCACCGGCGAAACTGGCCGCGTTGCGTGCGCTGGAGCCCGAGCTCCGAGCGAACGGATGCTGTTTCGTGACCGACGGTGGGTTCCATCCGGGACTGCCGGCGGCGATGGTGCGCTGGGCGGGCGGACGGCTGGACGATCTCGAGACCGCGGACGTGTACGGCGGCATGCGGCTGGACTGGCGCGCCGAGACGCTGGCCGGCTCGACCGTGGCCGAGATGCTGCACGAGTTCGACCACTTCGACCTGGTGACCTGGATCGACGGCACCAACCGCAAGCTGAAGATGTCGGAATGCCCCAAGGTCGATTTCGGGCCACCGATCGGGGCGAAGACGTGCGTGCCGATGCCGCTCGCCGAGATGGACCTGTTGCCGAAGCTGTACCCCACGCTGAATCGCAGCGGGTTCTACATCGCCGGGTTCAGCCCCGCTATGGACTACGTGGCATTGCCGATCCTGATGGCCATGCTCAAGGTGCCCGCGCTGCACCCGCTGGCTGCCCGATTCACCCGGTGGTCGTTCCGCCGCCTGGCGAGCTACCCACCGCCGCACCGGATGGTGCTTCGCCTGGACGCGACCGGGTTGCTCGACGGCTCCCCGGCCACCGCGAGCATCGAGGTGGCCGGAGACGACGGCTACTTCATGACGGCCGCGCCCGTGGTCGCCTGCCTTCGTCGACTGCTGGACGGCAGCGTCCGCCTTCCCGGCCTCTGGTTGCAGGCCCACGTCGTGCCCGCCGAGACCTACTTCGCCGACCTGGCCGACCTCGGGCTCGCCGTCACCACCGAGCTGAGGACGACCCGGACCGCGGACTGACCACCGCCATTGCATCGCCAGCCTGATTGGCAGGCGTTCCGGTTCTCGCGTGGCAGGCTTGCGGGGTGGCGGTACCTGACTGGCTGGCGAGCGATCCGAGGGTGCGCCACCACCATCACCGCCCGGCTGACGAAGGAAGAACGGCCGAGTTCCCGACCTGGGTGAGCGAGCGGCTGCGGCACGCACTCACGGTCAACGGCATCACCAAGCTATGGGAGCACCAGGCCATCGCCGCCGAGGCAGCATTCCGCGGTAGCCACGTTGCGCTGGCCACTGGGACCGCCTCGGGCAAGACCCTCGGCTACCTGCTGCCCGTGCTGGCCGCGTCCGCGGACGGAACGGTCGGCGTCGAGATCGACCCCGGCCCGCTCGACCTCGGTCGCCAGCACAGTGCCCTCTACCTCGCCCCCACGAAAGCCCTGGCCCACGACCAGTCGCGGGTGTGTCGCTCGCTGGCGATCCCCGGTTGGCGCACGGCAACCCTCGACGGTGATTCGAGCACGGAGGAACGCCGCTACGCGCGCGACTTCGGGCGTTACCTGCTCACCAACCCGGACATGCTGCACCGCTCGGTACTGCCTCGCCACCAGCAGTGGACGCGGCTGCTGTCGAGCCTGCGCTACGTCGTGGTCGACGAAGCCCACCGCTATCGGGGCGTCTTCGGTGCGCACGTCTCCGCGGTGTTGCGTCGGCTTCGCCGCTTGGCCCATCAATACGGCGCCGACCCGGTGTTCATCTCAGCCTCCGCGACCGTGGCCGACGCCGGCGACCTGCTCGCCCGCCTGGCCGGGGTGAACGATGTGATCGAGGTGGCCACCGACACCTCCCGGCGGGCCGCGCTCGACTACCTGATCTGGCAGCCGGAAGGGGACCCGCACCACGAGACCGCCGACCTGCTCGCCCGACTGGTAGGTGAAGGCCGACAGACGCTGGCCTTCACCACCTCTCGGGTGCAGGCGGAACTGGTGGCGCTGCGCGCCCAGCGCAAGGCGGGCGATGCGGACGGCATCCAGCCCTACCGCGGCGGTTACCTCGCCGATGATCGCCGCGAACTCGAAGCCGGCCTGCAGTCCGGACGCCTCCGCGGCGTCGCCTGCACCAACGCTCTCGAACTGGGCGTGGACATCTCCGGCGTCGACGCTGTCCTCACGTGCGGCTTCCCTGGCACCCGGGCAGCCCTGTGGCAGCAGGCCGGACGCGCGGGTCGCGCCGGCAGGGATGCCCTCGGCATGTTGATCGCGCGTCCCGACCCTCTGGACGCCTATTTCTGCGAACACCCGGATGCGATCTTCGATGCGCCTGTCGAGCGCACCGTCCTGCATCCGGACAACCCGCACGTGCTCGCGCTGCATGTGGCGGCTGCGGCGGCGGAACTCCCGGTGACCCTGGCTGACCGGTGCTGGTTCGGCGACACGCTGCCCGCCCTGCTCGACGGACTGACCGCGGCCGGACACCTGCGCAAGCGCCCAGGCGGTTGGTTCTGGACGCGCGCCGACCGTCCCAGCGATTCCATCGACCTGCGCTCGATCGGTGGTGGAAACGTTGCTGTGGTCGAGGCTGCCACCGGACGGGTGATCGGACAGGTCGACCCGGCGGCCGCCGACCGAACCGTCCATGCCGGGGCGGTCTACCTGCATCAGACAGACCAGTGGCGGGTGCTGGAGTACGACCCCGAGGGGCACGCCGCTCTGGTCGAACGCATCCAGGAGGGTTACTTCACCCAGGCGCTCGGAGAGAGCGACATCCGCGTTCTCAGCGTGCTCGCCGAGCGGCCGCTCGGTGCGGGGAGGGTTCACTTCGGCGCTGTCGAACTCTCCAGTCAGGTAACCGGATTCCTGCGGCGCGACGAGGCGTCCGGAAAGGTGTGGGACTCGCACCCCCTTGACCTGCCACAGCGCAGCCTGCGCACCCAGGCCGTCTGGTACACCGTGCCCGCCCAGGCCATGGCCGACATCTGCGCCCGCGACCTTCCGGGGGCCGCTCACGCCGCCGAGCACGCCGCGATCGGCCTGCTGCCGGCCTTCGCCCCGTGCGATCGCTGGGACATCGGCGGCCTGTCCACCGCACTGCACCACGACACCGGCCAACTGACCGTGTTCGTCCACGACGGACACCCCGGGGGCGCAGGCTTCGCACAGCGCGGCTACGAGGTCATGGACGCCTGGCTCACCGCGACGCTCGACCGGTTGCTGAACTGTCCCTGCGCGACCGGCTGCCCTGCCTGTGTGGTCTCGCCGAAGTGCGGCAACGGCAACCAGCCACTGGACAAGCCTGCCGCAGCCGAACTCCTGGGCCTGCTGCTGCGCTGACATCACCGACACGCCTCCGATTCACCCGAGTCCGAGTCGACCTGCCTTGGCCGATGCCAAGACCCGTCGAGGGAGCACGGCCACGTCGAAATCAACAGTTCGCGCGACGGTCACCGACACCACGAAATCGAGGCTGTCGCCGACCACTCGGCAGCTGACCACCGAAACCCGGTTCGCGCTGGCCGTCGCCTTGGCCGCTCGACAGGCGTCCGTTCCCCGAACCCTCTCGGCGGCAGCGGAGAGGGCCACCAGGTCAGCGGCGCCGCGGGCGTCGTTCTGTGCAGCCAGATAGCCGATCACCACTGCCAGCAGGCCCGTCAGCAAGAGCAGTACCAGCGTCACCCCGGCAACCAGTACCGTGCCCGAGCCGCGCTCGAACCCACGCCGCTGTCTGCCGTCGTTCATGCCGGCTCTCGAATCACGGAGGCGTTCGTAGCCAGCGCTATCGAAGGCAGCCAGTCCGCCCAGGGCCGAGCCTCGAGGCGGACGGTCACCCGCACCTCTTCACCGTGGTTGCTCACCGTAACCCGCGCGCCGTCGGGCCGATCGGCGATCGCTTTCGCCACCGCGCTGCGGTCCCCGCGGGCCTCCTGCCGTGCCACTTCGGCCGCCGTGTCCTGACATCTGACCAGCAGCGCCAGCACGGCCAGTAGCCAGGCCAGCGCCACTGCGGCCAGGGCTGCCCCGATGCTCGCAAACGCGAGTTCGGCAGTCACCATGCCCCGCTGCCGGCCGGGCCCAACCTTGAGAGGTGCTGGCTGCCTCGCCGGCGTGCTCCCGATCGCCCGTTCCATCGTCGTCCCTGCTTCCCACGAACTGACCGCGGCCACGGGCCGGCCGCAACGCGACCGGCCCCGGACCCGACTCAGCTCCCCGCGATCGCCTGGATGATCACCGTGATGATCGCCTTGATGATCTCCCAGATGACCTTCGAGAACTCCGGGTTGTTCAGGATGCCGATGATCACCCCGACCACGCTCACCGTTGCGACCGTGCCGACCGCGTACTCCGCCGTCGTCATGCCCCGCTCGTCGCGCGTCCGCCGCACCACCAACTCGCCTGCCATTCCTTCTCCTTCCGTCGGCGTCCAACCGGACGCGTCCATACCTTCGGCAAGTCGGGTCGAAAACGATCACGCCGAACCGGTGGTTGTGGACAACGCTCCCGACCACCTCAAATCTGTGGAAAAGCTCGGGCAGAGCGGGCACGTGATTCACCTGAACAGGTGGCCGGCAACGCCGCCGATGATGGGCACCACGCCAAGCAACAGGAACGCGGGTAGGAAGCACACCATCAGCGGCAGCACGCTGCGAACACCGACCCGCTTGGCGCGCACCTCCTTCGCGGCCAGCGCCTCTCGACGCGCGTCCGCCCCGAGAGCGCGCATCGTCCGGGCGAGGCCCATGCCTGAGCCGAGCGTCCGCGCAACTTCGCGGCACAGGGAGGCCAAGGTCGGCTCCTGTGCGGCTACCTCGGCCCAGGCGTCGGCTTCGTCCGCGCCCAGGTTGACCCGGGCCGCGAGCTGCGCGAGCACGCCCCGCATCGGCCCCTCGACCACCTCGCCGATGACCGCAACGGCTCTTCGCAGGGGCAGGCCCGCTTCGAGGCACACCGCCAGTAGGTCGCAGACTTGGGGCAGCGCGGCAACCAGTTCGGTGTTCCGCTTCGTGGCCTCGCCACTGACCAGCTGGCCGAGCACCAGGTAGCTCGCGACCGCCACGGCAGCCGCCGCTGGCACGCCCCACCAACCCAGTCCGGCGGTCAGGAGCAGCGCGCTTGCCCCGGTGGCCAACGCAAGGCCCACTCGCTGCGGGATCTTGGGCTCCGACCCCGCCCCATCGGACGGATCGTCCCGACTCCGCAGGCGCGCTACCGGTGACCCCCACGTCCATACCGCCAATGCCGCCGACAGTGCGGCCAACAATGCCCCGGTCATCTCAACCCTCCTCGCTGCCGGCGATGCTTTCCGTCCACAGCACACCGAGGCAGCCGAGCAGCGCCCCCGTAGCCAGGCACAGTTGTCCGGGCAGGGACGCGGTCAGGAAGTCGATCGGGTCGCCGCCGAACGCGTAGCCAAGGCCCAACCCGGCCAACGGCAGCACCGCGAGCAGCCTTCCGGTAGCCCGGGGCGCGGACAGTTCCGCCGCGATCACGTTGTGCACCACGCGATCAGCCGACAACCGTTCAACCAGCGCATCCAGGGTCGCGGTCATGGATGCGCCACTGCTCTCGGCCACCTCCCAGGCAACGCCGAGTTGTGCCAGCGCCGACAGGCCTGCGCCCCGGCTCTGAGTGCACAGGGCAGCACCGACCTCACCACCGATCTGGTGGATCGCAGCCGCGTTCGCCAGCACTGGCGAATCCCTGGCGGCCAACCGCAGTGCCACGCCGGGCACGTGCCCCACGCGCAACAGGCCGGCGAGTTGTTGGCAGGCGACCGCAACCTCTCGGCCGCTCGCCGCCGCAGCCCGTCGTCCCCGGTGCCTCCGCCACACCAGCCATGCGGTCATGAGCGGCAGCGCCACAGAGAACCCCACCGAGCCGCCCAACCCTCCCCAGCCGACGGTGCCCGCTCCGGACGCACCGACCACAATCGCAGCGGGCACCAGCCGCCGGGAGCGCAAGACCTGTGTTCGTAGCCAGGACGGGCCGCCGCCGGGCCGTAAGCGATCGACGGGATCAGGACCCAGACCCACCCAGGCGGCAAGGAATGCGGCCACCACAGCGAGCAGAGTCATGGGGCGGACAGGCCCATGAGTTCGGCGTAGCCGGGCCCTCGAACCTCGCTTCGCCCCGGTTCGAATCTCACCGCGGGCACCGTTCGGCAACGTCCGTCCGGCTGCGGGGTGACCAGATGCAGCTCATCCACCCAGCGTCGCCCGTCCGGAAGCCGGCGAACGTGGAGGAGCACCCGCAGCGCGGCCCCCAGTTGGGCGTGCAGTGCGTCCCGGTCGAGCCCGCCGAGCGCGGCGAGGGCCTCCAACCGAGCGGGCACGTCGGCCGCCGAGTTGGCGTGCACTGTGCCGCAGCCACCCTCGTGGCCGGTGTTCATGGCCCGCAGCAGGTCGGCCAGCTCGCCGCCGCGCACCTCGCCCACCACCAACCGGTCGGGCCGCATCCGCAGGGCCTGTCGGACGAGGTCGGTCAGGGTGATCGCGCCCGCGCCCTCGGCGTTGGCCGGCCTCGCCTCCAGGCGCACGCAGTGTGGGTGGCCGGGCTGCAGTTCCCGCGAGTCCTCGACGATCACGATGCGCTCGTCGGACGGCACCAGCGCCAGAAGTGCGCCCAGCAACGTGGTCTTGCCCGAGCCGGTGCCACCCGACACCAGGAACGCCCGCCTCGCCGCCACCAGCCCCGCCAGCATTCGCGCAGCCTCGGCCGACACACTTCCCGACGCCACCCAGTCATCGAGGCTGAGTCGCTGTCGGTTCGGCACCCGCAGCGAGATGCATGTGCCCGCATCGGCGACGCACGGCAGGACGGCATGCACCCGGACGCCGTTCGGCAGCCGGGCGTCCACAAACGGCGAGCCGTCGTCGAGTCGGCGACCGACGGACGCGGCCAGCCGCACCGCCAACCGCCTGAGCTCCGCCTCGCTGCCGAACCGCACCCCAGCCGGCTCCAGCCCCGACCCCCGATCGAGGTAGACCTCATCGGGCCCGTTCACAAGAACGTCCGTGACCCCGGGCAGGGCGAGTAGTGGTTCAAGGGCACCGGCGCCGACACTCTCCCGGCGCAGCGCTGCCACGGTGGCACGCACCGCCGAGTCGGACACCAGCATGCCGAGACTGCGCAGGGCCGCGCCCACCTCCACCGGCCCGGGTTGCTGACCCAGCCGCCCGAGGTGCGCGCGTACCGCGTCCAGATCCGGATCAACCATGTCCGAACTCCTCGGCCAGCACCGCGTCCAGCACCCTGTTCGCCGCCGACCGGTAGCGTCGCCGCCAGCCCCGAGCCGGCGGCTCGCCGACTTCGGCGGCCGCGACCAGGCGTGGCTCCTCGGGCAACTCGGCCACGACCGGCAGCCCGACCGCCTCGGCCACCAGGCCGGGGTCCAAGCCGCCACGGCGGCGCCGCAGCACCAGTTCGACCCGCTCGAGGCCGAACACGTCCACGGTGGCTCTTGCCGCGGCCACTCCGCGCACGCCGGCCGTGACCACCAACAGCACGCGCCCGGCCAGCCGAACAGCCTCGCGAGACGCCGGCCCCAAGGACCGCCCGGCGTCAAGCACCACCAACGAGTGCCACGTTCGAAGCGAACCGACGATCGCAGCGAGCGGTTCGCGCGCCAGGTCGAGGGTCGACGTTCGCGCCATCGAGACCACGGACACCTGCTCGACCACCGGCAGGTACGGACGCAGGTCGCCAACCTGCCCGTCGGCCCCGCGCAGCCGCGGCCAGCGCCAGCCGTCAGTGCGTTCCGCGCCCAGCAACAGGTCGATCCCGCCGCCGAGCGGGTCGACATCCACCAGCGCCGCCCCGCCGCCACGGTCGGCGGCCAATTGCGCGAGGGCGGCGGCCAGCGTGGACGCGCCCACGCCGCCCGACGCCCCCAACACGGTCACCACCGGTGCCCGGGCCCCGCTGCTGCGCTCGGTCAGCACCGCACCCAGCCATGCGCCCCCCTCGGGCAGCTGGATCACCCGGGCCGACAGCGGTGCCGACCACCTTGACAGCTCGACGGGGTCGGGTCCCACCAGGAACACCCCGTCGCGCCGCGGCAGAGCGCGGGCGGCCAGGCCCGCCGCCTGGTCACCGGACACCAGCACCGTGCTGGCCACCCGCCATGGCTGCCCAATCCGCTCGAGGTCGCTCACCACCTCGGCGTCCAGCGCGAGAGCCGCAACCGCGGACAGGATCACGTCCTGGGTCTCCCCGTCCCCAGCGACCACCAGCACGTCCCGGCCACGACTCGCTTCAGCCACACCAATAACATCGTCATGAGCCGCAGGATTCGCTCAGCCAACTTCGGCCCCTGTGGACAACCCATCCGTCTCGGCCGCTCATCCACAGGCGATCCGCACACCGACCGGAGGTTCGGCGGGCTTCCACAAGCACGGCAACCTACGATGCCCCCATGGCAACTCCCCGGCCCGGAGCCTTTCCCGCCGCCGCAGCCGAATGGCTCGCGCCGGCGCGACCCGGGTCCGTCCTGGCCATCGGCGGGAGTTCGGCGGGGATCGCCGCCCATCTCGAAGAACTGGGCAACCGCGTCACGATCACCTCCCGCAAGCCGGCCGCGGTGCGCAGCGCGTGCGGTCGGCGGCCGACCTTCCACGGCGTCGCCGCTGCGCCGGACGCACTACCGTTCCTGCCCTGCTCATTCAGCGCTGTCCTGGTGGCGCAGGGCATGCACAAGCTGGCCCCGGGGCTGGTGTTGGCCGAGTTCGCCCGCGTCCTGGCACCCGGCGGACGGCTATCAGTGGTGGCGACCGTCCGCGACGACTCGGTGCCGTGGGTGCGCCGCCTGGCCGCGATCGTGCGCCGCTACGACCCAACCCTGATGAGCTCAGCCGACGAAGCGGGCGCCACCATCCCCGCGTCCGCCCACTTCCCGCTGGTCGAGCGGCGAGACTTCCGTCGCTGGGTTCCGATCACGCGTGACGGGATGCTGAACCTGGTCTCGTCCGCCCCCAGCCTGGCCACCCTTGAGATCAGCGTTGCGGAGCCTCTGCTCGCCGAGGTTGCCGAGGTGTACGACTCGTCCGCTCCCCGCTCCGAACCGTTGCTGCTGCCATACGCCGTCCGGTGCTCGCGGGCCGAAGTTGACCACACCGAACTGAGCAGCGTGCTGCGGCTGCCCGAGGACGGACTGCAGATCAGCCTGCAGTCACCACCCGAGCGCTGGGCTTAGCAGTTAGGCTGACCACAAAGCGGGCCGAAGGAGCAAGGAATGACCGATCAGTCCGGCATCGCCGATGTGATCAAGAACATCCAGGACGACGTACGCACCATCGTCAAGGGCGAACTCGAGTTGGCCAAGGCCGAGTTGCTGCCCCAGGCGAAGTCCGCCGGGATCGGGGCCGGACTGTTCGGCGGGGCGGGCTACCTGGCCATCATGGGTGCCACCTTGCTGTTCTGCGGGCTCTCGTTCTGGCTGTCGCTGGGCTTCCAGAGCTGGTTCGGCATCGACCTACTTGGCGCGCTGGCTTGGGGTTTCGCCATCATGGCGGTGCTGATGTTCCTGCTCGCCGGGGTGCTCGTGCTGATCGGCAAGCAGCAGCTCAACCTGCCCGGCCCGAAGGCCACCACGGCCAGCGCGCAGGCGTCCATGGACGCGGTCAAGGGCGCGATCACCAGGGGTCAGGAACGGGTCGCGGCCACGTCGCTCCTTGGCGGCGAGGGCCCCAAAGAGCTTGAGTAGGCGGACTACAGACGTTCGCTCAGGAAACGCGGCGGAATCTCGGTGACCCGGTCGGCGTCCCAGGGCTGCGTCCACTCGAGCAGGTCGAACAGCCCGTCCAGCAGGTAGGCGGTGAAACCCCAGACGTACAGGTCGTCGAGGGTGAACGCCGGCCCGCGGAAGCCGCCCGGATGCACCCAGGTCGATCGGTTCGCGGGGTCGAGAAGGCGCGCCACCGGCACCTGGTGGACGGCGGTCAGCTCGCCGGTATCCACGACTTCGAGGGTGGCCGGGCGGGTCCACCAGCCCACGACCGAAGTGACATCGAAGCCGCTGCGCGGAATGTGCGCGTCGGGCAGTGAACCCAGCACCTCGACCGAACCCGGCTCGATACCCACCTCTTCGTTGGCCTCGCGCAACGCAGCGGCCACCGGCGTCAGGTCACCGGGTTCGAAGCCCCCGCCCGGGAAGCCGATCTGGCCGGCGTGGCTGCGCAGATCGGCTCGCTTCTCCACGAGAACGACCTCATAGGCGTCCGCCCCGCCGCTGAGCAGGATCAGGACGGCCGCTCGCCGCTTGCCCTTCGGCGCCCGAGCCCCGCGAATGAAGCTCAGCGCATCCGGACGGTCGAACTGCGCGGCGGCGGCGCGCAGCCCAGGCGGTACCGGGATGCTCACGCCGCCAGTCCCTGCTCGACCCACGACTTGATCTCGTCCAGGGAGTGGAACGCGCCCGGATGCCTTGCGACGATGACCCCATCGGCGTCGATCAGCACCGTGTGGGGAATGCCGGCCACGCCCAGTGGGCCGCGAACGGTCGCCTCGACGTCCACCAGTTGCGGGTACTTCATCGACATCAGTTCGGCGAACTCGATCGCGAGTTCGGGCTGCGGGTCGGAGTAGTTGATGCCCAGCACGGCAACCTCATCCTGCGTACTCGCGAAGGCTGAGAGGTCCGCAGCCTCAGCACGGCACGGCTCACACCATTGCGCCCATAGGTTGATCAGCATCGGCCCGCGCAGCGCAGCCAGCCGCACCTTGGTGTCACCACCCAGGCAGTCCAGCGTGAGGTCGGGCAGCCCGCCGGGCACGGACGCATCGCCGGGCTCCGGGCAATCCGCGATGCCTGCCGCCCGCCGAGCCGCCACCAGGTCGGCGCTCGGGGTTGGCGTCGCGTAGGACGGAACCGCGGCTGACGGCCCCGAGGAAGGCGCGGACGGGCTGCAGCCCGCGAGTACGAACACGGTCAGCCAGCCGAGCAGTGCCCACAGACGACCACCCCGCCTGGTCATCCGCGAGGCTCCCGGACGAGCTTGGCTGCGACCTTCGGGTCGGTCGGCCCCTCCCCGAAGGACGGGCAGTAGGCCGCCACCGGGCACGCACCACAGGCCGGACGCCGGGCGTGGCAGCGCCGCCGTCCGTGCCAGATCACGCGGTGGTTGAGGTTGATCCAGTCCGACTTGGGGAACAGTTCGCCCACCTCGGTCTCGATCACCTCAGGCTTGGCCGACTTCGTCCACCCGAACCGCTGGGAGAGCCGGATGAAGTGGGTGTCGGTGGTGATCCCGGGCACTCCGAAGGCGTCGGTGAGCACGACGTTCGCGGTCTTGCGCCCGACGCCGGGCAGCTTGACCAGGGCGTCGAGCCGGCCCGGCACCGTGCCGGAATGGTCGGTGACCAACGCTGCGCCGAGCTTGATCAGCGTGTCCGCCTTGGCCCGGAAGAAGCCGGTGGGCTTGATCAGCTCCTCCAGCTCACCACGATCAGCGGACGCGAGCGCAGCCGCGTCCGGGTATCGGGCGAACAGGATGGGCGTGACTGTGTTGACCCGCCGGTCCGTCGACTGCGCTGACAACACGGTCGCCACCAGCAACTGCAGCGGCGAAGCGTGGTCGAGTTCGCAGTGCGCGTCCGGGTACAGCTCGCCGAGCCCACGGTTGATCGCTCTGGCCCTGCGGACCAGCGCCAACCGGGACTCCGTGGTCACGCCGCCTCGACCACCAGTTCGATCTCGACCGGGGAGTCGAGCGGCAGCACGGCGACCCCGACAGCGCTGCGTACGTGCACGCCCGCGTCCCCGAAGATCTCCTGCAACAGCAGGGACGCGCCGTTGGCGACGGCCGGCTGACCGCTGAAGCCGGGATCGCTGGCGACGAAGACCACCAGTCGCACGACCCGCGCGATCCCGTCCAACCCGCCGACCACGGACGCCGCCGCGGCCACCGCGTTCAGCGCGGCGATGCGGGCGAGTTCAGCCGCGCGCGCAGGACTCACCTGGGAGCTGACCTTGCCGACATCGGGTAGCTTCCCGTCCACGAACGGCAACTGGCCGGCGGTGAGCACCTGACCGCCCGAAACGATGGCTGGAACGTAGGCGGCAACCGGTGCCGGCACGCCGGGCAGTTCGATGCCCAGTTCGGCCAGCCGCGCAGCGTGGCTCATTCGGTCACCGGTCGCTTCAGGTAGGCCACCAGGTTCTGCGGGTTCGGCCCCGGCACGATCTGCACCAACTCCCAACCGTCCGCTCCCCAGGTGTCGAGGATCTGCTTGGTTGCGTGCACCAGCACTGGGACGGTCACGTATTCCCACTTTGTCATGGGGCCACCCTAGACAGCCGCACCCACATTGGTGAACGGGCAGCTACGGGATTGCCGGGCCAGGTTCGTCCTGACCCTGCCGAAAGGCAGAGCCTCAGGGGCAGTGATGCGGTTTGGGGCAGAGGATCGAGGTCCACGAAGTGATGTCGGTGCGCTGGCGCAGCAACTGGCGACGCTCACGTTCGGTCATCCCGCCCCAAACGCCCCACTCGATGCGGTTGTCCAGAGCCTCGGCGAGGCACTCGTTGCGGACCGGGCAGGTGTAGCAGACCGAACGAACCCGTTTCTGGTCGGCACCCTCGGGGAACAGCTCGTCCTGCAGCCCACGGCACTTGGCCTGAAGGGTCCAGTCTTCGACTCCGAGCGACATTGCTCTCACCTTTCCTGGGGTGGGCCACTGACTTCAACAGCAGTATGCAATTGCTAGGCGAGAGACCCATCGGCTGTCAAGAAGCTGAGCCCGACTAGGACAGATTCCGTTCGAACCCGGCCGCGGAGAACCTCCGCCAAGGGAATTTGGGAACGGTGTCGTACCCTAGAAGTCATGCGCATGGGGAAACGGCTGTACTCGCTCGTCATGTTCCTGGTGGTTGCGGTGATCGGCGGGCTCCTGGCGGCAGGTCTGATCGTCCCCGTCGCCGGCATGGCCACCAGCACCACGACCTCCATGGTGCAGAGCCTCGACCAACTGCCCGCCGAACTGGACACGCCGGCGCAGTCCGAGCGGTCCAGGCTGTTGAACTCGGACGGGACGGTGCTCGCGTACTTCTATGACGAGAACCGGGTCTACAAGTCGCTGAAGGACATCTCGCCCCTCATGCAGAAGGCGCAGATCGCAATCGAGGACCATCGTTTCTACGAGCACGGCGCCATGGACCTCCAAGGCACGCTGCGCGCGCTCGTGAGCACCAGCCAGGGAAACACCCAGGGCGGCTCGAGCCTCACCCAGCAGTACGTCCGCCTGGTGCTGGTCGAGAACGCCGAAGTGAAGAACGACAAGCTGGCCGCGGCTGCGGCCAAGGAGAACACGCTCGCCCGCAAGATCCGCGAACTGCGCTACGCGATCGCTGTGGAGGAGAAGTTCTCGAAGGACGAGATCCTCGAGCGCTACCTGAACATCGCGTACTACGGCGATGGAGCCTACGGCGTCGAAGCGGCCGCGAAGCATTTCTTCGGGGTCAGCGCAGCGAAGCTCGACCTTGCCCAGTCAGCGATGTTGGCTGGGTTGGTGCGCAACCCGAACGCGACCAACCCGCTGAAGGACGCGGGCCTGGCCATCGAGCGGCGTAACAACGTGCTCGACCGCATGCTCGAACTCAAACTGATCTCGGCTGACCAGGCCGCCGAGGCCAAGGCCGCCGAATACGATCCGAGCAAGGGCAAGGACTACCTGAAGGGTTGCGCGAACTCCGACTTCCCGTTCGTCTGCGACTACGCGTACCGGACATTGCTCAAGACCGCGAGCCTCGGCAGCACCGAAGCCGAGCGCAAGGCGCTGATCATGCGTGGCGGACTGACCATCACCACCCAGATCGATCCCAAGGCGCAGAAGCAGGCCGAGAAGACGATCGCCAAGTACGTCTCGGCGAAGGACCCCGTGGTCTCGGTGATCACGATGATGGAACCCAAGACCGGCCTGATCCGTGCGATGGCGCAGAACCGGACGGTCATGGGCACGAACTGGAAGAAGGGTGAGACGTTCTGGAACTACGCGGTGGGCACCGACATGGGTGGCGCCGAAGGTTTCCAGGGTGGTTCGACCTTCAAGGCGTTCGTGGCCGCAGCGGCCCTCGAGGAAGGCATGGGGGTGAACTTCACCGTCCGCGTCAAGCGTTCGGTGAACTACCAGGGCCAGGTGTTCCCGACCTGCAACGGCGACCTCAAGCAGCGTGACGAGTGGACGGTGGACAACCCCGAGGCCGGCGTGATGAACATGCTGCAGGGCACCAAGTACTCGGTGAACAACTACTACGTGCCGCTCGAGCAGGCAGTCGGCATCTGCAAGGCGACCACCATGGCCCAGCGCCTGGGCCTCAAGGCGTCCATGGGTCTGGACATCGTCGAGAACTACACGCTGCCGGCCTTCACCCTGGGCATCATCGAGATCACCCCGCTGTCGATGGTGGAGGCGTATGGCACCTTCGCCAACCGCGGCGTCCACTGCACTCCGATCATCCTGAAGTCGATCAAGAACAAGGACGGCACCGAGCGTGAGGTGCCCAGCGCAGGCTGCAAGCGGGTGCTCAGCGAAGAGGTTGCGGACGCCCTGAACAAGGTCTTCCAAGGCCCGTACACGCCCGGCGGCACCGCCTACACCGCGAAGGTGCCCGGGTACAACATGGCCGGCAAGACCGGAACCGTGCCGAAGAACCGTGCGGTGTGGACGGTTGGCTACACCCCTGATCTGGTGGGTGCGGCGGTGATCAGCTACGACAGCAACAAGAACTACCGGAAGTTCTGGAAGGCCCGACCCAACTTCCTGCGCTACGTCACCCTGCCTGCGTCCGGACGCTGGTTGAGCGGTTTCTCGGGCAACAACGCCGGTGCCAACCTGCTCAAGCCGGCCATGACGGCCGGACTTGCCGACGTCGAGGAGCGGACGTCCTTCGTGGAGCCGTCCGCATCGGTGTTGCGCGGCGAGACCGTGGGAATCCCGAGTTGCGCGGGCATGGGTGCGGGCAGTTGCGCGGCCAGGCTGAGGGAGGCCGGCTTCGGCTCGTACACGTACTCGGTGGCGTCCGACAAGCCGAAGGGCACGTTCCTCTGGACCAACCCGAGCGGCGGAGCGCCGAAGGGTAGCCAGATCGGCCTGGCGATCAGCAAGGGTCCGAAGAAGGTCGAAGAGCCGACGGCCGAGCCGTCCGCGAGCGCGTCCCCATCGGAGGAGCAGAAGAACAAGCCGCGCCGGTGATCGGTAATCTCGCCGCCGGCCTGGCTGCCGGCGCAGTGGCTTGCGTGGGTTACGGCACGTTCATCGAAGCCAGGTCGTTCCGGGTGCGGCGCGTGCGCGTCCCGGTACTGCCTGTGGGGGCACCCAAGGTACGCGTGCTGCACATCTCAGACATCCATCTGGCGACGGGACAGCGACCGAAACTGGCGTTCATCTCGCGGCTCGCCGCGCTGGAGCCGGACGTGGTGGTGAGCACTGGAGACAACATCGCGTCCGGGGAGGCGCTGCCAGAACTGCTGGACGCGTTGGGCCGGTTGCGGGAAGTTCCCGGGGTGTTCGTGTTCGGATCGAACGACTACTACGGGGCGCGGCTCTCGAACCCGCTTGCCTACCTTGCGCGGTCGAGCAGTAAGGAAGACGGGGGCGAACTTACGCCGCTACCCACCGAGGAGTTGCGCAGGGGGTTCGAGGCGGGCGGCTGGCAGGACGTCAATACCGGCCGGACGACGCTTGAGGTGCGCGGCCTGAAGCTTGAGTTCCGCGGAACCAGCGATGCGCACCATCAACTCGACAACTACTCCCTGGTGGCCGGTGCACCCGCGGACGGCGTGGACCTGGCGGTCGGAGTGACCCACGCACCGTACCGGCGGGTCTTGGACGCGATGGCCTCAGACGGGCTGCCGCTGATCTTCGCCGGGCACACCCATGGCGGGCAGGTCTGCGTGCCGGGCTGGGGCGCGTTGACGACCAACTGCGACCTGCCGCCACGTCAGGCGAAGGGGCTCAGCCAGCACGTCACGCCGGAGGGGAGCTCCTGGCTGCACGTCTCGGCCGGTCTGGGCAGCTCCCCGTTCGCCCCCTATCGGTTCGCGTGCCCGCCCGAAACCACGCTTCTGACGCTCACTCCGGTCTCGAATGGCTGAGCCGGGAATGTTGGGCTAAACTTCGGTTCGGCCCTGACCCAGTCAGGGCTGTTCGGGGTGTGGCGCAGCTTGGTAGCGCGCGTCGTTCGGGACGACGAGGTCGCAGGTTCAAATCCTGTCACCCCGACCAGCGGGAAGCCGCTCTGGCTAGGGATTACATCCCGGGCCGGAGCGGCTTTCGGCGTCGTGCATCCTAATCGCATCCTAAGCACGGCAGACTTGTGCGGGCTTCTGCGCACACTGTCATGCCACCATTTGGCGAGGCCCGCCGGTCCACCCCATGCCCGCTCCTCAGGAAACTCCACCGCCATGGTCACGGCAGGGCAACAGATCAAGACGAACTCGTGGCACTCCACCAGGGAACGGGGGAAGGGTCTTGCTCGTCCGCGTGGAGCGAGCACCAACGTCGGTTGCCGCCGATAGCCTTCAGTCGTGAAGACAACTGACCTCGCGAAGGTACGAGCCACGTTGTGGGCTGCCGCCGACGAGTTGCGTGCGAACTCGAAGCTGACGCCGGGGCAATACCGGGATCCCGTGCTCGGGCTGGTGTTCCTGGCGTACGCTGAAAACAGGTTTGAGTCGGTCCGAAGCGAGGTCGAGGCCAAGGCGACCGCACGTAACCCTGCGACGATCGCTGACTACAAGGCGAAGGCCGTCCTCTACGTCCCCGAACAGTCCCGGCTCTCCTGCCTGGTCGACCTGCCCGAGAGCGAGGACATCGGCAAGGCGGTCGACGAGGCGATCAAGGCCATCGAGGCTGCGAACCCGGAGTTGAAGGACATCCTCCCGCGCGGCTACCAAAGGCTCGAGCGCTCGACGCTCATCGAACTGCTGCGGCTCTTCGCTCCGCTGCCCACGCAGCTCACGGGCG
>DAORUI010000025.1:11559-23889 GCA_035433085.1 Propionicimonas sp. | reverse complement strand
TCCTCGGGCTCGGCCAGCGGGTTCACGATCGCGGCCCCGCCGAGCGTCGCCAGCATCTGCCGGACGTTGGTCAGCTGCGCGGTGATCGCGTCCCGGCGCGAACTTGCGGCCTGCAACTCGCGCTCGGACTCGCGGCGGATCTTCTCCGCAGCCAGCCGTGCGGAGTCGACGTGGTGGGCGGCCTCGTCCCGGGCCGCCTTGAGCTGGGCCTCGGCCTGGGCCTTCGCCTCGGCCAGGGTGCGGTCGGCCTCGGCCTCGATGGCGGCCTGCCGCTCCTGGGCCATCGTGATGGCCTGCTCGTTGTTCTGCATCTGGGCGGCGAACTCCTCGGCCGACTTGTTGCGGCGTTCGGCGAGGGTTTGCTCGAAGTCGGCCGCAGCTGCCGCAGCGCGAGCGCGCTGGTGCTCGTAGACCGCTTCGGCCTCCTCGCGGCGGGCCGTGGCTTCGCGGTCGGCGTAGTCGATGATCTCGTCGGCCTGGCGCTTGGCCGCCTCCAGGACGCGCGCCGCTTCGGCGTCCGTCTTCGTCGTGACGTCGGTGGCGTAACGGTCGGCGGCGGTCGTTGCCGCCTCAGCGGCAGCCGCGGCTTCGGCGGTGACGCGGTCCGCGTCCGCGTGTGCCTTGGCGCGAAGATCGGCGGCCTCGTCCTCGGCCAGCTTCAGCATCTTGCCGATCCGCGAGCCCAGCTCGGTGAAGGACGGGGCAGTGGACTCCTTCTGCTCCTGCTCGAGGGCGGCCATGCGGGCCCGGTAGCTGTTGGCCTGCTCGGTGAGCTGCGCCACCTGCGAGTTCAGCTTGGTCGCCGCGACCGAACCGTCCGCGGCCTCGGCCCGCGCCGCCTCAAGCGCCTTGCGCAGATCGCCAAGAGTGCGTTCAACCTCGTTCGGGTCGTAGCCGCGCATCACCGTCCGGAACGCCGGGTTCTGCTGGGTCATGATTCCTCTTCCGTCACTTGGTTGGGAGCTTGGTTGGGACGTTCGGAGACGGCCAGCGCCTCGATCACCCCGGAAAGGTGCCCGAGCTGGGCGTTGATATCGTCGCGGCGGCGGGCCAGGGCGGCAACCTCGGCGCGGGCGCGTTCCATCAGCCCGCGGGCCTCGACGCGCGCCGCGTCCGCCTCGGTTCGGGCATCGGTGAGCAGCTGGACGGCCTCCTCGCGACTCGCGCGGGTCTTCGCCAGAGTGTCGCGTTGCAGCTTCTCCAGGTCGGCGGACGAGCGCTCGCGAATCAGCTTCGCACCAGCTTCGGCCTCGGCGAGCCGGCGCTCGGCCCGCTCCAGCTGGGCCTGCGCTTCGCTGCGGGCGTGGTTGAGCGTCCGCTCGGCCTCCTCCTGGGCGCGCTGGCTGGTGTTGGCCGCGTCCCGCTCGGCCGCTTCGAGGACTGCCTTCGAGCGGCCCTGCAGGTCCTCGGCGGTCGCGGTCGCCTCGGCGATCATCGCCTGATGCCGATGCGCGGTGGTCGTGGACGCCAACTCAACCTGCTCGCGGACGTTGCGCGCGTGCTCAGCCAGCTCCTGATGGGCGTGGCGCTTCATCGCCTCGACCTCGGATTCGGCGGACGCGCGCAGGCCGGCCATCGCCTCCTGCGTCCAGTTCACGTGGGCCTCGGCGGCGGCCAACTGCTCGTCCGCCTTCGCCTGGGCCTCGGCCCGGAGCCACTCACGCTCGGCATGCGCGTCGCTACGTGCCTGGGCGGCCTCGGCCTCGAAGCGCTCCCGGTCTGCGGCCAGCTCGGCCCAGCGCTGGTCGGCCTCGGCCTGGGCCTCGCTGCGGAAACGACCGAGTTCGCTGACCACGCCACTGTGCAGCGCGCTCAGCTCGGCGTCGGTCTGCTCGCGGCGCCTCGCTTCCTCGGCCTCGAGCGCTTCGCGGCGTCCGGTCAGGTCGGTCTCGGCGGACGCGCGCTCGTCCGCCAGTTGCCGGCGTCCGGCTTCGACGAGCTGTTCGGCATCGGCAACCATCGCAGCGGCTCGCGCTTGGGCCTCGGCGACGAGCCGCTCGGCCTCCTCGCGAGCGCTGGCGGTGACTTCAGCGGCCGTCCGTTCGGCGGCCTCGGTGATCGCGGACGCCTGCTCGGTGGCGTCGCGCAGCAGGGTGAACGAGTCCTGGCGGGCCTCTTCGAGGCGGGTCGCGGCAGAGGTCATCGCCTCCTGGGCTGCCGCTCGGTGCTCGGCCACTTCACGGGCCAGCTGTTCACTGAGTTCACGGTTGCGGGCCGTTTCGGCGCGCACAGCGTCCGCTTCAGCCTGGGCTTCGGTGCGGAGCTGGTCAGCCAGGTTCTGAGCCTGCGTGAGGATCGCGGTCGCCTGTCTGGTCAGCTCGCTCCCAGCCGGCTGGGCGGGCGGACGCGCAGCTGGATCGAGCACCCTTGAATAATCCAAGGCTGGCATGGCTAAAAGCAACTCCACGCCGTACGGAATCCAGCTTGTCTGAGGTGGAGGTCAAGCCCTGTGGATAACCTGAACGAAAAGGAACCGTCCCCGTTCGTTCAGGTTCGGGTCGGTAGAGTTGACGGGTGCGCTACGTCTCCACCCGCGACCCTGAGGGCGCGTCCCTCGGGTTCACCGACATCCTGCTGGAGGGGCTCGCGCCCGACGGTGGCTTGTACCTGCCCGAGACCTACCCCCAGGTGGACGCGGGCACGCTCGCCTCGTGGCGCACCTTGCTGGAGACCGACGGGTACGCGGCCCTGGCGCACGCGGTGCTTTCGCTGTTCATCGACGACATTCCGGACGCCGATCTGCGGGCCATCTGTGCGCGGGCTTACCGCCCCGGGGTGTTCTCCGACCCGCAGATCGTCCCGGTCACGGAATTGGACGGCGGCCTGTGGCTGGCGCACCTCTCGAACGGCCCGACTGCGGCGTTCAAGGACATGGCCATGCAGCTGCTCGGGCAGTTGTTCGAGTATGAGCTCGAACGGCGCGGGGCGGAGCTGAACATCCTCGGCGCCACCAGTGGCGACACCGGCTCGGCTGCCGAGTACGCGATGCTCGGCCTGGATCGGGTCCGGGTCTTCATGCTGACGCCCGCAGGCAGGATGTCGCCGTTCCAGCAGGCGCAGATGTTCTCCCTGGACGACCCCGCGATCGTGAACATCGCCGTATCGGGGGTGTTCGACGACTGCCAGGACCTGGTGAAGGCGGTCGCGTCCGACCTCGTCTTCAAGGCGCGCTACTCCCTGGGTGCGGTGAACTCGATCAACTGGGCCCGGCTGGTGGCGCAGGTCGTGTACTACATCGCATCGTGGCTGCGGGTGACCACTGCCGACGACCAGTCGGTCTCGTTCTGCGTGCCGACCGGGAACTTCGGCAACATCATGGCCGGCCATGTGGCGCGGATGATGGGTGTGCCGATCGAGTCGCTGGTGCTGGCGACCAATGAGAACAACGTGCTGGACGAGTTCTTTCGCACCGGCGTCTACCGGGTGCGCTCGGCCCCTGAGACGCACGAGACGTCCTCGCCGAGCATGGACATCTCGAAGGCGTCCAACTTCGAACGGTTCGTGTTCGACCTGCTCGACCGGGACGCGGCGCGCGTCCGCGAGTTGTTCGCGGAGGTGCTGCCTCGCGAAGGCTTCTTCGACCTGTCCGGGACGCCTGGGTTCGCCAAGCTGCGGGAGCGGTTCGGGTTCGTCTCGGACTCGTCCACGCACGCCGACCGGTTGACGCAGATCGCGGACGTGTGGGCGCGCGACGGCGTACTGATCGATCCGCACACGGCGGACGCGGTGAAGGTGGCCCGCGACCACGTCCGCCCCGGTGTGCCGATGATCGTCACCGAGACCGCCCTGCCGGTGAAGTTCGCCGCCACCATCGTTGAGGCGATCGGCGTGGAGCCCCCGCGCCCGTCGGCGTTCGAGGGCCTGGAGAACCTGCCCCGCCACGTCGTCGAGCTGCCCAACGACGTTTCAGCGCTGAAGGAACTGATCGCGTCGCGCGTGAGCTGAGCATCGTCCGCCGTGGTCCGGCGGCCGCCATTCGTGGGCAACGCCGCTCGCTCGTCTCGGACGGCGTCCGTCTGCCGCGAATCGGACCCTGGAGCTCTAGATTGACCGGCTTGCTGCCGATTCGGCGGGTCACGGGTCCAGATCGCGGCACCATCTGGTCGGTACTCAGCCAAACCGACCCGAGAACTACCCCTTCGCGAGGCGTACCGGCCCCGCTAACGTGCGGCAATGGCAATCGAAACCAAGCTGCTCGACTGGCTGCTCGACTCCGATCCCGCGCTGCGGTGGCAGGTTGAGCGTGACCTTGTGGTCGCGTCCGAGGACACCTGGCGGGCCACGCGGGCGCGGGTCGCTACCGAGGGTTTCGGGGCCGAACTGCTCTCCCACCAGGATGCGGACGGACAGTGGGCCGGCGGCGCATACTTCCCAGGCGATTTCGAGTTCGACGGCCCAGAAGCCGCCGAAGGTGCCGGCCAGCCCTACACCGCGACGACCTGGACGCTGAACACGCTGCGTGACTGGGGGCTGGACGCGTCCGCGCTGGCCGGGACGGCAGAGAAGCTGGCCGTGAACAGCCGTTGGGAGTACGACCAACTGCCCTACTGGGGCGGCGAGGTGGACTGCTGCATCAACGCGTTCACCCTTGCCAACGGCACCTGGCTGGGCGCTGACGTGTCCGGTCTGGTCGAGTGGTTCCCCGAACACCAGCTTCCCGATGGCGGCTGGAACTGCGAGTGGGTGGACGGTTCGACCCGCTCGTCGTTCCACTCCACCCTGAACTCCCTGAAAGGGCTCCTCTATTACGAGATCGCAACTGGCGACCGCGCCCTGCGCGCGGCCCGGCTCGCGGCGCAGGAGTACCTGCTGCAGCGGCGACTGCTGTACCGGCTGGCGACGGGCGAGGTCGTCGGGTCGTGGGCGAAGCACGTTGCCTATCCGTTCCGGTGGGTCTACAGCGCGCTGAATGCCGCCGACTACTTTCGCAGCGCTGCGCTGCACGACGGTGTCAGCCCCGACCCGCGGCTGGCTGACGCGATCGAAGCTGTGCGCAGTGACCGGCGTCCGGACGGCACCTGGCTGCAGGAGCGCCGCCACCCGGGCCGCGTCTGGTTCGAGATGGACGTTCCCGTCGGCGAGCCGTCCAAGTGGCTCACGTTCCACGCCACCCGCGTCCTCAACTGGTGGGACGCCCACGCCACCAATAGCCTCGTCGCCGACCCCAACCCCGCCGAGGACTAGGACTTACGCCCAGGGCCAGCACTCGAGCACCAGTCCTCGGCGTTGCCGCTAGCCCTCAGCGCGGACGTCGGTGGGCCGGCCACGAAGGCGCGATCGATCGGGCCGGGGATGGGCGCGGCCCCGAGGACCAAGCCCGATCGGGACGCAGGTGGGCCCGCAGCCGACCAGCGGCTGCGGGCCCACCGTTCAGGATCAGACCACGAACAGGCCGTTGCCCACCTTCACGTCGTCGGCGGCCACGATCTGCAGCTCTCCAGGCAGAGCTGCGGCGTTGGTCACCAGCACCGGGGTCGTGAGCTTGTAGCCCGCGGCCTCGATCACCTCGGGATCGAACGTGACCAGTGGTGTGCCGACCTCGACGATGTCACCGGCTTCGACCAGGGTGGTGAAGCCCTTGCCGTCCAGCTTCACCGTGTCCAGGCCGATGTGGATCAGCAGTTCCACCCCGGTGTCGGACTTCAGGCCGATCGCGTGTCCGGTCGGGAAGACCAGCACCACCGTGCCGTCCACCGGGCTGACCACGGTGTTCGACGTCGGACGGATTCCCACGCCCGGGCCGACCATGCCGCCGGCGAAGACCGGGTCCTCGACGTCGGCCAACGGGATCACCTTTCCGTCCAACGGCGAGCGGACGATGGTCGCCACGGCCACCGCGGTCGCCGCGGCACCCGTTGCGGCCTCGGTCACCGGTACCCCACCGCTCAGGTCGACCTCCACCGGGTTCTCCATGAATGCCCGGACGGCGTTCGCCACCACGGTCACCCGCGGTCCGTAGATCACCTGGACGCCCTTGCCGGAGGTCATCACGCCGGCGGCGCCGGTGCTCTTGAGCAGCTTCTCATCGACCAGTGAGGAGTCCTTCACCTCGGTGCGCAACCGCGTGATGCAGTTGTCGAGGTCGGTGATGTTGGCCAGGCCACCCAACCCCTTGACCACCGAAGCGGCCAGGATGGTGTCGCCACTCGGCCCGCCCGCAGCGTCCGCACCTGAACTCGAACCGATGGACGTGTTACGTCCGGTCTTGGCGTCCACGTCAGCGCGGCTGTAGAGCTTGGTCTCCTCGTCGTCGTCCTCGCGTCCCGGGGTCTTCAGGTTCATCTTGGCGATCATGAACTTGAACAGGAAGTAGTAGATGAAGAAGTAGGCCACCCCGACGACCGGGATCCAGATCCAGTTCGTCTTGTCGTTGCCCTGCAGGATGCCGAACAGCGTCAGGTCGATGATGCCGCCGGAGAAGGTCATACCGACCCCGACATTGAGCATGTGCATCAGCATGAACGAGACACCCGCCAGCACCGCGTGGATCACGTACAGCAGCGGCGCGACGAACAAGAACGTGAACTCGATCGGCTCGGTGATGCCGGTGAGCATCGCGGTCAGCGTGGCTGACAGCAGCAGCGAACCAACGAGTTCCCGCTTCTCCGGACGAGCCGCCTGGTACATCGCCAGCGCGGCGCCGGGCAGGCCGAAGATCATGAACGGGAACTTGCCGGCCATGAACCTGGTCGCGTCCACCGAGAACTGCGTGGTCTCCGGGCAGCCCAGCTGGGCGAAGAAGATGTTCTGCGCGCCCTGGATGGCCTCGCCGCAGACCTCCATCGTCCCGCCCACGCTGGTCTGCCAGAACGGCAGGTAGAACACGTGGTGCAGGCCGAACGGGATCAGCGAGCGTTCGATGATGCCGTAGATCAGCGTCCCCGCGTAGCCGGACGCGATCACGAGCGCGCCGAGGGCGTTGATGCCGATCTGGACGAACGGCCACAGCCAGGCCATCGCGATACCCACGATCAGGTAGGTGACCGCAGAGATGATCGGGACGAAGCGTTCGCCGCCGAAGAACGACAGCACCTCGTGCAGCTGGATGTTGTGGTACCGGTTGTGCAGCGCGGCGACGCCGAGGCCGACGATGATGCCGCCGAACACACCCATCTGCAGGGACGGGATGCCGACCACCGTGGCGAACGAGCCGGGCGGCAGGCAGCCTTCGAGGGTCTGGCCCGCGGCTTGTGCCTCGGTGCACTTGGCGAGGAACTCCTCCGGGAACCGGATCGCCAGGACCGCGCCGATGGACGCGTGCATGACGAAGAAGGCGATCGCGCCGGAAAGCGCGGCGACCGCCTTGTTCTGCCGCGCCATGGCGAGCGCCACGGCGATCGCGAAGATGATCGGCAGGTTGGCGAAGATGATGTTGCCTGCGGCGGACATGATCGACAGGACGTCGTAGGCCACCGTCCCGGGGCCCATCACCCCCATCAGGTTGAAGCTCTCCAGCATCGTGGTGTTGGTGAACGAACCACCGATACCGAGGAACAGACCGGCCACGGGCAGGATGGCGATGGGGAGCATGAACGCCCGGCCCACTCGCTGCATCATTGCGAAAAGTTGATCTTTCATGCGGCCCTCCATTGGGGTTGGCAAGCACGGCTAATCGGCAACCTAGCAGCGTCGCTGGGGGCCTCGGAAGGAAACCGGACGGTTTTGTGAACGACGTTCAACAGCCGAACGGTCCGCACCATCGGCCCCTGAGGAGCGCATGCGAGGGACGAGCAATCCCCACCCCCGATCCCTGAGGAGCGCTCGCGAGGGACGAGCAATCCCCACCCCCCGATCCCTAAGGAGCGCACGCGAGGGACGAGCAATCCTCACCCCCCGATCCCTGAGGAGCGCACGCGAGGGACGAGCAATCCCCACCCCCGATCCCTGAGGAGCGCACGCGAGGGACGAGCGAGCGCGTCACGAAGGGCCGTCGACACGATCAAGAAGCGGTGGCGGCGGGCCTTCGTGACGCGCTGCCCTTCGCAAGCTCAGTGCAGCGCTCCTCAGGCACCGGTTCCTGGGACCAACGCGGCTCAATACAGCGCTCCTCAGGCACCGGTTCCTGGGACCAACGCGGCTCAATACAGCGCTCCTCAGGCACCGATTCCTGGGGAGTCCAGGGTGCACCGACTGCGGCGCGATCAGGTGCAGCGCAGCAGGGCGTCCCAGGTCTTGGCTGCGCTGATCGGACAGCGGTGGTGGAGCCACTCGTCGGAGCCCCACTTGTCCCAGTGGTCGGTGGTGTAGACGTCGAACTCGTCGCTGCCCGGCGCGCCGATCAGGAAGCTGACGATCGGGTCGCCCTCAGTGGTCGGACGGGAGAAGGCAAACTCGACGTCCTCGGCGCCCAGGAAGTTCTGCAGGCACTCGAGGTGTTCGGTTGCCACGGACTCGCCCTGGTCGAGCACCACTTCGCCGCAGTAGATCGGGTTCCTGGATTGTTTCAGTGCGAGCGGCGCACTCGGCAGCGCGCGTGCCTCCTCGAAGATCGGGTTCGCGCTGGGCATGGCTAACGATTCCGTGGGCTCCGCAGACGGGGTCTGGGAGGCACTCGCCGTCGCCGAAGGCACCGCAGAATCGGTGGCCGCGGGCATGGCGGCCAGCGGCGTCTGCCGTCCCTGCCACCAGAACAGGCCCCCGCCGAACACCAGGAGCATGGCGGCCGCGCCCACGAGCCAGCGTCCGAACGGGAGGGACGAGCGGACGGCACGGGCAGACACCTCCGCGGCCCGGATCGGACGCAAAGGCGGCGCGGCCCGGTCGATCCGCGCCAAGGCATCGCGGAACGCCTTCTCGGCCTCATCCATCACTTCCTCCTTCCAATCGGGAGCGCAAGGTCGCCATCGCCCGATGCACGTGGGAGCGGGCCGTGGCCTCGCGGCAGCCCAACGCGTCCGCTATTTCGGCGAAGCTCAGGTCGCGGTAGAAGCGCAGCACGACAGCCGCCCGTTGGTTGGGTGGCAACTCACCCAGCAGCCGCCAGGCCTCGTCGGCATTCGCGACGTCGCGGGCCGGGTCGCCCCAAGCTGCGGGCGGCAGGCCAGTCAGTTCGCCGACCGGGCGCTCGCGTCCGACGCGGCGAAGCACGGTGAGGCTGGCGTTGACCACGGCGCGGTGCACGTAGGCGTCCCGGTAGTCGACCGATTCCAGCTTCGACCAGCGCGGGTACAGCTTGGCGAGGGCGTCCTGGGTGGCGTCGCGTGCGTCCTCCCAGTTGCGGGTGACCAGGCAGGCCAGGCGCAGCAACGAGTCGGTGCGCGCGCGCACGAAGTCGTCGAATGTCTCGACCGGCTCCGGCCGCAGCGCGTCGCGCGCGTCCACCTGCATACTGACAAGACTCCGCCCGGCCCGGTTTCGTTGCAGTGCGGCCCACCGGCCGAGCTCATTCCAACTGGCGTGCGTTCTGGGATGCCTTGTGCCATTGACCTGCGCGTTGTGCGGGAACACGATGATCCGGGGACGCAACGTCGCGCACCCAGGAAGGAGCAGGCCATGGTCTGCGAGAGCTGCGGACAGCCGATCGCTGCCGGCACGTACTGCGAGCACTGCACCGACTCGGACGGGAACCTGCAGGACTTCGATACCCGATTCGCCCGCATGGTCGCCTGGCAGCGCGAACAGAGTCCGGACACGCCGCTGGCCGAAGTCGAGGCACAGACCCGAGCGCACATGGCGACGATGCCGGCCTGGCGGGACCACCCGAACCTGCTCGCGTCCGGCGGCGGCTCCTGGTGAGCTGGACGCTCGAACCTTGATCGCGTGAACCCGCGTCAGGCGTGCGCGCTACTGCCCGCCGAGCCTGGCGTCTACCGCTTCCGGGATGCCCGGGGACGCGTCTGCTACCTCGGCCGCGCCACCAACCTGCGCAGCCGGACGCTCTCGTACTGGGGTGGGCTGGTGGACCGTCCGCATCTGCGCCGGATGACCGGCCAGATCGCCGCGGTCGAGGCATTGGTCTGTGCCTCCGTCCACGAAGCTGCCTGGCTGGAGCGGAACCTTCTGGAGCGCTCGCTCCCCCGCTGGAACCGGGTGCGCGGTGGCGCCGAGATCCCGGCCTGGCTCGTTCTCGACCCCACCCCCGAGCGGCCAGAGCTCCGGCTGAGCATCGCGCCCGACGCAAACCTGCTCAGCTTCGGCCCCTACCTCGGCGTCGAGCGTGCCCGGCTGGCCCGCGGTGGCCTGCTGCGGGTCTGGCCGGTGCAGCTCACCGGTCGGCATCCGGACGCGGCGGACACGACGATGGCCGAAGCACGGGGCGTGAGCGTCGCCGACCGGGAGGCGTTCGCCGCTGGCATCACGGGCGTACTGAGCGGTGATCCATCGGCGCTGGCGACCCATGCCGCCGCGATGCTCGCTTGCCGGGAGCGAGCGCAGGAAATGCTCGCCTTCGAGACCGCTCAGCTGATCCAGGAGGAACTGGTGGCCGTGACCGTGCTGGCCGCACCCCAACGCGTGACCGGCTGCCGTCCCCACGACCTGATCGTCAACGGCTGGGCCGACGGCGTGCTGCTCACCCTGTCGGCCACCGCCGGACGCCTGGACCGCTGGATCACCCGGCCCGCCTCCGCCGACACCGGCGGCCGGCTCGCCGCGGCCACACCGCCCGAATGGCAGGAGTTCGCCCAACTGAACGCCGAGTTGGCCGCACGACTCCGCTGACTCTGGTCGACCCGCGTGGACGAACCGATTCGCCCTGAACTCGGCCCGCTTCAGGCGATTTCGGTCGAATCGCACCGAGTTCAGGGCAAATCGGTGCAGCCGTCGGGCCAAGGGCGTGACGAGATGCCCCTGGGTCCTGCGAAGTGGTATCGGGCCAAACTCCGCGATCGGTACTGCAAGTCGTTCGGCCTTCGGCCCCAAGCAAGACTGTCGCCGCCCCCGACGTAGGCTAACGACACGTGGACGACACCCAGGACGAACCGAACTTCGACGAACACGTCCATGAGGATGCGCTCGAGCCCAAGCACTTGATCCGGCGGGCGAACGTGGTGTTGCGCGCGGGCATCCTCATGCTGGGGGCGGGCACGTCGGGCCTGCGGGTCCGCGAGGTGATGGCGGCGGTGTCGCGGACCGTGGGGATCGACCGCATCCGCGCCCAGGTCACATTCACCGACATCGTGCTCACCGTGCAGCGCCGGGGCACGTTCCGCACTCAGGTGGGCGAAATCCGTAGTCCGGGGGTCAATGCCCATCGGATCGACCTGCTGCAGCGCCTAGGGCAGAACCTGCCCGAGCGGGCCACCGTGGCCGAGGTGGACGCCATGCTCGACGAGATCGAGTACACCCCGAAGCTCTACCCCGCCTGGGCGCTCGTGCTCCTCGTGGCGCTGGCCTGCGGATCGGTCACGATCCTCAGCAACGGCGGGTGGCGCGAGGTGCTCGCGGTGCTGCCCGCGTCCGCGCTCGCCTACTGGCTGCACCGGACGCTGACCGGCCTCCAGCTGAACCACCTGGCGGTCGTGCTCACCTCGGCTGCGACCTCCGCCGGGCTGTACCTCGCGCTCACCAGGATCCTCGACCTGGCCATCGGCGGACCGAGCCCAAGGATGGCCGCCGGCCTGATCTGCGCCGCGATCTTCCTGATTCCGGGCTTCCCCCTGGTCACGGCCGGTCTCGACCTGACCCGTATCGACCTGCTGGCCGGCGTCCCACGCCTTTTCTATGCGGCGATGGTGCTGCTCTCGATCACCATCGGGGTCTGGCTGGTGGTGACGGTGAGCGGGGTGTCACCGGACGCCGTCCCGCCCCTGGACGTGCACCCTGTCCTGCGCTGGACGGTCCAACTGGCCGCGAGCTTCTTCGCCGTCTTCGGCTGGGCGATGATGTTCAATTCACCCCTGCGCGCGGCTGGCGCGTCCGGCGTGGTGGCACTGCTGGGCAACATCCCGCGGCTGCTGCTGCTCGAACTGGGGGTCAAGGCACATGTGGCGACGTTCGTCTGCTGCTTCGTGATGGGCCTGCTCTGTGCACTTGCCGGACGCCTGTTCGACCTGAACAAGATCATCATGACCGTGCCGACCGTTCTGGTCGCGATCCCTGGGGCCTCCGCCCTGCGCACCCTGATCTACTTCGACCAGGCCGACGTCGTCCAGGCCCTGCAACAGGGCGTCGCCACGGTGCTTGCGGTGATTGCGATGGTCGCCGGACTGTCGGGCGCGCGCATGCTCACCGACCCCGAATGGGCCTTCACTCGAAACGATCCTCCCGGCACGGCCTGGCACCTGGTCGGTCGGGTGTTCCGGCGGCGCTAGTTGTTCCACCGGCTCGGCCGGACCCGCACACTGGCTGAGCCTGACGAAGCCCGGGACCCTTCGACAAGCTCAGGGATCG
>DAORUI010000025.1:301-11459 GCA_035433085.1 Propionicimonas sp. | reverse complement strand
GCCGGGTTACCAGCCGCGGGCTTCCCACTCGGCCAGGTGCGGACGCTCCCCGCAAAGGGTCGTGGCCGCACCATGACCGGGGTGCACCACGGCGTTCTCCCGATAGACCTCGAAGATGCGCGAGACGACGTCGGAGAACAGGGTGCTGAACCTCTCCGGATCGCGATTGGTATCGCCCACGCCGCCGGGGAACAACGAGTCGCCGGTGAACACATGAGTGGGCTGGTCGGGCTCGCTGTAGGCGACGGCGATCGAGCCGGGCGTGTGCCCGCGCAATCCGATGACCTTCAGCTCGACACCACCCAGCCGGATCGTGTCGCCGTGCTCCAGCCGCCGCGCGATCGGGACGCCTGTGGCAGCGGTGATCACGTCCGCGTCCTCCGCTCCGGCGAGAGCCTCGGCCTCGGGGTGCGCGGACGCGATCGCGGCCAGCGCGCCGACGTGGTCACGGTGCGAATGGGTGGTGAGAATGAACTCGAGCCTGGTGGGCACGGCGGCATCTCCACCGGCGGCGGAAACCAGGGCGGCGATCGCGTCCGGCTCGTTGGCGGCATCGATCAGTAGCTGCTGTCCGGTCGCCCGCTCGGTGAGCAGGTAGACGTTGTTGTCCATGCTCGACACGGAGATGCGGCGGATGGTGAGCCGGGGCTGCTCGATCAGTTCAGTCATGGTGCACCAAGTGTGCCTGTATGGACCCAAACCCGGCATCCCCTGATTTCGTCCCTGACAACCGGCGCAGCCGTGGTGGAGCATGCTTGAGGGCAAGGAGGTCGCCCATGCCGACAGTGCTCGCCAACGAGGACGCCCGCCGCGAACTGGCTTCCACGGTGAAGCGGCTGCGCGTGGCCGTCACATCCGACCCTGCCCGGACCCAGGAGTTGGCGGACGCCCTCGTCCGGCTCACCGCCACCCGCCTGCAGGCGTGGGCCTTCACCGAGGCCGCCGCGGACGCCCCCGATTCGGTGGTGCTCGCCGCCCGCATCCTCGCCCAGGGCGGTGCCGCCGGACCCTACGCCGAGCTGGCGGACGCCGTCCGCTTCTTCTCCGCATCGGCGCAACTCGCTGCGGTGCAGGCCCAACTCGGGCTGGCTGACGCCGCCGGCCGCACCCTCGCCGGACTGGACGCCTGGCGCGGACAGGTCGGTAGGTTGCCGCTTCTCGAGAACCTGGCCGCCGAGACCGCGGTCTGGGCACTGCTCGCGCGCAGCCGCTCGCTGCTCGGCGACCCGACCAGCGCCAACGCCTACGCGGACGCCGCGGCGGCCCGGCGCTATCTGAGCACCCTGCCGCTGACGCAGGTTGTCGCCGTCCACCTGCTGGTTGCCGATGCTCGCTGGTCGGCCGGACGACCGGACGAAGCGCTGGCCCAGCACCGGCTGGCCCTGGCCGCCCATGAGTCGCTGGTGGCGGAGGTCCCGGCACGGCCGCGTCCGGCGGTGTTGGCGACGGCCACCGCCACAGCGGCAGCGTCCCACGAGCCGTATGCGCTGCGCCTCGAAGCCATGGGACAGCTCGACTTCGCCCTCGGCATCCGGCGTGCTCACCTGGCACAACTCGAACGGTTCGGCGCCGACACCGCGGACGCTCGAGTCTGGCTCGCCGCCGGCCTGCGCCGAGCCGGACGCGAGGAAGAGGGTGGCGAGTCCGGCGCTGCTTCACAGGCGCGTGAGGCCCCCTTGGCACCTCCCGCGGAGGTGGCGGACTGGGCCCGGTTGGGCGCGGCTGAGTCGCTGGTGCCTGAGGCGTCCCGGCAGGACTTGGCGAACGGCTACGCCCGATTCGAGGCCGACACGTGGACCGCCGGCCATGACGCCGCCCAGGCTCGCGTCGGAGCGGAAGCTGTCGAGCAGAGGCATCGGGACCGAGCGGCTGGACTCGCTCGGGAGCGAGCCGAGGCCCAGGCCGCCGCTGCTGCTCGAGCAGCAGCGGACGCCGAGAGCGAGACCGCGGCGAGGCTCGCACGCGAACAGGCGGACGCGGAAGCTGCCGCAGCCAAGCGGGCTGCCGAGCAGGAGGCCGCTCGCCAGCTGGTTGAGGAGCACCGCCGAAAGGACGCTGAACAGGTTCGCCAAGCCCGCCTAACGGCCGCGGCTGCCGCAGACGATCTGGCCGCCGCCCGCGCCGGCGTGCGAGCCGAACATCCCAACCCGGCCCACCGGGCCAAGGCTCTGGATCGGCTCGCGGAATTGCTGCGTCCGCTGACAGCAGTGGAGGCATACCGCGACGAGCTGGCCGCCGCACTGGAAATACTGGTCGGCCTGCGCTGGCAACTCGGCGAAGCCGACGCCTCGCGCGAAGCCGCCCGAGAGCTGAAGTCTCTGACCGGCTTTCACTGACTCCGCAGCGGTCCCTGCCGCGAATCGGACCCGCGACGGCCGCCAGGCCTGGATTTCAGTCGCGATCGAGCCTGGCGGGTCCAGATCGCGGCATGCCCGCAGGCCGAACCGGCGGAACTACGCTGGCGGCATGGGGAGAACGGCGGTGGTCGGCGCGGCTGCCGTGCTGCTGCTGTCTGGATGCGTGATGGTGGAGGACGTGAACGATCGGCCACCGTTGCAGACCACCTCGTCGCTGCCCTCCGCGACCCCCACCGCGGGTACGGACGCTGTACCGTCGCCCATGCAGTGGGACGCGATCCTTTCCGATCTGGCCGCCCGCGGCGTCTCGACCGACGACGTGCGTCTGGTCAGTTCGCGCACAGTCACCTGGAACGACGGGTCGCTGGGCTGTCCGAAGCCGGGCAGCACCTACACCCAGGCGCTCGTCCTGGGTATGCAGGTGATCGTCGCCGTCGCCGAAGTGCAGTATGACTACCGCTTCGGACGCTCGGTCACGCCGGTGCTGTGCGAGCGCGCCTGAGTCCCGCACCGCGGCTGGTCGAGTCCCGCACCGGCTGGTCGAGCTCCGGCACCGGCTGGTCAAGCTCCGGCACCGGCTGGTCGAGCCTGTCGAGACCCTCGGCCATGTGGTCTCGACAAGCTCGACCAGCCGAAGGGGGCGGCCTAGCCGAACGGGCGGACCAGCTCGACCGGCCGAACGGGCGGACCAGCCGAAGGAGCCGACCAGCCGACAGTCGGATCAGCGTCCCTTCAGTAGCAGCGCCTCCGACGCTCCCGACCTGTTGTCGAACACGACAACCATGACTCCCTTGGGCTGCTGGGTGCCCAGGGCGACCGGGTCGACCTCGACCGGCACGGTCAGCGTCCGATTACGCGCGACGGTGACGTACGCCGAGTCGCCGAGCGCCTTCGACCACGGGTTGTACCGCGCCCAGTCGCCGAAGCTGTCACTAGCGAGCGGGTCCTCGATCGCGTAGCTGTCGACGGTGTAGGCGAAGTCCCCGGCTTCGGCACTGAGCCCCAGGTCGGCAGCGTTGACGGGCAGAAGGATCGTGCTCGAATCGGTCGGTGCCACGGCTTGGTACCCGCTCGGGGACATCAGACCGGTCGCCAGGTTGTAGACGAAGACCTCGACCAGTCCGTTGTACGACATCGTTTGCATGTAGCCGGAGTCGTAGCTCAGCACCACGTAGTCGGCCGCGCCGTCGCCGTTGGTGTCCACCGAGATGTCGAACTCCTGCGTGGCAGCCGTCGACCAACGCGTGTGGTTGTTCACCGCGAACAGCAGCAGGGTGCCGTTGCCGGTCTCGTAGGACTGGACGCCGGCCGCCCGCAGGTCGTAGCCCCCGCGCGTCGACGGGTCCTTGGCGTCCGAAAGTCCCCAGGTGTAGAAGTCCGCGGACGCGTCCAGCGCGCCCAGTGGGTTGCGCAACCTCACCTGTACCGCGCCGGTCTGGTTCGACCGACTCGCCGCGCCCGGATCCTCGGCGACCTCGGCCACTTCGGCCGTGTCTTCGACTTCCAGAGCCTCGACCGCCGGTTCCTCAACGGGCTCGTCGACCGGTTCGGCGGACGCTTCCTCAGCCGGCTCGTCCACGACTTCGGCCTCGGTCGGTTCGACCGCTTCAGCGGCGTCGCCCGCGATCTCATCGGCCACCGCAGGCTCGTCCGCCGGCGGTTCTTCGGTCGCGGGCTCCTCGGTCGCCTCCGGCGCATCGAGAACCGCCTCAGGAGCCTCTTCGGCGACGGTGAGGGTGGACGCTACCGGCTTCGGCAGCTTGCCGAGCATTTCGGCACTCACCTGCGCCCGCGCCCGCGGCACCAGCAGGTACGGCACCCGGAGTACGTTGCCACCCGAAGTCAGCACCACATTCCCGGAGACCTCCCGGAACGCCGCCTGGGCGTCGCCGAGCGATGACCCGATCCGCTTCGCGTCCACAGTCAGGGTCACCGGCACCTTCACCTTGCCCCTCGCCGGCACCTTGACCCGAGTGGTGCCGAGCACGACCTTCCCCGGACGCGACGCCGGGCTGGCCTTGGCGCCAATGGTGTAGGTGACCGCCTTCGAACTGGTGTTGTGGATGGTGATCCACCTCTTCCCGCAGAACGCCACCGACGGCTCGGCGAACCCGAAACTCAGGCTGGGCTCCGCGCCGCGTCCGGATGACGTGCGGTAGGCGTCACCGGTGACGAACGACGCGGTGGCGACGGCCTGCGCCGCGTCCACCAAGCCGGTGCCGCCGAGGGTGAGCGTGTAGCCGACCACTCTGGCCGGGTCGGCGGTGTTCACCAAGGACGCGGCCACGTCCTGCGCCGCCCACTTGGGATGCGCCTGCACGCCGAGCGCGGCCACGCCGGCCACGTGCGGGGCGGCCATCGAAGTGCCCGACATCACGGTCGCGCCGGTGCCGCTGCCGATACCGGCGGAGGCGATGGAGACTCCGGGCGCCGCCACGCTCGGACTCACCCCGGAACTGCCGTTGACCGGTCCGGAAGAACTGAATGCGGCGATGCTGCCCAGTGCCGGGTTGGCCACGGTCGTGGCCGACAACCTCAGGCTCGCGCCCTCGGCCGCAGCGATCGCTTCCGCGTGCGTGTTGGGCAGTCCGAGGAACGGGATGGTCACCTGATACGGAGTGCCGTCGTCCGGGTTGTAGGTGATCTCACCCTCCAACGGCGGGTAGCCGTCCGCGGTCGAGTTGACCATCACCACTGCGGCGGCACCGGCCTGCTGGCCGAAGATCGCCTTCGCCGGACGCGCGCAGCCGTCCCGCTGCACCACGGCGATCTGACTCGCGCCAGCGACGACGCCGGACTTGGTGAACGCCCCCACCGAGCAGCCGAGGGACTCGACCTCCTCGGTGGCGGGGTCGTCGACCACGTTCACGACGGTGAGCGGGGCGGACGGCAGCACGGCGGCGTTGGCGTTGATCGCCGTCGCGGTCTGGCCGGAGAAACTCAACGTCGCACCCGGGAAACTCGGGGTGCTGTCGACCGCTGCCACCGAGATCACACCCTCGCCAACCCCGGGCGAGCCGGTCAGGTACGGGTTCGGTCCTTCGTTGCCGGCGGACGTCACCACGACCACACCGGCGCCGACCGCATTACTGGACGCGACCGCGTCCGGGTCGTCGGAGCGGCCGAAAACGCTGCCCATGGACAGGTTGACCACGTCCATGTCGTGTTCGACGGCCCAGTCGATGGCCTCGGCGATCATGTCGCTCGAGCCCTCGCAGCCGAAGGCGCGCAGCGCGTACAGGTCCACCTGCGGCGCGACGCCGGGGCCGACCGCGAACTTGGTCTTCGTGGTCTTCGCGTTGTACGGGCCGGGGTAGGTGGCACCGGACGCGATCACGCCGCTGCCCCCGGTGGTGCCGGCGACGTGAGTGCCGTGACCGTTGCAGTCCAATGGGTTCGGGTCGGGCGCGGGGGTGGCCGCGGGCGAGCCGGGCTCGGCATCGGAGTTGTAGGCGTCGCCGACGAAGTCCCAGCCGCCCTTCACCCGGGGCGCGGACGGGCCGAACCAGCTCGGGTTCGCCGCCTCGGTGGACGCGGCCTGGGCGGCGGTGAAGGCCGCCTCGGTGCCGGGGCCACCGAAGTCGGCATGGGTGTAGTCGATGCCGGTGTCGATGATCGCCACCTTCACGCCCTTACCGGTGTAGCCGGTGTTCTGCCAAACCGCGGGTATCCCGAGGAACGGCACCGAGGCGGCGGTGTCCAAGGTCTTGGTGGTGACCGCGTGGACGCCCGAAACCCCGGGCAGCTTGGCCAGGTCGCCAGCGGCTGCGCGGTTGATGCGCACCCGCATGCCGTTGTAGGCCGACTGCAGGTGGGAGAGCACGCGTCCGCCCTTGGCCGCGATGTCGTCCGCGATCGCGTCCTGCGCTTTACGGAGCTTCCCTCTGGTGCTGGTGCGCTCGGCAGTGGTGAATGTCCGGCCGGCCTTCGCCTCGGCTACCGCGACCGGGTCACCGGAGAGCTGAACCATGACGTCGACCTTCGCGCTCGAATCGACGACCTTGGGGACGACGGTGGTGCTGATCTGGTCCGTGCTGTGGGCCGGGCTCAGCGTGTCCTCGGTGCCGCGCGGGACGGCCTGAGCGGAGGTGGGAAACGCGAGCAGAAGGATGAGCGAACCGGCGAGCAGTGAATTTCGATAGGACACGACAGCCTACTTCCTGGGGCATTGGCGGGCAGGAGGGGATTGCCCGCTGTCCGAAGGCTATGGGCCAGCGCGGGAACCCTTCAAGCCTGCTCACCGAGTGTTGGATAACGTTCGCAATAAGCAGTTGTCCGCTTCATTTCTCCATTGAGAGAAATAGAGTCCGTCCTGGCACCGCAGTTCGCGAAGTTTCCCCTACTCAGAGCCGAGAAGTGCCAAGCTGGAGATATGGCAATGAGCCTTACCTTCTGTGGTGGAGCCGGCACGGTGACCGGTTCGAAATACCTGGTGAATATCGGCAATCGCCGGCTGCTGGTGGACGCCGGCGTGTTCCAGGGCGAGAAGCACCTGCGGGAGAAGAACTGGGCGCCGTTCCCAGTGCCGCCGGCGAGCATCGATACCATCCTGATCACCCACGCCCACACCGACCACGTCGGCTACCTGCCGGTGTTGGTGCGCAATGGCTTCGCCGGCGAGGTACTGGCCACCGAGGCCACGTGCGAACTGGCCGAGATCGTGCTGCGGGACGCCGCGTTCCTCGCCGAGCGTGACGCTGAGCATGCGGCCAGCCACGGCTACTCGAAGCACCAGCCGCCGCTGCCGCTCTTCACCGAAGCGGACGCGGAGCGCGCGATCAGTCGGCTACGGGCGATCGACTACGACACCGAGGTCGACCTGGGACACCGGTGCCGGGCGGTCTGGACGCGAGCCGGGCACATCCTGGGCGCGGCGAGCATCCGACTGGCCACCGAATCGGCGTCCGTGCTGTTCTCGGGTGACCTCGGCCGGACCGAGCATCCGGTGCTGCGGCCTCGCGAGACTCCCGAGGGTGCTGACGTGGTGCTGATCGAGTCGACGTACGGCAATCGCGAGCACCACGAGCCGTCCGGCGCGCAGCACGAGCCGTTGGCCGACCTGATCCGGCGAACCGCGCGGCGAGGCGGTTCGGTGCTGATCCCCGCGTTCGCGGTGGACCGCACCGAGGTCGTGCTACAGACGCTGACCGGCCTGCGCCACGCCGGACGCATCCCCGACCTGCCGGTGTTCGTGAACTCCCCGATGGCGCTGGCCGCCTTGGGCGTCTACACCTCGGCCCGGTACGCGGCAGAACTGCGTCCCGATCTTGACGCCGGGTCGTTCGTCGACCTGCCGGGGCTGCGCGAGGTGCACAGCACCGAGGAGTCGATCAAGCTGAACAACCCCAAGGTGCCCTGCATCATCATCTCCTCGTCCGGCATGGCCACCGGCGGACGCGTGCTGCACCACCTTGAGCACATGCTGCCCGACGACCGGCACGCGGTCGTGCTGGCCGGCTACCAGGCCGAAGGGACGCGGGGTCGCCTGCTTCTCGAAGGCGTCCAGCACCTGAAGATGCACGGCCGCAACGTGCCCGTGCGCGCCGAGATCCTGCAGGACGAGGAGTTCTCGGTGCACGCCGACCGTTCCGAACTGCTCGACTGGCTGGCCGCCCTGTCGCCCCAGCCGCGCCAGGTGTTCACGGTGCACGGCACTGCCGAATCCGCCTCCGCCCTGGCTCGGGAGATCACCACCCGCCTGGGTCTGCCCGCCCGGCCCGCCGAACTCGAGGAAGCCGTCCAACTCAGCTGAATCCGTCTCGGACGCCAGCGTGCTCATCGACCGCCTCGACGACGACCACGTCAGGCTGAACGTTTACGGGCGTGGTACCAGAAGTGGGCCACCGTCGCGGCGACCAGTGCGGCCACGGCGGCTGGCACCAGCCAGCGCTTCGGGTCGGGCTTGGCCAGCGAATCGGGCTCGGCGCCGGGGAGCAGGACGCGGCCGGCGGCACCGTCCACCGTGATCTCGTCACCGGTGCGGATCAGCCGGGTCGCGGAACCCGTACCGAGCACTGCAGGTATGCCGTACTCACGGGCGACGATCGAGCCGTGACTGAGCACCCCGCCGATGTCGGTGACCACTCCCGACGCCATCGCGAACAGCGGTGTGTAGGCCGGTGTCGTGATCGAGGCCACCAGCACCTCACCAGGCTCGAAAGACGCGAAGTCGGCCGGCCCGGCCAGCACCCGCGCGCGAGCGGTGACGACACCGCCGCTGCCCGCGTTGCCCACCAGCACCGAGCCCGACTGGCCCTCCTTGGCCGGGTACATCCAGCCGAAGCTGTCCATGGCCGCGTTCTTCGGCAGATACTGCGGCGGATGGGCCAGCGCCTGGCCGCGGGCGACCGTCTTCCGCTCGCTGACGCTTCGTCGTAGGTCCTCCACAGCGGCGGACGCGTCCAGGCGCGCGGCCGAGGACCGGGCGTCGGCCAAGGTGAGCCAGCAGGCGTCCAGGGGGTCGGCCAGCGCGCCGGCGGCGACCAGGCGACCGCCGAACTCCCGCAGCAACCGCCGCGCGGCCGGCAGATAGAGCCCCATCGCAGACAACGCGTCCTCGCGCAGCGGACCGGTCTGCTGCGCCCAGGCGAGCAGGCCGCGTGCCAGGCGCTGCCTGCGGCCGCTCAGGCGGGTGAACAGTGCGGCCGAGATGTCCTCCCGCCGCGCGGCGAGCCGGGTCTGCCGGACGGTCGGGTCGACGGCGGCGTCGGTGAGGAAGAACCGCAGCGCCTGCAGCACCGGCTCGGGGGCGTCCGCCGGCACCGGGTTCACGAAGTCGAGGTTGTAGAGGGTGTGCCCGTGCGCGGCGAGGTGGGCGCCGAAGCGCTCGCGCCACTGCGTCCACACCTGGGGCGCGACGCCGTTCGGGACGGCGTCCGCCAGTGCGTCCAACTTCGAGACGGCGAGCGCGGCGGCCAGCGACGGCTCGGTGCGCACCCACGAAGCCACCGCGTAGAGCGACCGCTCCGCGCGAATCGGCTCGGAGTCGAAGCCGAGCAGGAACTCCTCGGCCGCCGGGTCGCCGGGTCGGCGCACCAGCTTGGCGTAGGCGCCGGTCCAGGTGAGCTCAGCCATCGAGGCCAGCGGGATCACCGTCTGGACGGCGGTGTAGTAGTAGGCGACCTCGTCCACCAGGCCGGCGATCCGGCTCAGTAGGTCGGCGGCCGGTAGCGCGGCGAGGTCTGCGCCACCGAGTTCGGCGACGCGCTGGGTGTAGTGCGCCAGTCGGTCGCGCCAGCGCTCCTCGATCTGGGCGCCGCCCGCTGCGGTGACCATTCGCAGCAGTTCCGGCGACTGCTTCAGCATGCCGCCCATCGCGGCCATGGTGTAGCGGTAGAAGGCGTAGCCGTTGATCGTCGGGAAGCCGATCTCGTACCGCTCCCCGGGCGAGAGTTCGGCGAGCATCCGGTTCAGACCGGCGGGGACGGCGGTCGCCATCAGGTCGGCGAACAGCGGCGAGAGCGGTTCGGGTAGCTGCTCGGTGATGGACGCGCGGAAGTACAGCCCCTTCGCCGGGACGGGCCAATCGGTGGGTACCTCGCCGACCCGGTCGGCAAGCGCGGTGATCGGACGGGACTGGACGATCTGGAACGTGCCTTCAGTGAGCGTCCACTCGATGTCCACAGGTGCGCCGAAGTGGGCCTCGATGTCGCGGCCCAGCCGCGCCAGGCGCAGCGCGTCCGCAGCGGTGAGGACGGGTGCGCGGCGCTGGTCGTCCGGGTTGTCCAGAGTTCGCGTTCCGCGCGCACCGGGAGCCGAGTCGATGCGGACGGCCTTGTCGGCAACCTGGGTGCTCAGCACCCGTCCGGCGGCCGGGTCGACCACGATGGTGTCGGTATCGACCAGCCCGGAGACGACGGCCTCGCCGAGTCCCCAAGCGGCGGTGATCACGGTCTCCTCGGAGCGTCCGTTGGCGGGGTTGGCGGTGAACAGGACGCCGGCGGCGTCCGCGGGGACCATCACCTGCACGACCACCGCGAGCGCGACCTCGGACGCGTCCGCCCCCACCTGGTTGCGGTACCAGATGGCGCGGTCGGTCCACAGCGAGGCCCAGCAGTCGCGGACGGCGGCCAGCAGCGCGTCCGCACCGACGACGTTGAGGTAGGTGTCCTGCTGGCCCGCGAAACTGGCCTCTGGCAGGTCCTCCGCGGTCGCGGACGAGCGCACGGCGACCGGGACGTCCTGGCCGAGCCCGGCGTAGGCGCCCACGATCTCGGCAGCGAGCGCTGGATCGATCTCGGCGCTCGCGAACAGTCCGGATACCGGTGCCTGACTCGGTTCGGCGGCGCCTCGCTTCACCAACTGTGCGGCTCTCCGGTGCAGCGCGTCGCCCAGGCTGTTGGCGCGCACGAAGTCGCGATAGGCGTCCGTCGTGACCACGAAACCGGCCGGGACGGGAAAACCCCCACGGATGAGTTCCCCGAGGTTCGCGCCCTTGCCACCCGCTGTCTGCACATCGGCGGACGTCAGTTCGGTGAGCGGTCGGATGTTCATGATGCCTCCACGGTCCGAGCGGACGCCCGGCACATTCGTCAGGCTAGTCCGCAGTTCGTCGGTCGGTGTGGGTGCAAGGCCATCGGTCCCGAGCAGGCACCCTCCCAACGGCCCAGTGGCGGACGGCCTTCGTGACGGCTTGCTCGTTCCTCACAAGCCTCCTCAGGGAGCGTTTACGGCAAGCACCGTGAGGAACGAACAGCCCACCTCCAACGGTCCCTGAGGAACCGTCCGTGAGGAACGAACGACCCACCCTCCAACGGTCCCTGAGGAACCGTCCGTGAGGAACGAACGACCCACCCTCCAAC
>DAORUI010000025.1:0-201 GCA_035433085.1 Propionicimonas sp. | reverse complement strand
GGTCCCTGAGGAACCGTCCGTGAGGAACGAACGGACGGTGTCACGAAGGGCCGCCGCCTGCTCGAACAGTGTGGCGGACGCCCTTCGTGACGGCCTCGCTCGTCCCTCGCGAAACCTCCTCAGGGAGCGTTGGGAGGGGACGCTCGTCCCTCGCGAAACCTCCTCAGGGAGCGTTGGGAGGGGACGTCCGTCCCTCGCGAA
>DAORUI010000024.1:17941-24023 GCA_035433085.1 Propionicimonas sp. | reverse complement strand
ATGCTGCAGCGCAAGCTGCGTGTGGGCTTCGCCAAGGCCGGACGCCTGATGGACATCCTCGAAACCAGGGGAGTGGTCGGCCCGTCCGAGGGCTCGAAGCCGCGCGAAGTCCTGGTCAAACCGGACGACCTGGACGACGTGCTCGCGGCACTGCGCCTGGGCTGAACTCAGGTTCTTCGTCGGCGCGGAGGATTGTCCACCGTGTTTGGTGCACAATCCTCCTCCCCGATGGCGTGAGGTAGCGTGGCTCGGGTGAGCCCAACGCCCGTGCACCTGATCAGCCTCGGTTGCGCGCGCAACGAGGTCGACTCCGAGGAGCTGGCCGGACGCCTGGCCGCCGGTGGTTTCAGCCTGGTTGACGGACCGGACGAGGCCGCCGCGATCGTGGTGAACACCTGCGGTTTCATCGACGCAGCGAAGAAGGATTCGATCGACACCCTGCTGGCCGCTGCCGAGCGCAAGGCGGACGGGGTCCAGGCAGTGGTGGCGGTCGGGTGCCTGGCCGAGCGCTATGGCGCTGAACTGGCCCGCGAACTTCCCGAAGCCGACGCGGTGCTCGGCTTCGACGACTATCCGGAGATCGCCGAGCGGCTCCGCTGGATCATGGACGGCGGCCGTCCCGAAGCACACGAGCCGCGTGACCGGCGCAACCTGTTGCCGGTGGCTCCGGTGGCTCGTCCGGCTCGCGCGGCTGAAGTCATCGTGCCCGGGCATGGCTGGATTCCGCGCTTCCGGCTGGCGAGGGGCGCGTCCGCTCCGCTCAAGATCGCCTCCGGCTGCGATCGGCGGTGCGCCTTCTGCGCGATCCCGTCCTTCCGCGGCTCCTACCTTTCCCGCCCGGTCGCCGAGGTGGTGGCCGAGGCGCGCTGGCTGGTCGAGAACGGCGTGCGCGAGGCCGTCCTGGTGAGCGAGAACTCCAGCGCGTACGGCAAGGACATCGCCAGCTCTCTCGAAGCGCTGCTCGCCGAGTTGGCGAAGGTGGACGGGCTGGACTGGATCCGGGTGTCCTATCTCCAGCCGGCGGAGGTACGTCCGTCCCTGTTGGCCGCGATGCTGGAACTCCAACCCGTCGTGCCCTACTTCGACCTGCCGTTCCAGCACGCGTCGGCCGCCGTGCTGCGCAGGATGCGACGCTTCGGTGACCCGGACACCTTCCTCGACCTGCTCGACCGGATCCGCGCCGGCCGTCCTGAAGCCGGCGTTCGCAGCAACGTGATCGTCGGGTTCCCCGGCGAGACCGAGGACGACGTGTCCACTCTGCTGGACTTCCTGGCCGCCGCACAGCTCGACGCGGTGGGCGTCTTCGGCTACTCCGACGAGGAGGGTACCGAGGGCGCGCGGTTGCCGGACAAGGTTCCTGACGAACTGATCGCCGACCGCGTCGACCGCGTCGCGACCGTCGTGGACGAGGTGTCCGCAACGCGCGCTGAGGACCGGATCGGCACCAGTGTCCAGGTGCTGTTGGAGGCACCCGGCGCTGAAGGCTGCTGGACGGGGCGCGCCGCGCACCAGGGTCCGGAGACCGACGGCGCGACCACAGTCGAAGGGAGTAGCGTCCAGTTGGCTCCTGGGTCGCTGGTGTGGAGTAGGGTCACGGCGACGGATGGGGTGGATCTCGTCGGCGAGGTGGAGGTGCGATGACCGAGCGTGCAGCGGACGCCAAGGCTTCGGTCCCGGTCTGGCTGCCGAACGCGTTGACCGTGCTGCGCCTCGCGCTGGTGCCCGTGTTCGTCGTGCTGCTGTTCCTGCACCCGGCCGATCTCGGCTGGCGGCTCGCTGCGACCGTAGCGTTCGGACTGGCGATCCTTACCGACTACTTCGACGGCAGCCTCGCCCGCAAACACAATCTGGTGAGCGATTTCGGAAAGATCTGGGACCCGATCGCGGACAAGGCCCTCACCGGAGCGGCTTTCATCTCGTTGAGCGTCCTGAACGAGCTGCCCTGGTGGGTGACGATCATCATCCTGGTTCGCGAGTGGGGCATCACCTGGATGCGGGTCGCGATGCTGAAGTACGGCGTGATGGCTGCTGCGGCCGGAGGCAAGCTCAAGACGCTCCTGCAAGCGATCGCGCTGCTGATGTTCCTGCCCTATCCGATCGACCAGACCATGGCCGTGGCACCCTTCTGGGGCTGGCTGGCCTGGCTGGTGATGGGCGCAGCCTTCGTCCTCACCGCAGTCACCGGCGTGATGTACGTCTTCGAGGCATTGCGGCTGAAGGCGGCGGCCACAGCCAAGCCGGAGAAGTGAGCCCGCACCCGACGGCGAGCCGGTTGGTGGCGGCGCTGGCTGTTCGCGGCCAGACGCTTGCCACGGCCGAGTCCCTGACCGGCGGACTGGTGGGGGCCGCGATCACCTCGGTGCCGGGTGCGTCCGCGGTCTACCTGGGTGGCGTGATCAGTTACGCGACGCCCATGAAGACGGTCCTGGCCGGTGTCTCTCCGGACGTGCTCGCCGCTCACGGCCCGGTGGCCGGGGCGACCGCGATCGCGATGGCAGCCGGCGTGCGCGAGCGCACCGGCGCCGACTGGGCACTGGCCACCACCGGGGTGGCCGGTCCCGACCCGCAGGACGGGCACGCACCCGGCGAGGTCTGGCTGGGCGTGGCGGGGCCGGACGGGCTCGCGTCCTCCCGCCATCTGCACCTCAGCGGCGGGCGCGATGCCATTCGTGCTGCCGCAGTGGCCGCCGCGCTCGAATTTCTGTGCAACCTGGCGGACGGGGTTGCCTGACGCCGGGAACACGCGACACGCGCCGGGCGTTGTACCACCATCAAGTCACTGTCACCGCGTACGGGTAGAGTCGAAGCCATGATCCAGGAAGTTCGCGAGCGTCCGCTGCTGATGCGGGAGTTGCTCGGGGAGTCGCTGCGTGAGCTGCGCACCTCCGAGAGCCTGACGCTCCGCGAGGTCTCCGGTCGCGCCCGGGTCAGCCTCGGCTATCTCTCCGAGATCGAACGCGGCCAGAAGGAAGCTTCTTCCGAACTGCTCAACGCGATCTGCGGAGCGCTCGACGTGCCACTGTCAGCGCTGCTTCGCCGCGTGTCCGACAAGATCGACGCGCATGCCGGCGTGACCCAGTTGCCGCTGCGCAGCCCGCGCGTCGCTGCCGCCTGATGCGGGAGACCGCACTGCGGGCGAAGCTGGAGCAGCACCTCGGCTACCCCTATGTGCTCGCGTGGTCCGACTCGATGGTGCTGGCCGGCATCGGCCAGCGGACGGTCACCCAGGCCCTGGCGGCGGGCGTGCCGTGCGGCCAGATCTGGTTGGCCGCATGTGTCGCACTGGAGCTCGCCGACCACGAACGCTGACCCGCGTGTCGCGTGCATTTCGAACACCTGTTCGCCTAGGCTGTGGGTTGTCGGTCGGAGCTTTCCGCGGTTCTCCACAGCCCGTGTGATCGCCTGACCGAATGTCAGAGGCGATGCCTACGGTGTTGCTGACAGATGTTGGCAAGCAGTACGGAAGGACAACTCACATGGCGGTGGCAGACCGGGACAAGGCGCTGGCGGCGGCGCTGGCCCAGATCGAGAAGCAGCATGGCAAGGGCTCGGTCATGAGGCTGGGCGACGAGAACAGGCAGCCGATCGAGGTGATTCCCACCGGGTCGATCGCGCTGGACGTCGCGCTGGGCATCGGCGGGCTGCCCCGCGGCCGGGTGGTCGAGATCTACGGCCCCGAATCCAGCGGCAAGACGACCGTGGCCCTGCACGTGATCGCGAACGCGCAGGCCGCCGGCGGTATCTGCGCCTTCATCGACGCCGAGCACGCGCTCGACCCCGACTACGCGGCCAAACTCGGTGTCGACACGGACGCGCTGCTGGTGAGCCAGCCAGACAACGGCGAGCAGGCACTCGAGATCGCCGACACCCTGGTGCGTTCGGGCGCGCTTGCGCTGGTCGTGATCGACTCGGTCGCCGCGCTCACGCCGCGGGCCGAGATCGAGGGCGAGATGGGCGACAGCCACGTCGGTCTGCAGGCGCGACTGATGAGCCAGGCACTGCGCAAGATGACCGGTGCGCTGTCCGGAGCCGGCACCACCGCGATCTTCATCAACCAGTTGCGCGAGAAGATCGGTGTGATGTTCGGTTCGCCCGAGACGACCACCGGTGGTCGGGCATTGAAGTTCTACTCCTCGGTGCGACTCGACGTTCGCCGGATCGAGACCTTGAAGGACGGTGCCGAGATGGTCGGCAACCGCACCCGGGTCAAGGTCGTGAAGAACAAGGTCGCCCCGCCGTTCAAGCAGGCGGAGTTCGACATCATCTACGGCCTGGGCATCAGCCGCGAGGGCAGCCTGATCGATATGGGTGTCGACAACGGCATCGTCCGCAAGGCCGGTGCCTGGTTCACCTACGAGGCCGACCAGCTCGGCCAGGGCAAGGAGAACGCCCGCAACTATCTGAAGGCCAACCCCGCGGTGGCCGACGAGATCGAGCAGAAGATCCTCAGCAAGCTCGGTATCGGGGTGACCGACCAGGTGCCGGACGGCATCGACCCGGTGACCGGCGAGGTGGCGTTCTAGCTTTGCGGGAGTCTGACGAGCGGTTCGACTCCGCCGATTCCGATCCGGTTGGCGTGGCGAGAGAGATCGCGTTGCGCCAACTCACGGTGCGGGCGCGGACGCGGGTCGAGTTGGCCCGGGCTCTGGCCCGCAAGAACGTCCCCACCGAGGTCGCCGAGCAGGTGCTCGACCGGCTGGAAGAGGTGGGTCTCGTCGATGACGCGGTGTTTGCCAGGGACTGGCTGGCGTCGGCGGAGCGGCGCCACAAGAGCCGGCGCGCGTTAATGGCGGAACTGGGGGAGAAAGGCGTCGCCCGGGAGGTCGTGACCGAGGCGGTCGCCGCACTCGACGCCGATCAGGACTATGCGGTGGCCCGCAGCTATGCCGAGAAGAAGGCCGCCACGCTCTCCCGGGTCTCCCCGGACGCTCAATACCGCCGACTCGCGGGGGCACTGGCACGCCGCGGTTTCAGCTCGGGGGTGGTCGCCCAGGTGACCAGGGAAGTGCTGGCCGAACTGCGCAGCGATGACGGCTTGCACAATGTTTGGGACGGGGCTTAGCCTGCCCATTGGGAACGCACGTGAACCCGACCTCTGAGCGCAAGACCACTACCGGGGACTGAACCCCATCGATACCTGCCCGGCCTGGCCGGGCTGTTCCGCCGTCCTCACCAGATGGTGCCTTGAACGCTTAGGTTGGCTCGCGCGCGTCCGCCCACCCCGCTCAAGGAGGACGCAGATGGAACTGTTGCTGGGAATCGTTCTTGGCGTTCTCGTCCTCTTGGTGGCGGTGGTCGTGGGCGTGCTTCTGCTGCTTCTCAAGGGGCCGGGCGGCGTGCCGCGACGTGGCCACCGGGGTCGGCCGAGCCGTCCAGCGGGCCCCCAACGAACGGTCCAGGCTGCGACCACGGCGTCGGCCCAGACACCGGTCCCGGCCGGACTGGAGGAAGAACTCCGCTCCCGCCGCCAGGCAGCCGATCGGCGCGAGGAACTGCTGGCGCAACGCGAGGACCGCCTGAACCGCTACCTCTCCGAACTGCACACCAGAGAGGCCCACCTCGACGAGATCGCCGCTGGTCTCGACCGGCGCGAAGCCGGCCTCGACGAGGCTGAGAACGAGCAGACCGCCGCGCTGGCGAAGGTCGCTGGGCTCTCGCCCGAGCAGGCGAAGATCGATCTTCTCGCTCAGGTGGAGAAGAACAGCCGGCTCCATGCCGCCCAGGTCGCCAGGGAGATCGAGGCCGAGGCCAAGCGCACGGCAGACACCGTGGCCCGGCGGATCATCGTCACCAGCATCCAGCGACTCGCCGCCGAGCAGACCACCGAGTCGGTCGTGGCTGCGGTACCTCTGCCCGGCGATGACATGAAGGGCCGGATCATCGGCCGCGAGGGCCGAAACATCCGAGCCTTCGAGCAGATCACCGGGGTCAACGTGCTCATCGACGACACGCCCGAGAGCGTCCTGCTCTCCTGCTTCGACCCGGTCCGCCGCGAGACCGCGCGACTCACGCTCAATGAGCTGGTCGCGGACGGACGCATCCACCCCGCTCGGATCGAGGAGGTGCACGAACGCAGCCAGCG
>DAORUI010000024.1:12604-17841 GCA_035433085.1 Propionicimonas sp. | reverse complement strand
AAGGTCGGCGCAGACCTCGCCCGGCGACACGGGGAGCACCCGGACATCGTCCACGCCATCGAGGCGCACCACAACGAGGTCGAGCCGCACACCGTCGAGGCCGTCCTCACCCAGGCCGCGGACGCGATCAGCGGCAGCCGTCCGGGTGCCCGCAGGGAGAGCCTGGAGATCTACGTCAAGCGGCTGCAACGACTTGAGGACATCGCCAAGGAGCACGAAGGTGTCGACAAGGTCTTCGCCATGCAGGCGGGCCGCGAGATCCGCGTGATGGTCACCCCTGAGCTGGTGAACGACGCTCAGTCGATGGTCATCGCTCGCGACATCGCCAAGCGGGTCGAAGAGGAACTCACCTACCCCGGCAACATCAAGGTGACCGTGGTGCGGGAGTCGCGCGCCGTCGCGTTGGCCAAGTGATCCGGCTCGAACGGTAAAGTACCTCCTCATGCGCACGTTCGAAGTGGTCACCTACGGCTGTCAGATGAACGTCCACGACTCCGAAAGGATCGCCGGCGTGCTGCTCGACGCCGGGTATGCGCAGGCCGAATCGGGCACCCAGGCCGACCTGGTGGTGTTCAACACCTGCGCGGTGCGCGAGAACGCCGACAACCGGCTCTACGGCAACCTCGGCCACCTGGCTCCGGTGAAGCAGGCCCACGCCGGCATGCAGATCGCGGTCGGTGGCTGCATGGCCCAGAAGGACCGTCAGGTCGTCGTCGACCGGGCGCCCTGGGTGGACGTGGTCTTCGGAACGAACAACCTCGGCTCCCTGCCGGTGCTGCTGGAGAGGGCCCGCGTCCAGCAGGAGGCTCAGGTCGAGATCCTGGAGTCGCTGGAGCGGTTTCCGTCCACGCTGCCCACCCGGCGGGATTCGGCGTACGCAGCATGGGTCTCGATCAGCGTCGGCTGCAACAACACCTGCACCTTCTGCATCGTGCCCGCGTTGCGCGGCAAGGAGACCGACCGCCGTCCCGGCGATGTGCTGGCCGAGATCCAGGCCCTTGTCGCCGAGGGCGTCCAGGAGGTCACCCTGCTCGGGCAGAACGTGAACACCTACGGCGTCGAGTTCGGCGACCGTGGCGCGTTCGCCAAGCTGCTCCGCGCCTGTGGCGACATCGCCGGGCTGGAGCGCGTCCGCTTCACCTCACCGCATCCGGCGGCCTTCACCGACGACGTGATCACGGCCATGGCCGAGACACCGAACGTGATGCCCAGCCTGCACATGCCGCTTCAGTCGGGTTCTGACGCTGTGCTCAAGACCATGCGCCGGTCCTACCGCAGCGCGAAGTTCCTCGGGATCCTCGACCGGGTGCGTGCCGCCATGCCGCACGCCGCGATCACCACCGACATCATCGTCGGCTTCCCCGGCGAAACGGACGCCGACTTCGAGGCGACCATGGACGTGGTGCGGCAGTCCCGGTTCTCGGCCGCCTTCACGTTCCAGTACTCGATCCGTCCGGGCACGCCGGCGGCCACGATGCCGGACCAGATACCCAAGGCGGTCGTGCAGGAACGCTACGAGCGACTGGTCGACCTGGTCGGCGAGATCGCCTGGGCGGAGAACTCCAAGTTGGTCGGCGAGCGCATCGAGGTGCTGTTCGCGGCCGGCGAGGGACGCAAGGACGCTGCCACCCACCGCATGTCGGGCCGGGCGCGCGACAACCGCCTGGTGCATGTGGCCGTCCCGGACGAGCCTGCTCTGCGGCCGCGTCCGGGCGACTTGGCAGAGGTGGAGATCAGCTACGCCGCCCCGCACCACCTGAACGCTGACGGCGGGCTGCTCAACCTGCGCCGCACCCGTGGGGGAGAGGCCTGGGCCGCGCGCCAGGCCGCGCCGGCATCGGTCGGGGTCAGCCTGGGCCTGCCCAAGCTCGTCCGGGCATAGACCGAGGGGCCGACCAATCGGTCGACCCCTCGGGTTTCGTCGTAGTGCGGGAAATCGTCCCGCGCCAGATCAGCAGATCCAGCAGCTCAGCTGTTGAGTTGGTCCTTGACGAACTCCTGAGCCTGATCCACTTGTGCCGCGTACTGGCCGCCCGTCTTCTCATCAATGAAGTCGCCCACCTTCTCGACGCCCTCCTTGATCTCAGTTACATGGTCGGTCACGGCATCCTTGATCTGTTCGACGATGTCCATGTGACCTCCTTTCTCTCAGGGGGCCAGGCAAGCCCTGGCTGCTTCATCCATTGTGTTACTTCGCGCAAGCCTTGCCAAGGGAAACGGCTCATCGGTTGAGACAATGGTCGGCGTGGTGATCCCGGTAGTGGCACTGAACGGCCCGACGGCCAGCGGCAAGACCGCGGTCGCGGTGGCCGTCGCCCACGGCCTGGCCGTGGCTGGAATCTCGGCCGAAGTGGTGAACGCCGACTCGATGCTGGTCTACCGGGGCATGGATATCGGAACGGCCAAGCCCACCGTCGCCGAGCGCGAGGGCATCCCGCATCACTTGGTCGACATCCTCGATGTCACCCAGAGTGCCAGCGTCGCCGACTTCCAACGGCTCGCCAGAGAGGCCATCACCGATTGCCGCGTGCGCGGCGTCGTGCCGCTCCTGGCCGGTGGCTCGGCGCTCTACGTGCACGCCATCCTCGACGACTTCGAGTTCCCCGGCACGGACCCGGTGGTGCGGACGCGTCTCGAGGACGAGTTGGCTCAGGTGGGCCCGCACGCGCTGCACGAGCGCTTGGCGACGCTCAACCCCGAGGCGGCCGCAGGCATTCTGCCCGGGAACGGACGCCGCACCGTCCGGGCGCTCGAAGTGATCGAGCTGACCGGCACTTTCAGCTCGGTTCTGCCGGCTTGGTCCTACGCCCTTGAGGACGTGCTTCAGTTCGGGCTGGAGGTGCCTCGGGACGTTCTGGACGAGCGCATCGCCGCTCGCGTCGACCGGATGTGGGCCCAAGGCCTGGTGGCTGAAGTGGAACGGCTCGTCGCCCTCGGCCTGCGAGACGGACGTACAGCGTGGCGCGCGCTCGGCTACCGCCAGGTGCTCGCGTTCCTCGACGGCGACCTGACCGAGGCGAAGGCGCGCGAGGCGACCGTCTTCGGCACCCGGAGGTTCGCTCGTAAGCAGCTCGGCTGGTTCCGCAGGGACCCCCGGATCACCTGGCTCGCGTCCGGGCCGCAGAGCGCGGGACGGATCGTGTCGGTGGTGACCGATAGGGTGCTCGGCGAACCAGAGGAGCGGTGATGGACATCGAGTTCGCCAAGGGTCATGGCACCCGCAACGACTTCGTGGTCTTCGCGGACCCCGACAACTTGTACGACCTCTCACCCGAGCAGGTTCGGCACCTCTGCGACCGCCGCGGGGGTATCGGTGGCGACGGCGTGCTGCGCGCCGTCCGGGCCAGCCAACTGCATGTTTGGGCGGATAGCGGCGCGAGTTGGTTCATGGACTACCGGAATGCCGACGGTTCGATCGCGGAGATGTGCGGCAACGGCCTGCGGGTGTTCCTCCGGTTCCTGGCTGAGGAGGAGCTGATCGACGCGTCCGGCGACACGGTGGTGGGCACCCGCGCGGGCTTGCGCAGCGGCCGGTTCCTCGAGGACGGGCGGATCGCGGTCACAATGGGATGCGCCACCGTCGGCGAGTCGGTGACGGTGTCCCACGACGGGCGCAGCTGGCCGGCCACGGCTGTCGATGTGGGTAACCCGCACGCTGTGGTCGTGCTCGACTCGGCCTCCGTTCTGGACGGACTCGACCTCACCATCACGCCGACCTGGGAGCCCGTGGACGCGTTCCCCAACGGGGTGAACACTGAGTTCGTGCTTCGTGAGGACGCGGGCAGGCTGCGCCTGCGAGTCTTCGAACGGGGCGTCGGGGAGACCAACTCCTGCGGTACCGGCGCGGTTGCCGCCGCGGCGGCTGTCGGTGGTGCCGAGCGGTGTGTGGTCGAGGTGCTGGGCGGCAACCTCGAGGTGCTCCTGGACGGTCCGGAGGCCGTGCTCGTCGGCCCGGCGGTAATTGTCGCGCGTGGCCGGATCGAGCTTTCGAGCTAGGTTGGTTGGACGATGACTGAAGACTTAGCAGAGCTGTCCGAGGAATCCCAGGATCTCGCCGACCGCCACTCCCTCCGTCGGGTGGCGGGCATGTCCACCCAACTCGCCGACATCTCCGAGGTCGAGTACCGCGAGCTGCAGCTGGAGCGGGTGGTGCTGGTGAGCGTCTGGAGCATCGGCAGCCAGGTGGATGCCGACAACGCCATGGCCGAACTCAAGCTGCTCGCCGAGACCGCCGGTTCGCAGGTGCTGGAAGCCCTGGTGCAACGGCGCAGCCACCCCGACCCAGCCACGTTCATCGGCCGGGGGAAGGTGGACGAGGTGCGTGAGGTGGTGCTCGCGACCGGCGCCGACACCGTGATCTGCGACGGCGAGCTGGAACCCGCCCAGTTGCGCAACCTCGAGGACCGCGTGGGGGTGAAGGTCATCGACCGCACCGCTTTGATCCTCGACATCTTCGCCACCCACGCCAAGAGTGCTGAGGGCAAGGCCCAGGTCGAACTCGCTCAGCTGCAGTACCTCCGGCAGCGGCTGCGGGGCTGGGGCGGCAACCTCTCCCGCCAGGCTGGTGGTCGCGCCGCGGCCGGGGCAGGTATCGGTGGCCGCGGTCCGGGCGAGACCAAGATCGAGACCGACCGTCGCCGCATCAAGACCCGCATCCAGGTGCTGCGGCGCCGGCTGCGCGAGCTGGACTCCGTCCGCGAGACCAAGCGGTCGCAGCGCACGCGCAACCAGGTGCCCAGCGTGGCGATCGTCGGCTACACGAATGCGGGCAAGAGTTCGCTGCTCAACCGGCTCACCGGTGCCGGCGTGCTGGTTGAGGACGCGCTCTTCGCCACCCTCGACCCCACCACCAGGCGCACTCAGGCAGCAGACGGCCGCGTGTACACCCTCACTGACACCGTCGGGTTCATCCGGCATCTGCCGCACGACCTGGTCGAAGCGTTCCGCTCGACCCTGGAGGAGTCGGTGAACGCCGATCTGCTGCTGCACGTCGTGGACGGCTCCGACCCGGATCCTTTCGGTCAGGTGACCGCGGTGCACACCGTGCTGACCGAGATCGGCGCGGCGAACGTCGCCGAACAACTGGTGATCAACAAGATCGACGCCGCCGAGCCGGACGCGCTGCTGGCCCTGCGCGGTCGCTTCCCGGATGCGGTTTTCGTGTCCGCGCGTACCGGTGCCGGGATGGACGAGCTCCTGGCCCGCGTCGAGGAGCGGTTGCCGCGTCCCGCCATCGA
>DAORUI010000024.1:10554-12504 GCA_035433085.1 Propionicimonas sp. | reverse complement strand
GCACGCGTCCCGGCCAGGTGACGATGGCCCAGGAGGTGACCCGGACTCTGGACGCGGGCGAACACCTACTGGTTCAGGCCGGCACCGGAACGGGCAAGTCCCTCGGCTATCTCGCGCCGGTGCTGGCCTCGCTGGTGCGGAACCCGGAGTCACGTGTGGTCGTGGCCACGGCCACGCTGGCGCTGCAGGCCCAGCTGGCAGGCAAGGACATCCCCGCCGCCGTGGACGCCTGCGAGCGAGTGACCGGCCAGCGGGTCACCCACGCTGTGCTGAAGGGTCGAAGCAACTACGCGTGCCTCCTGCGCGTCCGTGACGGCCAGGGCACCGACCAGGACGCGTTGCTACCCGAACCCGGCGAAGCTACCGGCCTTGGCGCCGAGGTGGTGGAGCTGCGCCGCTGGGCCGAGTCCGAAGCGGAGGAGAACCGGCTCGCCGACCGCGATGATGCCCCCGCGCACGCCCCGCTGGCTTGGGCGCAGGTGTCGGTGCCGGTGCGGGAGTGCCTGGGGGCGCAGCGCTGCCCGTACGGCACCGACTGCTTCGTCGAGAAGTCGAGGGACCGGGCGCGCTCCAGCCAGCTGGTGGTGACCAACCACGCACTGCTTGCTGTGGACGCCTTGCACGGTGGCACCGCTCTGCCGGATTACGAGGGCGTGGTGATCGACGAGGCCCACGAACTGGTCTCGCGGGTGACGGGAGCGGCGTCGGTGGAGTTGAGCCCTCAGCAGGTGGAGCGGGTCGCCAAGCGGTGTCTGGCCTGGCTCTCCGACGACGTCGGTCTGGAGTTCCTCGATTCGGCGGACGCATTGCAGCTGGGCCTGGACGCCGACGCGGCAGGCCGCGTCCTGGACCCTTCCGCGCCGGTGGTCGAGGCGCTCCGGGTGGTACGGATAGCCGCCAGGCACGCGGTTTCGGGCCTTGGCGGAGGAGAGGGTGAGGTGCCCGAGCGTCGCCAGGCCCAGGGTGCCGCGCAGGAGATGTTCGACATCGCCGAGCGCATGGCCAAGTTGGCCGAGCACGATGTGGTCTGGGTCTCGGAGTCGGAACGGTTCGGGCGACAGGTCAATTGCGCCCCGCTCTCAGTTGCCGGGCTGTTGCGCAGCCAGGTGTTCGAGAACCATCCGAGCGTCCTGACGTCGGCCACGCTCAAGATCGGCGGTGACTTCAAGTCGGTGGCGGTGTCCCTCGGGCTTGGCGGCGAAGGTGGCGCGTGGCGCGGGGTCGACGTGGGCTCTCCGTTCGACTACCGGCGTCAGGGCATCCTGTACGTCGCCGCACAGCTGCCTCCGCCCAACCGGGACGGCAGCAGCCCGGAGACCCTTGCCGAAATCGCTGAACTGCTCTGGGCGGCGGAAGGCCGAACGCTCGGCCTGTTCGCCTCGCAGCGGGCCGCCGAGGCCGCGGCCCGGTACTGCCGCGAGCACGTCCCAGACCGGCTGGTGCTGTGCCAGGGCGACGCTCACCTCACGCGCCTGACGACGGAGTTCATCGGGGATCCCGAGGCATCCCTCTTCGGCACGCTGTCGCTGTGGCAGGGCATCGACGTACCGGGCGACACGTGCCGGCTGGTGGTCATCGACAAGATCCCCTTCCCGCGTCCGGACGACCCGCTGATGCAGGCGCGCCAACAGGCGGTGGCCGACGCGGGCGGCAATGGGTTCATGGCGGTGGCCGCGACCCACGCGGGGCTGCTTCTGGCGCAGGGTTCGGGACGGTTGATCCGCACCCTCACCGACCGCGGCGTGGTGGCGGTGCTGGATTCACGGCTGGTAACCGCGCGTTACGGCAACTTCCTGCGCGCATCGATGCCGAACTTCTGGATGACAACCGATCGGGAGGCTGCCATCGGCGCCCTGCGGAGGCTCGCCGACTCCTCCCCGACCTCTCCCTGAAGAGCTCCGAGCGGTGTGGTTGTTCCCATCGCTCCCTGAGGGGCTCCGAGCGGTGTGG
>DAORUI010000024.1:3620-10454 GCA_035433085.1 Propionicimonas sp. | reverse complement strand
CCATCGCTCCCTGAGGGGCTCCGAGCGGTGTGGTTGTTCCCATCGCTCCCTGAGGAGCTTTCCGAGGAACGAGGAAAGCGTCACGAAGGGTCAGCCGCCTTCCAACAACTCCAGGTAGCGGGCGCGCACTCGGTCCGGCACCTCGACAACCTTGGTGCGGCTGGTGGCCCCGCTCACCAAGGTCAACTCGCGCGCCCTGCAGTCCAGAGCCGCCGCAAGGGCGCTGAATGCGGCTTCGGTGGCGCGCCCGTCGACCGCGGGCGCGGAGACCGCAACAACCAGGGCGGCGTCGCCGTAGCGACCGCCCACCCTGGTTCGTCCGGCGCCCGGCTTGACCCTGATCTCGATCCGAATGGCTAGATCCGTCGCAGGACGGCCACGACCTTGCCGAGGATCGATGCCTCGTTGCCGTCGATCGGCTCGTAGGCAGGGTTGTGGGGGAGTAACCAGACCTGGCCGGGCGTCCGTTTGAACGTCTTGACCGTGGCCTCTTCGCCCAGAAGCGCAGCCACGATGTCGCCGTTGACGGCGTCTGGCTGCTGGCGGACCACCACGTAGTCACCGTCGCAGATCGCGGCGTCGACCATCGAGTCGCCCTTCACCTCGAGCAGGAACAGGGTGCCTTCGCCGACCAACTGCTTGGGCAGCGCGAAGACGTCCTCGACTGCTTCCTCGGCCAGGATCGGCCCGCCGGCGGCGATGCGTCCGAGCACGGGGACATCCACCGAGTGGGCCGCATGGGGCGGCAGGTCGGGTTGGATGGTCGGGGCGGGATGCCGGTCCGGCAGCGCCATCGACTCAGGCAGTCGAACCTCCAGTGCGCGCGGCCGATTCGGATCGCGGTAGAGGAAGCCCTTCTGCTGCAACGCCTTGAGTTGGTGGGCCGCAGAGGACGGCGAACCGAGAGCCGAGAGCACGGCGATCTCGCGGACGCTCGGCGGGTAGCCGAACTTGATCAGGAACTCGCGGATGACCTCGAGCACCCGCCGCTGTCGCGGCGTGAGGCCTTCTTCGTCGACCGCGCCGTCGGGCAGTTGGCTGACCTTCTTGCCCAATTGCGCGGCGACGTCTTCCTTGCGCGGGCGGCCGCGCTTGCGACCACTGGGTGTGTACGTTGCCATGTTCCCAACCTACCGCCGAGAAGCTGGCTATTGAAACAGATGTTCGAGCGTGTCGCGGGTTCGTCGGAAAAGTGTCAGACGCGGCTGTGAGGATCAGTCCAGGAAGAAAAGTCCACAGAACACACGTTCTAATCCCTTGACCGGGAGCGATGTGTGGCCTAGATTGTGATTCGAACACCTGTTCGAGATGGAGGAGGAGCCATGAGCGCCCTGTTGATCGATGACCTGGTTCCGCTGGCGCCGTCCGCGCAGCCGAACGGCTGGCGGCACGTCCGTGGGCGCGAGTTCGTCCCGCAGCTCGCCCTGGTCCCGGAGCCCCCTGCGGCCGCGACGCCGGTCAGGGTGCCGGCAGCGAATCCGCGTGCCGCGCAGTGGCAGCTCACCGATCGTGGCATCAAGGTCGTGGTGAGCTTCTTTCTAGCGATCTTCGCCACTGCTGTGCTGGTGCTGGCGACCGGCTTCTTCGCCGTGAGTGATGCCCCCTTCGCCCCTGCCGCCGAGTCGGCGGCGGTGCTCGCGCAGGGCTGAACGAGGGTCTCGCACGCCGGTTGGTCCGCTCGGACCGGCCGGCGTGCGCAATTCCCGCCAGAGTCCCGCGACACGCCAGGCGTCTCGTCTTGCTAGTGGCCGCGTCCCGTCGTAACCTCTACATCTAGTAGTTACAGCGTTGTGGTTCCTCCACAGATTGTGGTTTGGATGCACAAGCTGTCCACAGCGGTATCCACCGCGCTATCCCCAGGGAAGGAGTCGGGAGATGCACTGCCCGTTCTGTCGTCACACCGATACCAGGGTCCTGGACAGCCGCGTCGCCGAGGACGGCACCAGCATCCGGCGCCGTCGGCAGTGCCCGGCGTGTGAGCGCCGCTTCACCACCTTGGAGCAGATGCAACTGGTGGTCGTGAAGCGTTCCGGCGTGGTGGAGCCGTTCTCTCGCGAGAAGGTGGTCAGCGGGGTCGCCAAGGCTTGCAAGGGGCGTCCGGTTTCCGAGGCCGATCTTGCTCGACTGGGCCAGCGTGTGGAGGAGACTCTTCGCGCCAGCGGCCAGTCGGAGATCCCCGCTGACGAGGTGGGCCTGGCGATCCTCGGGCCGCTGCGCGAGCTCGACTCGGTCGCCTACCTGCGCTTCGCGTCCGTCTACAAGCACTACGACTCGGTCGACGATTTCGAGGCTGAGATCGAAAGCCTGCGCCGCACGGCGCTGGTTACCACCTGAGCAAGCAACCAGACAGTTAATCGAAAGGCAGCACAACCATGACCGAAACCGCGAAGGCCCCCGGTCGGGGCGGCCGGAAGGCGGCGGGACTGAAGATCGACCGGGTCTTCACGACAGCGGGCGTTCACCCCTACGACGAGGTCAACTGGGAGCTGCGTGATGTCGTGCAGACCAATTGGAAGACCGGCGAGGCGGTCTTCGAGCAGCGCGGGGTGGAGTTCCCCGACTTCTGGAGCGTGAACGCGTCCACCATCGTGACCACCAAGTACTTCCGGGGCGCACTGGGCACCCCGCAGCGCGAGACCGGGCTGAAGACGCTGATCGATCGCGTGGTGAAGACCTATCGCGCCGGGGGCGAGGACAACGGATACTTCGCCACACCAGCGGACGCGGAGATCTTCGAACACGAGCTCACCTGGATGCTGCTGAACCAGTACTTCAGCTTCAACTCGCCGGTCTGGTTCAACGTGGGCACCTTGAGCCCGCAGCAGGTGAGCGCCTGCTTCATCCTCAGCGTCGACGACTCGATGGACTCGATCCTGAACTGGTACAAGGAAGAAGGGTTCATCTTCAAGGGCGGCTCCGGCGCGGGCCTGAACCTCTCCCGGATCCGTTCGTCCAAGGAGCTGCTGTCCTCCGGTGGCACGGCGTCCGGCCCGGTGTCGTTCATGCGCGGCGCGGACGCGTCCGCGGGCACGATCAAGTCCGGAGGCGCCACCCGGCGCGCGGCGAAGATGGTGGTGCTCGACGTCGATCATCCCGATATCGAGGAGTTCATCGAGACCAAGGCGCGCGAGGAGGACAAGATCCGCGCGCTGCGTGACGCCGGCTTCGACATGGATCTTGGCGGCAAGGACATCGTCAGCGTCCAGTACCAGAACGCCAACAACTCGGTGCGGGTGAGCGACGAGTTCATGCGTGCGGTGGAGGACGGTACCGAGTTCGGCCTGCGCGGCCGAATGACCGGTGAAGTGATCCAGACCGTCGATGCCCGCGAGCTGTTCGGCAAGATCGCCAAGGCGGCCTGGGAGTGCGCCGATCCGGGCATCCAGTACGACGACACGATCAACGCCTGGCACACCACTCCGGAGTCGGGACGGATCAATGCGTCCAATCCGTGCTCGGAGTACATGAGCCTGGACAACTCGTCCTGCAACCTGGCCAGTCTGAACCTGATGAAGTTCCTGCGCGAGGACGACACCTTCGACGTCGAGTCGTTCGTGAAGGCCGTCGAGTTGGTGATCACCGCGATGGACATCTCGATCTGCTTCGCCGACTTCCCGACCGAGGCGATCGGCGAGACCACCCGCAACTTCCGCCAGTTGGGCATCGGCTACGCCAACCTCGGCGCGCTGCTGATGGCGGTGGGGCGCGGCTACGACTCGGACGCCGGCCGCGCGCTGGCCGCGTCCATCACTTCGCTGATGACGGCGGTCTCGTACCGGCGTTCGGCCGAGCTCGCCGCGGTGGTCGGGCCTTACAACGGTTATGCGCGTAACGCGTCCGCCCACCAGCGGGTGATGCGCAAACACCAGGCGGCCAATGACGACGTCCGCAGTTGGGACGGTCTGGACTCCCCGCTGCACGCGGCGGCGTCCACGGAATGGGCGCAGGTCGTGGCGCTGGGCGCGAAGTCCGGGTTCCGTAACGCGCAGGCGTCGGTGCTGGCACCTACCGGGACGATCGGCTTCATGATGGACTGCGACACCACCGGGATCGAGCCCGACTTCTCGCTGGTGAAGTTCAAGAAGCTGGTCGGCGGCGGTTCGATGCAGATCGTGAACCAGACGATCCCGCGGGCGCTCAACCGGCTCGGTTATGCCGACGAGACGGTCGAGGCGATCATCGACTACATCGCGAACCACGGTCACGTGATCAACGCGCCCGGACTGAAGACCGAGCATTACGAGATCTTCGACACCGCGATGGGCGCCCGGGCGATCAAGCCGATGGGTCACGTGCGGATGATGGCCGCGGTGCAGCCGTTCCTGTCCGGCGCCATCTCGAAGACGGTCAACCTGCCCGAGACTGCCAGCGTCGAGGAGATCGCCGACGTCTACGCCCAGGGCTGGAAGTTCGGGCTGAAGGCACTGGCGGTCTACCGCGACAACTGCAAGGTCGGGCAGCCGCTCAGCGACGGGAAGAAGCCCGAGGAGGCCGCCAAGGCCCAGCCCGAGGCGGAAGTGCGGATCGAGTACCGGCCGCGCCGCAACCGTCTGCCGAAGTCACGGGTCAGCCGCACCACGTCGTTCTCCGTGGCCGGCGCCGAGGGCTACATGACCTCTGGCCAGTACGACAACGGCAAGCTCGGCGAAGTGTTCCTGAAGCTGGGCAAGCAGGGTTCGACCCTTGCCGGTGTGATGGACGCGTTCTCGATCGCGGTTTCGATCGGCCTGCAGTACGGCGTGCCGCTGGAGCAGTTCGCGCAGAAGTTCACGAACCTGAAGTTCGAGCCGGCCGGTATGACCGACGACCCGGACGTGCGGATGGCGCAGTCGATCATGGACTACATCTTCCGTCGCCTGGCCCTGGACTACCTGTCCTTCGACGAGCGGGCCGAGCTGGGCATCTACACCGCGGCCGAACGGGCGCGTTACGTGGAGACCGGCCGGTACCTGTCCGAGCAGGACGAGTCAGAGATGATCGAGTCGGAGACGCTGAAGAACGATGCCGCCGACGACGTGCGGGTGCATGCGGACGGGCCGAACCAGCCCGCCCTGGTGGAGTTCAAGGCGCACTCGACCGCCGAGGTGCTGGAGCAGTTGTCCGGCATGAGCGTGGACGCACCGCTGTGCCTCACCTGTGGCACCAAGATGCGGCGCTCGGGTTCCTGCTACATCTGCGAGGGCTGCGGATCGACCAGCGGCTGCAGCTGACTGCGATTCCCGACCTGCTCGGCCAACCTCGGATCGTTGGATGAGCAGGTCGGGCCGAGTCGAGCGCGACCATCAACGTGAATGCAAGGTGAGCGAGATCGCGATGCGGACTGTCAGTGTCGGCGCCACGGTCATGTTCGTCATTGCGGTCGCGGCTTGCACCGGTCCTGCCGAGAAGCCCGCTCAGGCAGAAGCCGTGAGGGTCTCGGTGTCGATGTACTCGGGCCGAGAAGATCCAGTGTTCACCTTGTCCAAGGTTGCTGCTGACGCCCTACGTGCATGCCTGGAAGGGCCTTCAGCGAAGGTGAGGCCGACCCCGTTCCCGGACGGACTGGGCTTCCGCTACTTCGTGGTGACCGGCGCGACGGAAAGCGCCACTCTGGTGGGCATCGATGGCGCTTGGGTCGGCTCCGTGAAGGATGCCACGCCGGTCCCAATCTGCGACGAAGGATTCTCAATTCTCCGCAGAGCCGCCGCAGCGTCCTTGCCGCAATCGGACCTGGATGGCATTCCGGAGAGGTGATTGTGGAAGCTGGGCCTTCGTGGTGAAGATCACCGCGAGGGCCTGGATCTTCTTCTCGAACTTTCAGCCACTGACTGCCCGCCAGGACGGCGATGATCCGAACCGGAACCTTGCGCGTTGAGCGCAGTGGTTCAGCCGGTTGGCATCGACCTTCCCAAGGTCGTGTGTCAATCGTCCTCGTCCGGCTCGGACCTGGTCGAAGTGGTCACGGTGAGGTTGACCCAGGACGTCGAAGGCGCGGCTTCGACGGGCTTCCGGGACGGCGCGGGTTGCCCGGGAACGACCGGACGCACGGGGTCGCCCATAGCGCTGCGGAGCGCCTCGACGATGGCGTTTCCCTTAGCCGGGTCGTACTTGCGAATCTCAGCCATGGGCCAATGCTAAGCCGCGAGGCTGTGTGAATGCTGGGTCAGTCCTCGGCGAGCGCCGTGTCTTCGACGAGTGCCGCGCGCCCCACTATCGTCCGCCGCCGAACCTGCCAGATCACATGGGCCGCGATGGCGACGCCCGCCCCGACGCCCAGGCCGATGGCGAGTCCGGGGGAGTAGTGGTACAGGTCGCCGAAGAAGTCCACGCCGACGGTACCGAGGGTGGCGTAGAGGAATGCCCAGGCGACCGAGCCGACCACTACCGCAGGCAGATAGTGGCGCAGGCTCATCCGGGTGGCGCCGGCGGCCAGATTCGCCAGCGTTTGGAAACCGATGGTCAGGAACGACAGCGAGATCACCGGCGCTCCGTACGCGTCGATCCGCTGCGTGGCGCGCAGGTAGCCGGGGGAGTCGAGCAACTTCGCCAGGCGGGTGTGCCGGGCGCCGGCGGAAGCCAGTCGGCCCAGCCAGTAGGTGCCGTTGGCCCGCAGCATCACGATGATGAACAGCGCGACCACCACCAGCGGGTACGGAACGTCCCACTGCGTCGGATCCATGCTGCCCCCTGGAATGAAGAGCCAGTCTAGCCAACACTCGATCGGCAGGCTCGGCGCAGGGCCACCACCCCGATGATGAATAGCACCACGCCGGCCGCGGACCAGACGGCCGACGGGTGCAGCACCGCACCCAGCTGCCAGATCGCGAACGTCCCCGCGCAGAACAACCCGTACGC
>DAORUI010000024.1:0-3520 GCA_035433085.1 Propionicimonas sp. | reverse complement strand
CACCAGCAGGGCGAGCAGAGCCCCCATCCGCCAACCCCGGAACCAGCCGCGATGGTAGGCGATGCCCCACTGATGGGCGAGCGGCCAGACGAAGGCAAGGTTCAGCCACTGCAGGCTGAGCTCGCCAGAAGATCGGACGGACACGTCCACCACTATCGAAGCCAGCAGCAGCGGCAACATCGCCCAGCCGCCGAACCGGTCGTGCAACCAAACCGCCAGCGGCGAGGCCGCCAGCAGCAACTGGTATACCACGGCGAACCAGAACAGCTGGGCGAACTGCCGGCTCAGCATCGCGGCCTCAACCGGCCAGCCGGCCCAGGCTGCGATCGTGCCGACCAGGGTGAACGCCGCGAAGAAGAACGTCATCGGCCCCAGCAGGCGCCCACCCCGAAGCACGAGGAAGGTCGAGTACGGCGCACCGGAGGCGCGCCACTTGTCCACGACCACGGCGTTCGCATAGCCGGCCGCGACGAAGAACACCGGCACGATCGTGAAGATCCAGCTCAGCGCCCACCACACCGGCCCGGGCGCCCACGGGTAGATCTCCAGGCGTCCGTCCGGGACGGCCACCACCCACAGCAGAGTGTGGAACACCACCACGACCAGCACGGAGACGATGCGGGCGAGGTCGATCAGGTGGTTGCGTTCGGACACCGGCACATCGTAGGGGCGACCGGGCGCCTGGCTTAGGCTGGCCCACGTGCAGGCGGCCCTGAGCGGATACCTCACCATCTGGTCGGTGATCGGGGTCGGCTGGGTGGTGGCGCACTTCGGGGTGCTCACCGAGAGCCACCGTCGAATGCTCTCGCGGCTGGCGTTCACGATCGGCTCACCCGCACTGCTGTTCTCGCTGGTGTCGCGGGCCGACCTCAGCCACCTCTTCAGTCGCACTCTGGTCGTCTCCGCGCTCGCGATCGCGCTTGCCGGCGCGATCTACCTCGTCGCGGCAAGACTCCTGCTGGGCCGCGGTGACCTGCCCGGACGCGTGATCGGCACCCTGAGCTCGGCCTACACCAACGCCGGCAACCTCGGCCTGCCGATCGCCGCCTACGTGCTCGGTGACATGACCTGGATGGCACCGATCATCCTGATCCAGGTGGGCGTGCTCCAGCCCATAGCGCTCGCCCTGCTCGACCTGGGCGCCGCGCGCGCCGAGGGCGTCCGGCTCACCTGGTGGCGGTACGCGTCCCTGCCCGTGCGCAACCCGATCACTCTCGGTACGGTGGCCGGCCTCGCCATGAACGCCTCTGGAATCGTACTGCCCGACCTGGTCTGGGAACCGATCGAGATGGTCGGCCAGCTCGCGGTGCCGGCAATGCTGCTGGCCTTCGGCATCTCGCTGCGCCTCGATCCGCTGCCCGGACGCGGCCCGCACGTCGGTGAGCTGGCGCTGGCAACGCCGATCAAGGTGCTGCTGCATCCGGCGATCGCCTACGCCCTTGGCGCTTGGGTGTTCCACCTGGGCCTTCCCGACGTCCTCGCAGTCACCGTGATCGCGGCCCTGCCCACCGCGCAGAACATCTACCTGATCGCCGGTCGCTACCACGTGCGTACGCTGCTCGCCCGCGACGCCATCTTCATCTCCACGATCGCATCCATCCCGGTGATCGTGGCCGCCTCCACTTGGCTGCGCTGAGCGCCCGAGCCCGGCCCACACCTAAGAAGAGTCGGTGACTTCGGCGGTTCCCCAGCCAAGCCGGTGGGCGAACAGCTAGCATTCGCGCGATGGACACCGCTGGACATTTCACCCGACCCTCGGGTGAGGAATGTCGTCAGTTGGTTCGCAGCCACTCCGTCGGTCGCGTCGCCTGGGTCTCGACGGTTGGGCTCCAGGTGCTTCCGGTCACCTACAGCTGCAACGACGACCTCATCTGCTTCCGGGTCGACCCCGAGTCCGTTCTCGGCGAACTCGCCGGCCCGGTCGAGGTCGCGTTCGAGGTGGATGACATCGACGTCGAGACCGCCACCGGCTGGAGCGTCCTCGTACACGGCACTGCGGCCGCACACGACGGTTCCCTTGAGCTCCGCCTCCCCAGACCCTGGGCACCGGGCGACCGTCGCCTCACTGTTGTGATCACCCCGTCCACCTACTCCAGTCGAGCCGTTTCGGCCGCTGTCGAGAGGAGCTGACATGAACTTGACGCCCTATGCGGGCCCGGCCCGCGTGGTGGTCGGTTTCGATGGCTCGGACGACGCCGGCCGCGCCCTCCAGTACGGCATCGTCGAGGCCAAGCGGCGACAAGCCGAACTGGTCGTGGTGCACGCCGTCGACGACACAGTGCTGAACAGCGCCTGGGGCGTGGTGTTCGACCCGGAGGAGATCAAGCTGGGTGCGGCTGAGATGCTCGCGTCCACGATCGAGACCGCCGTCGCCGCTGGCATGGATCGCGGTCGGGTGCGGACGCAGGTGGTGCTCGGCAACCCGGCCGCAGCGCTCACCAGGCTGAGTTCGCAGGCTTCGCTGGTGGTTCTCGGCCGAAGGTCCGCGTCCGCAGGGGAGAAGGAGTTCGTCGGCTCGACGGCAGTCGGTGTGGTGGGCGCGGCGCACTGCCCGGTGATCGTGGTCTCAGCCGCGGACGCAGTGCACGATGCGCCGATCGGAACCATCGGCGTGGCGGTGGACACCTCCGCCCGCGGCGCGGTCGCCCTGGAATGGGCGCTGAACGAGTGCCAGGCACACGGCGGCGACGTCGCCGTGATCAGCGTCTGCCGGGCGCCGCAGGGCCGCTGGTTCTCCGGCGGCCACCCGACCGCCGAGCAGCAGAAGGCCGCGGTTGACGTCACCCGCGAGCGGATGGCCGAGATGATCCAGCCGCTGGCCGCAGCCTTCCCCGACGTGGAGGTCGAACTCGAGGTCGACTACGGCGTCCCGCTCGACATCCTCGCCACGCGCACCGCCAAGCTCGACCTGCTGGTGCTCGAGGTGCACGCCGCTTTCCCGACCTACTCGGTCGGCGGGCTGATCCGCGGGCTGCTCAGCCATGGGCGCTGTCCGATCGGCGTGATCCGGCCCAAGGACGCCCACGGTTCGTGACCGCGTAGGCTGGGCCGGCCATGACCGCTGACCCCGTGCTCACCTTCGATGAGGCGCTGCCGATCAGCGCGCACGTCGAGGAGATCGGGGACGCGCTGCGCCGGCACCAGGTGATCGTCGTCGCCGGTGAGACCGGCTCCGGCAAGACCACCCAGCTACCGAAGATCTGCCTGCTGGCCGGCCGGAAGAAGATCGGGCACACCCAGCCGCGCCGCATCGCCGCGCGCAGCCTCGCCACCCGGATCGCGCAGGAAATGGGTGAGGAGGTCGGCCGGACGGTCGGTTTCCAGGTGCGTTTCTCGAGCCGGCGCAGCCGCGAAACCCGTGTGAAGGTGATGACCGACGGCATCCTGCTGGCCGAGATCTCGCACGACCGGCAACTGCGCCGCTACGACACGATCATCATCGACGAGGCGCACGAACGCAGCCTCAACATCGACTTCCTGCTCGGCTACCTCAAGCAACTCCTGCCGCAGCGTCCCGACC
>DAORUI010000023.1:10775-24717 GCA_035433085.1 Propionicimonas sp. | reverse complement strand
AACGAGCCGTCGCCCCTCCAACCGGACCCTGAGGAGCCGTCCGTGAGGAACGAGCGGACGGCGTCACGAAGGGCCGCCGCCACAGATCAAGCCATGGTGGCGAACGCCCCCTTCGAGACGCTCCGCTCGTACCTCACGGAACTCCTCAGGGCAGCGCTTCGTGACGGCTTACTCGTTCCTCACAAGCCTCCTCAGGGAGCGTTCATCGACATGCCGTGTTCGGATGTCCCTTGGGAGCTGACGTCAGGGCAGAGCCAGCGTCACCGCAACCATGTTGTGGTCGGACGGGATCTCGCCGCTGAACGCGCCCTTCTTGTCCAGGTACAGCACTTGCTTCCACTGGGCAACCGTGGCCTTCTTCCCAGGCGTCTTGATCAGGATATAGTCGAGGTGCGCGCCCATCTTGTAGCGCTTGTTCTTGTCCGGGGCGGCCTTGAAGTTGTTCAGCGTGAAGTATTTCCCGTTGACAATCTTCTTTGCGTAGGTGTACTTCGTCCGCGCTTTCTTGGTCTTGTAGGTATTCCCCAGCGGGTCGGTGAAGCCGCCCTCCTTCAGGAACACGTCGTACGCGGTGTTTTTCGACGGCGAGAGCTTGCTGCTGGCAAGGTCGCTCCCCCAGATGATCGGCAGGTTCTCGGCATTCACCACATGATTCAGGTGACTGACGATCTTCTGAGCCTGGGCCTTTCGTGTCGCAATCACGGCCTTGGACATTCCCGGCTCGACGTGTCCGGTGGCGAAGATGAACGGCTTTCCAGTGACTTGGTCGGTGAATCGTGCCCACGCCATGAAGCGTGCGCTGCCGTTGCGGGTGTCGCGGTCGTCGAGCGCCAGCGCGCCCTGGTCGGCAATCGGGTCGACCAACTTGACGCGCTGGGTGTTGTAGATGATGCGAACGTCGCCCGACGGATCCGGAATCTTGTGGCAAACCTCCGTCCAGTCACTCTCACCAGTCTCGGGGTCGATCGGACCCTCCACGTAGTCGCACTCCTCGCCACCGTCGTAGCGGGTCTCGTTGGTGACCGCATACGTGCCTCCCGCGGCGTTGAGCGCCGCAACCAGATCAAGGTACTGCGGGCCGTTGTCCGTGACATTGGCCGCGGTGGCCTCCTGCACACCTAGGACGTCGACGTGTTCACCCATGATCTGGCTCACCACGACCGCGCGGCGCGTATCCCAGGACTTCTCCCGGCTGTTCGTGGGCTGAGTGCTCGACCAGTTGGCGTTACGCACGTTGAAGGTGGCCACCACCAGGTTCGCTGAGGCGCCGGCGGCGGGCGCCTCCAATCTCGGCGCTGCGGCGGCAGCCACCGAATCGGCGGACGCGGCAGGCGGCGTCCAAGGCACCACCAGCAAGGCCGAAGCGATCAGTAGAGTGGAAATCCGTCCGGGCATTCTCATAGCGGCTCCCCGTCGGTGCGGCGCTTCAGGATTCACTCAAAATAACCGCGAAGCCGATCCGGCGGAAGCCGTATCACTACCCACGGTGTATGAGAGTGTACGAGAAACGGACTCGGCCGCTCCGAACCAGTAATGGTTCGAAGCGGCCGAGCAGCAGACGTAGAAACGAGGGTCAGGGAAGGACCAGCGTCACCTTCACCATGTTGTGGTCGGACGGGATTGTTCCGGCGAACTTGCCACCGTCAGTGAGCCTGAGTACCTGCTCCCATTCGAGAACCTGCATCTGGGGTTTGAGCAGGATGTAGTCCAGGTGCGCGCCCAGGGCGTAATTCGAGTAGCGCTTCGGCTTCTTGGCGAAGTTGTTCAGCGTGAAGTACTGCTCGTTGACCAGCGAGGCCGCATAGGTGCGGCTGTTGACCGCCTTGGCCTTGTAGTAGTTGCCCAGCGGATCGGTGTAGCCGGCCGACATGAACTTCTCGTACGCGGTGTTCCCCGAATGCGAGAGCTTGCTGCTGGCCAGGTCGCTGCCCCAGATCACCGGCAGTCCTTCGGAGACGCGGTCGAGTTCGGCGATCGCGGCATTCGCCTGAGCGCCGCGCTTCGCGACCTTCGCCCCGCTCATGCCGGGCTCGAGGTGAGCGCTGGCGAAGTAGAACTGCTTGCCGGTGGCCCGCTCCGAGAACTTCGCCCAAGCCATGAAGCGTGCGCTCCCGTTGCCGGCCAAACGGTCGTCGAGAGCGAGCGAACCCTGGGCGAGCAGATCGAGCTTGTTGGTGTTGTAGATGATCCGGGTGTCACCGGAGGCGCCCTGATAGGAGTAGTCGCAGCGCGTCGGCGTCGACGAGCGGACGCAGTTGTAGCGCGCGGCGTTGGTCAGCGCGTACGGCGAGCCCAACCGGTTCACCAGGTCCTCGAACTGGGACGGACCGCCGCGCCAGAGCACGCCGGAGGACGCTTCCTGAACGCCGAGCAGGTCGATGCCCTCGGACTTGATCGCGTCGGTGATCGCGGCCGCGCGGGTGTTCCACCGCTTCTCGCGCTTGTTCACCGGGTGCTTGGAGCAGTTGGCGCAGCGCACGTTGTAGGTGGCCACAACCAAGGCAGACGCGTTGTCGGCGGCCGGCAGCGGCGCGGCCTGGGCGGCGACCGGAGTCGGTGCCCAGAACGCAACCGAAGTCAGCGCAAGCGCCGCCAGCGAAACCAAGTATCGCTTCATTTGTGGGGTACTTCCTTCAGGAGGGGGTGAGCCTGAATCCTTAAGAACTCTCAGGCGGAACTCAGGATAACCCAAGGTCCGGGATTCGTGAAGTCCGTCAGGAACCCGTCGAGGAAGCGAAGACGGTCGACCGGCGTCAGAGCGGGAGGTCCCGGCCGACCAGGCGGCGATAGGCCTCCAGGTAGCGGTCGCGGGTGGCCCGGACGATTGCTTCCGGGAGCGGTGGCGGAGGCTGGTCGCCGGCGCGATCCCAGCCCGAGTCCTTGGCCAGCCAGTCGCGGACGAACTGCTTGTCGAAGCTGGGCAGGCTCCTGCCCGGCTGCCAGGTGGCGGCATCCCAGAAGCGGGACGAATCCGGGGTGAGCACCTCGTCGGCCAGCACGAGGGTGCCATCCGAACGCAGCCCGAACTCGAACTTGGTGTCGGCCAGGATGATGCCGCGGGCGGCGGCGAGGTCGGCGGCGCGGGAGTAGATCGTCAAGGTGGCATACCGGAGCCGTTCGGCCAGCTCGGCGCCGTGCAGCGCGACGATCGTGGCGAAGTCGACGTTCTCGTCATGCTCACCCAACGGGGCTTTGATCGCCGGGGTGAAGATCGGCTCCGGCAGTTTGGAGCCGTCCGACAACCCGTCCGGGAGCGGGATGCCGCAGACCGTCCCCGAGGCCTGGTACTCGGCCCAGCCCGAGCCGGTGAGGTAGCCGCGGGCCACGCACTCGACCGGCACCATGCGCAGGGATTCCACGACGACCGCGCGGCCGGCGACCTCTTCGGGCACGTCGGTGGAGACGATGTGGTTGGGCACGCCGAGTTGGTCGAACCACCACAGGCTGAGCTGGGTGAGCACCTTGCCCTTGTCGGGGATCGGCGTCGAGAGCACGTGGTCGAACGCCGAGATCGCGTCGGTCGCGACCATCAGGATGCGGTCATCCGGCCAGGCGTAGAGCCGACGGACCTTACCGGCATGGAGCAGTGGTAGATCGAGCACGCCTCAGCGTATCCGGAACCCTCGACGGCCTTCCTCCCCCAACGACGGCTCAGCCGGACGAAGCCTCGCAGCATCGACGAACTCCACCGCTGGCTGAGCCTGACGAAGCCCCCTCCACCCCGTCGACCTCCCCCGATGGCTGAGCCTGACGAAGCCCCCAGCACCGACCCTTCGACAAGCTCAGGGACCGAATCCACCGGCTCAGGGACCGAATCCACCGGCTCAGGGAACGTCCCCGGATCGTCGAACTTCACCGCTGGCTGAGCCTGACGAAGCCTCGTCCGCCCCGCCCGCCTCGACCCTTCGACAGGCTCAGGGAGCGTTGGACAGGCTCAGGGAGCGTTCCGCGGGTCAGGGAGCGTTCCGCGGCTCAGGGAGCGTTCCGCGGCTCGTCGAACGTTCCGCGGCTCGTCGAACGTTCCCAGGCTGGTCAGGGGTTGTCGGCGTACTTGAGCTGGAGGACAGTGCCGCCGATACCGGCGACGAACGTGAGCGCGACCACCAGGTAGCTGCCCCAGGGCAGCGCAACCGCGTCGCCGCTCATCCCGGTGAGCAGGGGCACGATCGACCAGGGGAACCACACCGCCCAGCCGGTGTGGCCGAGCAGGTTACCGACCAAGAGCATGCCGAGCGCGAAGCCCAGCGCGGCCAAGTAGCTGCGGGTTGCGATAGTTATCCACGCCGCGATCGGCGCCAGCAGGAAGCTGATCGCCCCACCCAGAAGGGTGTCACCGACGATCTTCAGCGCCACCGCCGGGGTGAAACCAGGCAGGTCGAGGGCCGCACCGATCGCGAACCCCGCCGCCAGCAGGGCGATCAGCAGCACCAGCCACCACACCGCTGCCACTACGAGTTTCGCCAACACGAACCAGGCCCGCGGCACCGGCAGGGCGAGCAGGTTCTTCGCGGTGGCGTCGGCGTACTCCCGTCCGAACAAGAAGGCCACGATGAACGCCAGCAGGATCAGGCCACCCGCTCCGGCCACCACGCTCAGGTACGCGCCGTAGGCAGGCCAGGTCGCCTCGAGCCCGGCGAGGTTCGCCTTGGTGCCAAGCAACCCGAGGGACGCGGCGCGCTCCGGATCGCGGACGATCCAGATCAACAGGGCGATGCCCAGCACCGCGAACAGCACGGCCGCGAGGGTGGCCCACGGTGGGGCCGAACGCCGCAGTTTCGCGAACTCGGTTGCGATCACCTCGCTGATCACCGTCGCGACCCTCCGTCCGTAACGTCGCCCGTCCCGCTGGTGCGTGCCAGGAAGTAGCGCTCGAGGTCGGCGCTGAGTTGGGCCTCCTCGCGCTGCTGCTCGGTGAACGCGTCGGCCAGGTAGTCCCGCGCCCGGCGGGCCAGCACGTCGCGGGACGCCTCCTCGATCAGGCGGCCGTCATGGACGATGCCGATCCGGTCGGCGAGATGCGCGACCTCGGCGAGGATGTGCGAGGACATGAACACGGTCACCCCGTGCTCCCTGGAGAGGCTCCGGAGCAGTTCGCGCACCTCGACGATGCCTGCCGGGTCGAGGCCGTTGGCGGGCTCGTCCAGGATCAACAGGTCGGGAGAATGAACCAGCGCGCGGGCCAACGACAGCCGCTGCGCGTTGCCGAGCGAAAGCCGTCCGGCGCGGCGATCGGCATAGGGTTCGAGGCCGAGCCGGGCGATCGTGTCGGCCACCGCCGTCCGCGGCGCCCCGGTGAGCCGCCGTTGCAGGTCGAGGTTCTCGGTGACGGTGAGGTTCGGGTAGGCCGAGGCGCTCTCGACCAGGAAGCCCACCCGGCGAAGCCAGGCCTGGCCACCGGCGGCGAGGTCATGGCCGAGTACCTCGATCCGTCCGCTGGTGGGACGGATCAAGCCGAGCAACATCCGGATGGTGGTGGTCTTGCCGGCGCCGTTGCGTCCGAGGAAGCCGTAGATCTCGCCCGCCTCGACGCTGAGGTCGAGCCCATCCACGGCGCGGATGCTGCCGTAGTGCTTGGTCAGCCCGATCGTGCGGATCGTCATGTTCACCTCGGCACGAATGTAGAGCACTCGCGAGGTTGCTCGGCAGCAGGCTCGGTGCATTGTGCGCAGACAATCTGCCCTGCAGATGGCTCGATCAAGCCGAATCGGGCCCGGATGCGCGAATCGTGCGCAATTCGTCCGCCGGCGCGTGGCCGGGCGACATGGGGAAGGCAGCTTCTCGCCAGGAGAGGTGCGGACCGCCTCGGCACAACGTGCCGTTAGCCTTGGTGCGTCGCCGTCCAGCCATCCGGAGGTTCGCCCGTCGTGACCCACCAGTTCACCAGCTTCCCCGGCGGCAACGCCCTCTCCGAGTTCCGCGCGGACGCAATGGTCCGGCGCCTGCGGGACGCGGACGTTCCGGTGACCGCGATGGTGGCCAGGTATGCGCACTGGGTGGCCAGCGAGCATGACCTCGACGAAGCGACCGAACAGACCGTGCGCCGGCTCCTGACTTATGGGCCGGCGGCGCTGCCGGCTCCGCCCACGGCCGAGAGCATCGTAGTCGGGCCGCGCCTCGGCACCCTCTCCCCGTGGGCCTCGAAGGCCACCGACATCGCGCACAGCTGCGGGGTGGCGATCCGCCGGGTCGAACGGGTCACCGAGTACCTGCTGGCCCTCGAGCGTCCGCTTACCGAAGCGGAATGGCGCACCACCGCCGACCTGCTGCACGACCGCATGACTGAGTCGGTGTTCGCCTCGGTCGCCGACTCCGCGGCCCTGTTCGACGAGCGCGAGGCCGAGCCGATGGCCCACGTCGACGTGCTCGGACGCGGACGCGCAGCCATTGAGGAGGCCAACCTCAGCTTCGGGCTGGCCCTGAGCGACGACGAGATCGACTACCTCGTCGAGGCTTTCACCCACCTGGAGCGGAACCCGACCGACGTCGAGCTGATGATGTTCGCCCAAGCCAACTCCGAGCACTGCCGGCACAAGATCTTCAACGCCGATTTCATCGTCGATGGCGTGCCGCAGGAGAAGTCGTTGTTCGGCATGATCCGGCACACCGAGGCGGTCGCCGGGCACGGCACCGTGGTGGCCTACAAGGACAACGCCTCGATCATGGCCGGCGGCCCGATCATCGGATGGGCGCCGACCGGCAGCGAGGGCCCGAGCCCGTACGCAGCCAAGCCCGAAGAAGTGCACGTGCTGATGAAGGTGGAGACTCACAACCACCCCACGGCGATCAGCCCGTTCCCCGGCGCGGCCACCGGATCGGGCGGCGAGATTCGCGACGAGGGCGCCACCGGACGCGGTTCGGCGCCCAAAGCCGGCCTGACCGGGTTCGTCGTCTCGAACCTGCACCTGCCCGGCACCGACGAGCCCTGGGAGCGGGACTCTTACGGCGCGCCCGAGCACATCGCGTCGCCGCTGGAGATCATGACCGCGGCACCCTTGGGCGCTGCGGCGTTCAACAACGAGTTCGGTCGGCCGGGCCTGGGCGGGTTCTTCCGGGTCTACGAGCAGACCGTGGACGGGGTCCGCCGCGGCTATCACAAGCCGATCATGAGCGCCGGTGGGCTCGGCTCGATCAGCGCCGACCAGGTCGAGAAGATCGCCTTCCCGGCAGGCACCCTGCTGGTGCAGATCGGCGGCCCGGGCATGCGGATAGGCATGGGCGGCGGCGCGGCCTCGTCCATGGCTGCGGGCGCGAACGCCACCGAACTCGACTTCGACTCGGTGCAGCGCGGCAACCCTGAGATCCAGCGGCGCGCACAGGAAGTCATCAATCACTGCGCGAACCTCGGCGCGGAGAACCCGATCCTCTCGATCCACGATGTCGGCGCGGGCGGGCTCTCCAACGCCTTCCCCGAACTGGTGGACGGCGCCGGCCTGGGTGCGCGGTTCGACCTTTCGGCGGTGCCGGTCGAGGAATCCGGCTTGGCCCCGAAGGAGATCTGGAGCAACGAGAGCCAGGAGCGCTATGTGCTGGCGATCGCTCCGGAGTCACTGGCCGGCTTCGCGGCGTTGTGCGAGCGCGAGCGCTGCCCGTTCTCGGTGGTCGGGGTGGCTCGGGACGGCGGTCAGTTGGTGCTCGCGCCCGGTGCGACCGACGCCGCGGGCGACGACCGTCCGATCGACATGCCGATGGAGGTGCTGCTCGGCAAGCCGCCGCGGATGGTCCGCGACGCCCGCCGGGTTGCCCGGACCGAACCCCCACTCGACGTGAGCGCGGTGGACGTGCGCGCGGCGGCGTACGCGGTGTTGCGGCACCCGTCGGTGGCTTCGAAGCGGTTTCTGATCACGATCGCCGACCGCACCGTCGGCGGGTTGAATCATCGCGACCAGATGGCCGGGCCGTGGCAGGTGCCGGTGGCCGATGTCGCGGTGACGCTGCGCGACTACACCGGGCTGGCCGGCGAGGCGATGGCCAGCGGCGAGCGGATGCCGTTGGCTGCGGTGGACGCGCCCGCGTCCGGACGGATGGCCGTCGGTGAGGCGCTCACCAACCTGCTCGCCGCGCCGGTCGAACTCAGCGGGGTGAAACTGTCGGCCAACTGGATGGCCGCCTGCGGTGAGGACGGCGAGGACGCCGCGCTCTACGACACCGTGCATGCGGTGGCGATGGAACTCTGCCCCGCGTTGGGGATCTCCATCCCGGTCGGCAAGGACTCGCTCTCGATGCGCACTCGGTGGACGGATGCCGCCGGCGAGGCCAGGCAGGTCACCTCGCCGGTGTCGCTGGTGGTGTCGGCGTTCGCCTCGCTGCCGAGCGTGGCCGGCACCTGGACGCCGGTTCTTCAGCCTGATTCGGTGCTCGTGCTGATCGATCTGGGCGCGGGCCGCGATCGGCTCGGCGGTTCGATGCTGGCGCAGGTGACCGGGCAGTTCGGCGATGTCGTGCCTGATCTGGACGACCCTTCCCGGGTGCTTGCGCTCGCCGCTGCACTTGGAGAGTTGCGTAGTCAAGGCCTGGTTACGGCTTACCACGACCGATCAGACGGCGGCCTATGGGCCACCGCCTGCGAGTTGGCCTTCGCCGGCTCTACCGGCGTCGAACTCGACGTGCCCAGCGTCGCCGCGCTGTTCAGCGAGGAACTCGGCGTGGTGCTTGGTGTGGCCACTTCGGACGCGGCGCGAGTGCTCGCTGTGCTGGCCGACCACGGCTTGGGCGAGCTGAGCCGCGCGGTCGGGCGGACCATCGCCGATCGCCGTGTGCAGGTGCTGGTCTCGACAAGCTCGACCACCCGAACCCCAAACCCCGCACAGCACGCAGACCCCGCACAGCTGGTCTCGACAAGCTCGACCACCCGAAACCCAAACCCCGCACAGCACGCAAACCTCGCACGGCTGGTCGAGCCTGTCGAGACCACGACCCTGCTCGACGAAGACCTGCACGACCTGGCGCAGGCCTGGGACGAGGTCTCCTGGCGGATCGCCACCCTGCGCGACAACCCCGAGTGCGCGGACGAGGAGCATGCCGCCTTCGGTGCCGACTCCCCCGGATTGGTCGTGCGGCCCAGCTTCGATCCCGGCGACGACGTCGCCGCACCGTACCTCGCGTCCGGCGTACGGCCGAAGGTGGCGATCCTGCGCGAGCAGGGAGTGAACAGCCACGTGGAGACGGCGTTCGCCTTCCACGCAGCCGGCTTCGAGACGATCGACGTCCACATGACCGACGTCCAATCGGGCCGCTTCGACCTGGCCGACGCGGTCGGGCTGGTCGCCTGCGGCGGGTTCTCCTACGGCGACACCCTGGGCGCCGGCGAGGGCTGGGCGCGCTCGGTGCTGTTCAATCCGAAGCTGACCGACGACTTCGCGTCGTTCTTCGCACGGACGGAAACCTTCGGCCTGGGCATCTGCAACGGCTGCCAGATGTTCGCCGCGCTGGCCGACATCATTCCCGGCGCGGAGGCCTGGCCGCTGTTCACGCGCAACCGGTCCGAGCAGTACGAGGCCCGGCTCTCCCAGGTGGAGGTGCTCGACTCGCCGTCCGTCTTCTTCAGCGGGATGGCCGGCAGCCTGATCCCGATCGCCGTGGCCCACGGCGAGGGCTTCGCCAACTTCACCGCTCGCGGCGACCTGGAGCACGTGGCCAAGGCTGCCCGCTTCGCGGACGCGGACGGCCGTCCCGCCATGATCTACCCGGCCAACCCGAACGGCTCCCCGGACGGCCTCACTGCGGTGACCACCACCGACGGCAGGTTCACCGCGATGATGCCCCACCCCGAGCGGGTGGCCCGCAATGCCCAGCTCTCCTGGACCACCGGCGCACTGGAAGCGGCCAGCCCCTGGCTGCGAATGTTCCGCAACGCCAGAGTCTGGGTGGGTTGACCGTTGCTGATCGACCCGCCACCGACAGACGTGCGGCCCGAGCCATTCAGCGTGTACACAACCCCCGACTTCTGGAACGAACCGCATGTCTCGGCCCAGCTTCTGGCCGCCCATCTGGATCCTGAGTCGGCCCCGGCATCGCGTCCGCACGCGTTCATCGAGGGGTCGGTCGACTGGCTGCTGGGCGCGCTCGAACTGTCCGCTGCCGACCGCGTCCTGGATCTCGGCTGCGGTCCCGGTCTGTATGCCAATCGGCTCGCTCGTCGCGGCATCGAAGTGGTTGGCGTAGACGTCTCGCGTCGTTCATTGAAGTACGCGAGTGACGAGGCAACTGAGCACGGCCTGTCGGCAGCCTTCCGGGAGGGCAACTATCTCGAGACCGAGCTGGGGACGGATTATGACGCCGTCCTGCTGATCTACGAGGACTTCTGCGCCCTCAGCCATGCCCAGCGCAGCGTTCTGCTGGGCCGTGTGCTGGATGCGCTGCGTCCCGGTGGCAGGTTTGCTTTCGACGTGACCGCTGCGCCTCGCTTCAGCCATTACAGCGACGGCATCAGGCTGGTTCCGACGGACGGCTTCTGGGCGGCCGGACCCTATGTCGGCACCTGCGCCGCCTGGACCTACCCTGAACTTCGCCTCGTATTGGAGCGGTACGTCATCCAAACCCCCGCGCGGAACCAGGAATTCTGGAACTGGACGCAATGCCTGACCGTGTTCGAAGTCGAAGCCGAGTTGGCGGCCGCCGGGTTCACGGAGTCGCGTCGCTACGGCGATGTAGCCGGGGCGCTGTTCGATCCCGACTCAAGCACTTTCGCCATGATCGCCCGCCGCCCTGACCGACCCGCGGTTGGCAACGGCAGGGGCTGTGTCGGCCGACCGCTCGGGCAATAGGCTTGGGCGCCATGGAGTCTGGGCCACGGGCGAAGCAATCCAGTCGGACGCCCATCGTCCTGATCGTCGAGGACGAGGTACCGCTGCGCGAGTCGGTTGGGCGACACCTGACCTCGTCCGGGTTCGCCGTGGTCGAAGCCGGCTCGGTCGCTGAGGGGCTCGCGTCCGCCTGGGAGCATCAACCCGACGTGATCCTGCTCGACGTGCTGTTGCCGGACGGGTCCGGCTACGAGCTTTGCGCGAAGCTGCGTCCGATCACCGCGGCGCCGATCATCTACCTGACCGCGCTCGGCCAGGACCGCAACATCGTCGCGGGGCTGGCCACCGGCGCCGACGACTACATCGCCAAGCCGTTCGGCTTGGAGGTGCTCACCGCCCGCATCCAGGCCCAGCTGCGCCGGACGTCTGCACCGCGAAAGGGCCGGATCGACCTGCCGCCGCTGCACTTGGACTACCTCACCGGAGAGGTCGTCCTCGATGGACGCGAGGTCTACCTGACCAAGATGGAACTGCAGCTGCTCGGGTACTTCGCCACCAACGTCGGCGTCGGCGCGACCCAGTCCGAGTTGCTGGCCGCGGTGTGGCGATCGAAGGCTGACATCGCCACGAACACCGTCCGCCAGACCGTGTCGTCCCTGAGGAAGAAGCTCAGCCTTAACCAAGGCAGCGCCTTCGAGCTTGAGATGGCCGCCGACAAGCGCTACGTCTTCCGCCAGGTGCGCTTCGACCCCCAGTGAACGGGGCGCTCAGGCGGCGAGCGGGAGGGTGAAGCGGACGGTGGTGCCCTCACCCAGGGTGGACTCGACCACCAGGTCGCCACCGTGGGCGACCGCGATCTGGCGGGAGATCAGCAGGCCCACCCCAAGGCCGGTGTCGCGAGCCGAGCGGACGCCCTCCTGCCGAGCTCGTACCGGCTGCTGGCCGAGTTTGCTCAACACATGCGAGGCGATCCCGGCCCCGGTGTCGGTGACCCTGATCTCGGCGAACGGGCCGACCTGGCCGACGCTGACACTGATCGTCCCGTTCTGGGTGTGCCGGGACGCGTTCGACAGCAGGTTCACCAGCACCTGGATGATCCGATCGCGATCGGCCAGGACGGTCGGAGCCGCGCTGCCGTGCGGCACCACGAGAGTGTTGCCGTTCTGGGTGAGCAGCGGACGGTAGGCCTGCAGCGTCTGCTGGATCACGGCATCCAGTTGCACCGGACGCGGGTCGATGTGCAGACGTCCCTCACTGATCCGGCCAAGGTCGAGCAGTTGGGTGACCAGATGGGCCAAGCGGTCGGTCTCAGAGCCGATCACCGAGAGGTCGGCAATCGCCCGGGGCTCGCCACCGTCCGCCGAGGCGAGGTCGAGTTCAGCTTCGTCGATGTGGGTCCGGATCACCGCGAGCGGGGTGTTCAGCTCATGCGCGACCAGTGCCAGGAATTCGGCGCGGGCGGCATCGATTCTGGCCAGCTCGGCATTGCGGGCGGTCAGTTGATCCTGGTTGCGCTCGTGGATGCGGACGAAAAGGCGCAACGCGATGGCCAGGGCCAGGCCCGTCGCCAGCATCGAATAGGTGACGTCGACGAATTCAGACAGTGCGGACGGCAGCGGCACCACCGTCTCCGGCACCAGGTACGCCAGCACGAGGCTGGCGGTGAAGACCACGGCTTCCAGCGGCAGCAGGACCAGGAGTGCGGCGCCTTCGAGGATCATCGCCGAGAACGCCAAGGCGAAGCCGAACCACAGCGGCATGCCGCTCCGCCACCCGCCCGAAGCGAAGAACAGCCCGGGAAAGAGCACCACGAACAGCGTGCCCACGGCGATCAGGTAGCTGAGCCGGTACGCTCCGGTGGAGCGTCCGAACCAGACCAGCCCGAGGATCAGCAGGCCGGCGAAGAAGTTCAGCAACACCGTCCAGGCCGGGCTGCCCAGGTAGGCATTGATCCCCGCGGACGCCCAGCTGATCGGCACGCCTACCATCGCGGTGACTGCGATCAACTGCTCGCGAAAGTCCGAACCGGACGCGCGCAGCAGGCTGCCGGGCAGCCGGCGGACCCACCGCCAGGCCGAGGACTCCGTCATGGCCAGACCCTACTTGTCTCTGGGGACGGTGCCGATTCAATCCTCGGCGCGGCCGGGATGCCGGACGATAAAAACCCTTTGATCCGCCCCCGGGCAACGACACGTTCGTGGGCATGATCTGTCCACGCGCCGCTATCGAAGGCGCTGAGTGGGAGGACACCCAGAAGACGGTGACCGACGCACTCCTACTCGCGAGGTAGGAGTTCCACGAGCTGGCCCGGCTGACGGCATGCGGGGGGATGCCGAACAGCCGGGCCTAGCCGTCCGCTCCCGTGAGGTCATTCGCAAGACGCCCCGAAGGTTGGGCTACGCGGTTCGCGGCCGTCGCAGCACCTCGCGCAGCATCGTCACGGTGATGAACAGCAGGAAGCCCGCGAACAGCCAGGCGCCCAACTGGGCACTGATCTGGTGCGCCACCCAGGCACCCAGCGGGCTCGACACCACCGAAGCGCCACCGATGACCAGGCCCGTCCGCACTTCTACGTTGGCGCGACGCAGGTGCGCGACCAGCCCGGACAGCACCGTGGGCACCATCATCACCAGCGACGCGCCCTTCGCGTCCAGGTCGCTCGCGCCGAACCACACCATCAGGATTGGCACGACCACTCCCCCACCGCCGATCCCCAGGATCGCCGACAGCACCCCGGCCAGTAGGCCCACCAGCGCCAGGGCGACCAGCTGCCACGGGCTCAGTGGCAGCGACGCGCCCCGGTCGGGCACCACGAAGGCCAACTGCGCGATCATCGTGAACAGGAAGACGATGAAGACCCACTGCGCCACCTTGCGCGGCATCCGGTGCAACAGCCAGGCGCCGGCCTGGGCACCGAGCACGGCACCGATGGCCAACACCCCACCGACCACAAGATTCACCGAGCCGGCGAAAGCGTACGCGGCCAGGGACGCGCCGACCGCAGGGACTATCGCCAGCAGCGACGTGCCCACCGCGCGGCGCTGGTCGAGGCCGAGCAGCACCACCAAACCGGGGACGACGATCAGTCCGCCGCCCACGCCGAAGAGTCCGGAGAAGAAGCCCGCAGCCAGGCCGATACCGATCATTGCCGCGTAACTACGCGCGCCATCGGCTGGGCGAGCTTGTCGAGACCCCGCGTC
>DAORUI010000023.1:9130-10675 GCA_035433085.1 Propionicimonas sp. | reverse complement strand
GCGTCGCCAATGGCTTCCGGCTCAGCGTCGGACGGCTCCGGGCTCACAACACGGCGCCGGGATGGTAAGCCGCGCCTTCCGGGAAGCGGGAGGCCAACTGGCCCACCCGGGTCGCGATCGCGTCCACCTGGTCGCGGGATGAACCAGTCAGCTCCAGCGGATCAACCACTACGGACGCCAGCTGCTCGCGGGACAGGCCGAGCCGTCCGTCGGCGGCCAGCCGGTCGTAGAGGTCGTTCACGGCCGCACCGGCGCGCATGCCCAGGGCGACTGCCACGGCGTGTTCCTTGATCACCTCGTGCGCGGTCTCGCGTCCGACCCCGACCCGTACCGCGGCCATCAGGATCTTTGTCGTGGTCAGGAACGGCAGGAAGCGCTGCAACTCGGCCTCGATCACCGCAGGGAAGGCGCCGAACTCGGCGAGCACTGTGAGGAAGGTCTCGAACAGACCGTCGAGGGCGTAGCAGGCATCGGGCAGTGCGATGCGGCGTACCACCGAGCAGGACACGTCCCCCTCGTTCCACTGGTTGCCGGCCAGCTCGGCAGCCATGGACGAGTACCCGCGCAACACCACCGCCAGCCCGTTCACCCGCTCACACGATCGGGTGTTCATCTTGTGCGGCATCGCGGACGAGCCGACCTGGCCCTCGGCGAAACCCTCGGTGACCAGTTCCTGACCGGCCATCAGCCGGATCGTCGTGGCCAGACTGGACGGCCCCGCCGCCACCTGCACCAGTGCCGACAGCACGTCGTAGTCGAGAGAGCGGGGATACACCTGTCCGGTCGCGGTGAACACCGTGGCGAACCCGAGATGGGTGGCCACCTTCTGCTCGAGCTCGGCCAGCTTGGCGGCGTCCCCGTCCAGCAGGTCGAGCATGTCCTGGCCGGTGCCCATCGGGCCCTTGATGCCGCGCGCGGGGTAGCGTCCGATCAGTTCGTCGACCCGACCGAACGCGACCAGCAATTCGTCCGCCGCGGACGCGAACCGCTTGCCCAGGGTCGTGGTCTGGGCGGCGACGTTGTGGGAGCGCCCGGCCATGGGCAGGTCCCGGTACTGGACAGCCAGACGGGACAGGTTCACCAGGACGGTCACGATCCGCTCGCGAACCAGCTCGAGCGACGACAGCAGCTGGCGCTGTTCGATGTTCTCCGTGAGATCGCGGCTGGTCATGCCCTTGTGGACGTGCTCGTGCCCGGCGAGGGCGTTGAACTCTTCGATGCGGGCTTTGACGTCGTGGCGGGTGATCCGCTCGCGAGCGTTGATGCTGGCCAGGTCGACCTGATCGATGACCGCTTCGTAGGCGGCGATCACTTCTGCTGGGTCGTCCCCGCCGAAGTCGACACCCAACTCGGCCTGAGCCTTGAGGACGGCGATCCACAGCCGGCGCTCGGCAACGATCTTCGCCTCCGGCGACCAGATCTCGCGCATGGCAGCGGACGCGTAGCGCGTCGCGAGGACGTTGGGGGTCATGCGTCTCTCCCTGAGGTTGAGGAAGCGCCTGCGTCATGAACGGAAAGGGGACTGTCCCCTTTTCGTTCAGCGTC
>DAORUI010000023.1:0-9030 GCA_035433085.1 Propionicimonas sp. | reverse complement strand
GGCGATGTCGGTGCGATGGAAGCCGCCGGGCAGGGTGATCCGGGCCACCTTGGCGTAGGCGGCGTCCCGGGCTTCGGCCAGGGTGTCGCCAGTACCGACCACCGTGAGGACGCGACCGCCGGCGCTCACCAGGTTGCCGGCGTCGTCCAGAGCGGTGCCGGCGTGGAAGACGCCCTCCAGTTCGGCGCCGAGAATCACATCGCCCTTTCGTGGGGCGTCCGGGTACCCGGAGGCTGCGATCACCACGCCCACCGCGGCGCCACTCCCCCACTCCAGCGAGCGGCCGGCCAGGCCTCCGGTCGCCGCCGCGTACAGGATCTCGCCGAGCGGCGTCTTCAACCGCGTCAGTAGCGGCTGGGTCTCCGGGTCGCCGAAGCGGGCGTTGAACTCGACCACCCGCAGGCCGCGCGATGTCAGCGCCAGGCCCGCGTAGACCAGGCCGACGAACGGCGTCCCGCGGCGCCGAAGCTCGTCGACCGTCGGCTGGATCACCGTCCGCACCACGTCGTCCACAAGATCGGACGGCGCCCAGGGCAACGGCGTGTAGGCGCCCATACCACCGGTGTTCGGCCCGACATCACCGTCGCCGACCCTCTTGAAGTCCTGCGCCGGTTCGAACGGCACGACATTCGTCCCGTCGCTCAGCGCGAACAGGCTCACCTCTGGGCCGTCGAGGAACTCCTCGATGATCACCCGGCGACAGCTCGCGGCGTGCCGGATCGCGGCGTCCCGGTCGTTCGTCACGAGAACGCCCTTGCCAGCGGCCAGTCCGTCGTCCTTCACGACGTAGGGCGGCCCGAACTCATCGAGCGCTGCGACCACCTCGCCCATGTCGAGGCAGAGCCGAGCGTCCGCGGTCGGGACGCCCGCCGCCTCCATGATCTCCTTGGCGAAGGCCTTGCTGCCCTCGAGCCGGGCGGCCTCACCCGAAGGACCGAAGACAGCGATCCCGCGCGCGCGGACGGCGTCCGCCACCCCGGCGACCAGCGGCGCTTCGGGTCCCACGACCACCAGCTCGGCACCGAGCGAGACCGCCAGTTCGGCCACGGCGTCCCCGTCCATGGCATCCACGGGATGGTTCGTACCCACCAGGGACGTGCCCGGGTTGCCGGGCGCGATGTGCACCGCAGCCACCGATGGGTCGCGGCTCAGCGCCCAGGCCAGCGCATGCTCACGGCCACCGGATCCAACCACCAGAACGGTCTGCGTCACCCCGAGATCCTATCGGCGGCACGGCGGACGGCCTCGCGGTGTTCGCCGTCGTCCCCGGCCGAGGCTTTACTAGAAAGATTGTTTACAGTTAAGCTCGGCGCATGGTCCCAGACACGTACCAGCAACTCGCGCTCAGATCGCGGACACGCTGGCGAATTACGGGACGATGTTCGCCGAGCATTGCATCGACGACAGAGGCGACATGAGCACCGACACCGGCACGCCAACCTGGCTACGCACCTACAACGACCGTGGCGCCTTCCGGCTCTTTCTTGAACACGGGCCGCTGAGCCGATCGCGGCTGGGCAAGCTCTCGGGCATGTCCAAGCCGACGGCGGGCCAGATGATCGCGCGACTCGAGCGGATCGGCCTGATCTCACCGGTCGGTGAAGTGACCGGGGCCCGCGGGCCGAACGCGATCACCTACGGTGCCCGTCCCGACTCGATGACCGGAGTTGCGATCAGCATTCTCGCCGACCGGATCGAAGCGGTTCTCGTTGACCCGACCGACACCGAGCACCCGATCGCCAACCTCTCCACCGACGATGTGGAGCGGACGCCGATCGCGGACGTCAACCGGGCCGTGGACGCCGCCTGTCTGGCCGCCGGAGTGCCCAGGGAGTCGGTGAGCTTGATCGCGATCGGCGTGCAGGCAGCCGTGGACGCCGACGCCGACCGGCTCAGCTTCGTCGACACCCTGCCCGGCTGGCCGGCGCAGGGCGCCCGGGCGCTGATCGAGCAGAGCACCGGATTCGCCACGAAGATCGAGAACGACGTGAACCTGGCCGCGGAGGCGGAGCGCGCGATCACCGAGGAAGCCGACTTCGTCTTCCTGTGGCTCGGCTCGGGGCTCGGCTCGGGCATCGACGTGGACGGGGTGGTCCGGCGCGGTGCCGCCGGCAGCGCCGGCGAGATCGGCTACGTCGAGGTGCCGAGGTCGGCGGCCGCCCTCGACCCGTCCGCCGTTGATTTCACCGACCTGCTCGGCGGGCCCGCGATCCGGGCGTTGCTCGGCAGCCCGGACGCGAACCTCGCCACTGCGTTGACCAGCTTGCCCGGCAACGAGCCGGCACTGGCTGAGCTCGCGGCCAGGGTGCACCTGCTGTTCAACGTCCTGGTCGCCGTTCTCGACCCGGCCTGCGTCGTGCTCGGCGGTCCCACCGGGTTGGCCGGCGGCGACCGCCTGGCCGAGCTGGTGCAGGCACGCGTCCCGGACAGTCCGGTGCGGGTACGGGCCAGCCGGGCGGGCGACGAACCCGTCCTGCAGGGGGCCCGGCACCTGCTGGTGGCCAACATCAGGGAACGACTGGAGGCGGCCATCGCCGCCTCCTGACAAGGAGAATCATGAAGCTCGCCATCGTCGGCGGAGGTTCCACCTACACGCCTGAGCTCATCGACGGGTTCGCCCGGTACGCCGAGGTGCTGCCGTTGAGCGAGGTCCACCTGGTCGACCCGGACGCGCACCGGCTGGAACTGGTCACCGGTATGGCGCAGCGCATGTTGGCCCGTGCCGGACACCCGGCCCGCGTGGTCGGCACGTCCGACCTGCAGGCTGGCGTCGAGGGCGCGGACGCGGTGCTGGCCCAACTGCGCATCGGCGGGCAGGGGGCCCGGAAGGCCGACGAGACCTGGCCGCACGAGGTGCACTGCATCGGCCAGGAGACCACCGGACCGGGCGGGTTCGCGAAGGCGCTGCGGACGGTTCCGGTGATGTTGCAGATCGCCGAAGTGGCGGCAAAGCGCGCCAACCCGGACGCCTGGATCATCGACTTCACCAACCCGGTGGGCATCGTCACCCGGGCACTGTTGCAGGCCGGCCACCGAGCGGTTGGGCTGTGCAATGTGGCGATCGGTTTCCAGCGCCGGTTCGCCGCCGCTCTGGGAGTCGCCCACGACGAGGTGAGCCTCGGTCACGTAGGGCTCAACCACCTCACCTGGGAGCGCAGCGTCACCGTCGATGGCGTCGACCGGCTACCCGGCATGCTCGGGGCGAGCCTCGACGAGCTGGCCGAGGAGGTCGAGCTGGCGCCGTCGCTGCTGGGCCAGCTGGGCATGGTCCCGTCCTACTACCTGCGCTACTACTACGCCCACGACGAGGTGCTCGCCGAGCAGCTCGTCTCCCCGACCCGGGCGGAGGCGGTCGAGGCGCTGGAGCGCGAGCTGCTCGCGGGCTATGCCGACCCCGCCGTCGACACCAAGCCGGACGCGCTGGCTCAGCGCGGAGGTGCCTTCTACTCCGAAGCCGCGATCGAGTTGCTGCTGGCGATGCGAGGAGTGCCCGGGCCGTCGCGGGTGGTGAACCTGCGCAACGACGGGGTGCTCGGTTTCCTGCCGGACGACCACGTGATCGAGGTGCCGGCGAAGTACATTGAAGGACGTTTCGTTGCCGATCCGGTGGCTCCGCTGCCCGACGACATCGCTGCCCTGATCGCCGCAGTCGCCGGCTACGAGCGCTTGGCCCTGGACGCGGCCCTCCACGGCGGCCGGGATCGGGTGCTCCGGGCGATGCGGGCGCACCCGCTGGTGCTGCAGCACGACCGGGCCGAGCGGCTCACCGACCTGCTCCTGGCCGAGAACGCGAAGTACCTGCCGTGGGCGTGACCGACGTCGTCGTCGCAGTGGACGGCGGTGGCACCAAGACCGACGCGGTCGCGCTCAGCCTCGACGGCCGGCTGCTGGCCAGTAGCCGCGGCCCGGGCGGAAACCCGCAGCACAGCGGCGTGCAGGCCTCCCTGGCTTCGGTGGACGCGCTGGTCTCCGAAGTCGCCGGCGACGCATCAGTGGTCCGCGCTGGTCTCTATCTCTCCGGCCTCGACCTGCCGCAAGAAGTGTCGGCCTATTCCGCGGCGGCTTCGGCTCGCCCGTGGGCGGCCGGCGGCCTGGACGTCGACAACGACCTGTTCGCGCTGCTGCGCGCCGGAACTGACGAGCCGGACGCTGTGGCGGTGGTCTGCGGCACCGGGATCAACGCCGTCGGGATTCGCGCGGACGGCACCACCGCCCGCTTCCTCGCGCTCGGCGCGATCTCCGGCGACTGGGGTGGCGGCCTCGGGATCGGCTTGGAAGCGCTCTGGCACGCAGCCCGGGACGCTGACGGGCGCGGTCCGTCCACCGCTTTGACACCCGCACTGGAGGCGCATTTCGGGGTGAGCGTGCCCAGGTTGATCACCCAGTTGCATCTGCGCGAAAGGAACTCGGAGGAGTTGTCCGAGCTGCCGCCCGCCGTCTTCGCATGCGCGTCCGCAGGTGACGAGATCGCTGGAAAACTCGTGGATCGGCAGGCCGCCGAGGTGGTTGCGATGGCCCGCTCGTGCCTCACCCGTCTGGGCCTGCTGTCGGCAGACGTCCCGGTGGTACTGGGCGGCGGCATCCTGCAGGCCGGCGACGAACGCCTGCTGGCCGGCATCCGCACCGGCCTGGCCCAGGTCGCCCCGTCCGCCCGCGTGGTGCACGTCACCCAGCCCCCGATCCTCGGGGCAGCCCTGCTCACCCTGGCCGCCGCCGGCGCACCGTCCGCGGCTCTCGCCCAGGCCCGAGCCGCGTTCGACCCGACCTGAGAACCCGACCCAACCCCGGCCGGATGCTGTCGGGGTGCCCCGGCGGTTCCCCGCATGCCCTCCGATGTGGCCTACATCGTCAGGTGGACGGTGCCGTGGACGTCCCGCCCGGTCAGTGCCGCGGTGACGAGATAGTCGGCGACGTCGGCGCGGGACACTCTGGTCAGCCGGGTCTTGGGCGTCAGATCCGTGACCACCCGGCAGGTCCCGGTCCGCGGCCCGTCGGTGAGGAAGGCCGGGCGGACGATCGTCCAGTCCAGGCCGCTGGAGCGCAGCAACTGCTCCTGACGGTCCTTATCGGCATACACCTGGCGCAGCAGCAGCGGCAGCAGGAGCCGGTCGTACAACCAGCCGCCGTGGCCACGGCTGTCTCCTGCGCCCATGCCGGTGACGACCACGAGTCGGCCGACGCCGGCGTCGCGGCACGCGCGGACGAGGTTCGCGGTACCCGTCGACAACATCGTGTCGGGACCGAGGGTCGGCTTCGAGCCCAGCACGCTGACCACGGCCGAGACGCCTGCGCACGCGGGGCCGAGGGTGGCCGGGAGCAGAACGTCGCCGCGAACGACCTCACCTGCCTCCTTGACTCCCTCGAGCGCCTCGGGGCGCCGAGCCATCGAGCGTGTCGCGACCCCGCGGCCGGCCGCAGCCAACAGGACTTGGCGACCCGTGGGTCCGGTCGCGCCGATGACGAGCAGGGTGGGGATCATGCGGACTCCTTGAGGAGGTGGGCGGGCAGCAGGAAGGTGAGAGCGACCAGACCGGTGGCGATGATGCTGGCGAGCGGATGGAGGAACGCGAGCGCGGTGGTCACGGCGTAGGCGACCGGGCCGATGAGGTACTGGCGGGTCCGCGCGGTGATCGCGGCTTCGGGAAGCTGAGGGTGGAGCAGCCCGCGGCGCCGTGCCCACCACCAGAGTGCGTTGAAAGCCACGGCCAGGGCGATGAGGGTCGCGCCGTAGAGCACGGCCGCGGTGCGCTGGTCCTCGAACTCGGCCGCAAAGAGCTCCTCGCCGACGACCTTCGTCGGGAACGGGATGAACGAGACGACGAGGAGGAGCGCGAGGTTGAGCACCAGGAGAGGGTGATCGGTTCGGCGCAGGTCGCGGATCAACGCATGGTGGCTGAGCCAGGCGGCGCCGACGATGACGAAGGACACAAAGTAGGCCGCGTAGACGATCCACTGCGAGCCGAGTCGGTCGAGCAGGCTTCCCGGCCCCGAGGGGATCGAGATCTCGAGCACGAGCAGGGTGATCGCGATGGCGATGACCCCATCGCTGAACGCCTCGAGCCGTCCGGTGGTCGACTCGGGTGCAACGGTACTGTCGGTCGGCATGTCGGCCTTTCCATAGGTGGCTATGCATGTTATATAGTCGACTATGGATCATTTGTCCACCTCTGGACCCCCAGCCGCCGCCGGCGTGGCCGAGCGACTGGCCTGCGTCGATGTCGTCACGGTGGCGCGCCTGCTCAGTGAACTCATGGGCGCTCGACTTCAGCCACTGGGGGTGAGCCTCGGCCAGCTGCCTACGTTGCTCGCTCTCTACGACCGCGACGGGCAGACCCAGGGCGAGTTGGCGCGGGCAACGAGTGTCGAGCAGCCGACCATGGCGGCGAACCTGCGCCGCATGGAGCGCGACGGCCTCGTCGTCCGCCAACCGGACCCCAACGACCGCCGACGGGCGTCGGTGCGCCTCACGGAGAGAGCGCTGGCCATCCGGCAGGAGCTTCAGGGCCAACGTGCGGCGCTCGACGAAGCTGCCTTGGCCGGAGTGTCCGCCACCGACCGAGCGACCCTCGCCGGGATTCTTGAGGTGATGGCGGGCAACCTCTCGTCCTGAGGACGGCGCCACCGCCCGCTTCAGTTCAGCTTCGGTGGACCTCCCACGGGTTGAGGCAGGCAACGCCTAGCGGTTCGAAGTGCTTGTGGTTACGGGTCGCGATCGTCATCCGCTGCGATTCCGCGATCGCCGCAGTCAACGCGTCATCCAAAGGGGCATGCTCGGGTACCCGGTAGCCGGCGAGGATTCGGGCTGCCGCAAGATCGAAAGGCAGCACCCGGCCCTCGAAGGCCGGCAGCACGCGGTCCTCCAGCCACTGCCGAAGCAGCCGTCCCTGGGCTGGATCTGTGTGCTCCTTCGCGACCACACCCCGTTCGAGTTCAGCGATGGTCATGGCGGTAACGAACTGGTCGGCCACCGGCACCGACGCCGCCCAGGCCGCCACCAGCGGCTCGCGTCCGCGTACTCGTAGGGCGGACACCACATTGGCGTCCAGCACGAAACTCACAGCTCAGCGGTCCGGGCAGTCAGCCCCAGCGGCTCGGGCTCGAACTCGATCACGACCTCCTCGCAGACGCTGACCAGGTCGACCAGCGTGATGGGTTCGCACCGCAGCTCGGCGGTCAGGATGTCGCGTGCCTCTGCCTCCACCGATTGCCGGTGGCGCTGGGCCCGCGCACGCAAAGCCGCCTTGGTTCCCGCGGGAAGCTGCCTGATCAGGATCTGCTCCACACCTTCTCCTCTGATATCAGCTCATGATATCAGGCCCAGATCGTCCGCTAAGGAACCGCTGATCAATGCGCCCAACGCTGGCTGAGCTTGACGAAGCCCGTAGCCAAGAGCGAATGGACGACCCTTCGTCAAGCTCAGGGATCGTTGATCAGCGCTTCCTAAGGTCGCTCCGCGGAGAACTCAGCTGCGCCAGGTGTGCCACAGTCGGGCGTACTCGCCGTCCAACCCCAGCAGTTCGGCGTGCGAGCCGAGCTCGGCGATCCGGCCGTCGATCACGACGGCGATCCGGTCGGCGTCGTGGGCGGTGTGCAGGCGATGGGCGATCGCGATCACCGTACGGTCGGCCAGCAGCGCGGCCATCGAACCCTCCAGGTGGCGGGCGGTGCGCGGGTCGATCAGCGAGGTGGCCTCGTCCAGCACCAGGGTGTGCGGATCGGCCACCATCAGCCGAGCCAGGGCCACCTGCTGGGCCTGTGCCGGGGTCAGATGGACGCGGCCGTGGCCGAGCATCGTGTCCAGGCCGTGCGGCAGCCGCTCGACCCAGTCGAGGGCATCGACGGCGCGCAGCGCGTCCAGCACCGCGGCGTCGACCTCGTGCCCCGCCAGCTGCCGGTCACGGGCCAGGACGATGTTGTCGCGCACGGTGCCGACGAAAACGTGGTGCTCCTGGGTGACCAACGCGACCTCGGTGCGCAACAGGTCGAGCGGCAGGGTCATCACGTCCACCCCACCGATGTCGACCTCGCCCGTGCGCGGCCCGTTGATGCCGGCGAGAAGGCGTCCCAGCGTGGACTTGCCCGAACCGGACGGCCCCACGATCGCCAGGCGCTCCCCCGGCCGTAGGTCGAGGTCGATGCCGTGCAACACGTCCAGGCCCGGACGGTACGCGAACCGCAGGTCCGTGCCGACCACGTCCGTGCCGTCCGGGACCGCTTCCCCGGCCTCGCGGTCCTCCGGCACCTCGGCCACGCCGAGCAGTCGCGTGGTCGCGGCCAACCCGACCTGGAGGGTGTCGAAGACCTGGATCAGCCGGTCCATCGGCTCGACCAGCCCCTGCACGTAGATCGCCGCCGCAGTGATCTGGCCCAGCGTCACCCAGCCCTGCGAGTAGCCCCAGGTGCCGAGCAGTACCACGCCGACCAGCGGCAACTGGTAGGACACGTCAAGGAAGATGAAGAACAGGTTGCGCAGGGTCATCGTGTAGCGCTCGGCCTGGTTGCTCTGCGCGATGTCGGCCTCGCCGATCTCGATCCGGCGTGCGCCCAGCCCGAGCGCCTCCACCGTCCGGGCGCCCTCGACGGTCTCGGTGGTCGTGGAGTTGATCTGGCTGTAGGTGCCCGATTCGGTGATGTAGCCGGCGCCGGCATGCTTGAGGTAGTGCCGGGTAGCGAACCAGAGCACGATCAGCGAACCGACCACGGCCAGGGTCAGGAACGCCGAGTTCAACAGCAGCGCGACCAGGCTGGCGACCACCAGCACCGCCGACATCACCAGTTGCGGGAACGCCCAGCGCACCGACTGGCTCATCTTCGACACATCGGAGGTGATCCGGGTCAGCAGGTCACCGCTGGACGCCGATTCGACCCGGCCCAGTGGCAGCCGCAGGACGGTCGCGACGATCTCTTCGCGGGCGGCAGCGAGCAGGTCGTAGCCCAACATCGCGGACGCCCTGCGCGCGGCGAACACTAGCGCGGCCTGCACCACGACCACCACGAAGATGCCGGTGATGATCGGATCGATGTCAGCGG
>DAORUI010000022.1:16657-25143 GCA_035433085.1 Propionicimonas sp. | reverse complement strand
CCGAGGTCGGTGTGCGCGGCCATGGTGGCCAGCCGGTCGTGGGCGGTCTCGGTGAGCGGCTTCTCCGGCGGGTAGAGGAAGTAGGCGTAGCCGCGCTCGCGGCCGCGTCCGACTCTTCCCCGCAACTGGTGGAGCTGCGAGAGACCCAACAGGTCGGCCCGCTCGATGAGCAGGGTGTTCGCGGTGGAGATGTCCAGGCCGGCCTCGACGATCGTGGTGCAGACCAGCACGTCGAAACGACGCTCCCAGAAGTCGACCATCACCTGTTCGAGGGTGTGTTCGTTCATCTGTCCGTGTGCGACCGCAACCCGCGCCTCGGGCACCAGTTCGGCGATCTGCTGCGCGGTCTTCTCGATCGAGGCCACCCGGTTGTGGATGTAGAACGCCTGCCCTTCCCGGGCCAGCTCGCGGCGGATCGAAGCGCGCACCTGTGCGGAGTCGTACGGCCCCGCGAACGTCAGGACGGGGTGCCGCTCCTCCGGCGGGGTGGCGATCACGCTCATCTCCCGGATGCCGGTGATGGCCATCTCCAGCGTCCGCGGGATCGGGGTTGCGCTCATCGACAGCACGTCGACGTTCAGCCGCAGCTTCTTCAGCGCCTCTTTGTGCTCGACGCCGAAGCGCTGCTCCTCGTCGATGATCACCAGACCGAGGTCCTTGAACGCGATCTGGTCGGAGAACAGGCGGTGGGTGCCGACGACCACGTCCACTCCCCCGTCGGCCAGACCGGCGACCACCTTCTTCTTCTCGGCGTCGCTCTGGAAGCGGCTCAACGCGGCCACGGTCACCGGGAAGCCGGCGTAGCGATCGGCGAAAGTGGCGTGGTGCTGCTGCACCAGCAACGTGGTCGGCACCAGCACCGCCACCTGCTTGCCATCCATCACCGCCTTGAAGGCCGCGCGGACGGCGATCTCGGTCTTGCCGTAGCCCACGTCGCCGCAGATGAGGCGGTCCATCGGCACGACCTGCTCCATGTCGGCCTTGACTTCGGTGATCGCCGAAAGCTGGTCGGGGGTCTCGACGTACGCGAACGCGTCCTCGAGCTCGCCCTGCCAGACGGTGTCCGGAGAGAAGGAGTATCCACGAGAGGCCTGCCGGGCGGCGTAAAGCTTGATCAGCTCGGCCGCGATCTCGCGCACGGCCTTGCGGGCGCGCGACTTGCGCTTGTTCCAGTCGGCTCCGCCCAGCTTGTCCAGGGTCGGGCTCTCACCGCCCACGTAGCGGGTGACCAGGTGCAGTTGGTCCATCGGGACGAAGAGCCGGTCGGCCGGCTGGCCGCGCTTGGACGACGCGTAGTCGAGCACGAGGTATTCCCGCGTCGCGCCGGCCACCGTCCGCTGGACCATCTCGACGTAGCGTCCGACGCCGTGGGTCTCGTGGACGACAGCATCGCCGGACTTCAACTCCAGCGGGTCGATGGTGTTCTTGCGCCGGGCCGGCATCTTCCGGGACGCCTTGTCGGCCTCGCGTTGCCCGGAGAGGTCGCCGGCGGTGAACACGTCCAGATTGCTGCCCGGCAGGGAGAAGCCGTGGCGAAGCTCGGCGCGGATGACGGTGACCGTGCCTGGGAGCGGCGCTTTCGTCAGCGCATCGGGTCGTCCTGCCGGGATGTCGGCCGATTTCAGGATCTCGACCATGCGGGCGGCGAGCCCGCTGGAGTCCGCCACGACGATCGCGCGGTGCCCAGCGGACGCGGACCCGCGGATCGAAGCCACCGCAGCTTCGGTGTCGCCCCGCCAGATGGGCGCCTCGCCCGCCGGGACGATGCGGGACGGGACCGCGCTCACGTCCCAAGCGGAGAAGCCTCCTGAGGCCGACGAGCCGGTCCCCGAGACCCCATCAACGATCCCTGAGCCCCCACCAACGAACCCCGAGCCCCCAACACCGATCCCTGAGCCCCCAACACCGATCCCTGAGCGCCCTACACCGATCCCTGAGCCTGACGAAGGGTCCTCAGCGGCTGCCCCGAACTCAGCCACCGTCCGCTCGTCCACCCCGGAACTGAAGGGCGAGAGGCTCCACCACGCCTGGCCGAGTTCGAGGGCATGCGCGCGAACGTCCGCCAGGCTGCGATAAGCGGACGCACCCAGGTCGATCGGGGCGACGCCCCCCTCGGCGGCCGCTGCCCAGGATGCGCGCAGGAACTCCTCGCTCGTGACGACCAACTCCTGGGCGCGGGCCCGGATGCGCTCCGGATCGGACAGCAGGACCTGGGTGTCGTGCGGCAGCACGTCGATCAACAGTTCCAAACCGTCCACGAGCACTGGGGCGAGCGCCTCCACCCCGTCCACCGCGTGCCCGGCGGCGATCTTCTCGAACATCTCGCCGAGATTGCCTGGAGCGTTGAGATGGGTGCGGGCAAGTTCGGCGGCACGGGCCATGACCGCGTCGGTGATCAGCAACTCGCGGCAAGGGGAGGCGACAACCTCGGGCAGCACTTCATCGAAGGAACGCTGATCTGCAACGCTGAACGGGCGGATCTCCTCGACGGTGTCGCCGAAGAAGTCCACGCGCACCGGGTGTTCGAGGGTGGGCGGGAAGATGTCGATGATGCCGCCGCGGACGCAGAACTCGCCGCGTCGCTCGACCAGGTCGACCCTGATGTAGGCCGCGTCGACAAGGCCTTTCGCCACATCTTCGAGCGTGTAGTCCTGGCCGGCCACGAGCTTCACCGGCAGCAGGTCGCCGAGCCCGACCACCTGTGGCTGCAGCACCGAACGCACCGGCGCCACGACCACCCGCGGGGCCGGCAGGTCGTCATTGCCGGCCAGGCGTCGCAACACGGCCAGTCGACGACCAACGGTGTCGGAACGCGGGCTGAGTCGCTCGTGCGGAAGCGTCTCCCAGGCCGGGTAGTAGGCGACTTCCTCTTCGCTGAGCAGGGACGTCAAAGCGTTGGTGAGCGTCTCTGCGTCCCGGAAGGTCGACGTGACCAGCAGGATCGAGCGGGTCGTCCGCTTGGCCATGGCCGCAACGAACAGCGGCCGGACCGCCTCGGGCATTGCCAGGTCGAGCGCAGGCAACCGTCCGGTGCGCGAGTCGGCGATGGCCTCAGCGATCACCGGCTCATCGCCGACGAGGTCGATCAAGCCATCGAGAATCACCGCATCACCTTACTTGCCCACACCCCCACCCCAGTTGCCGCGGCCGCGCAAAGGAGACCCTGCAGGAGGTTGAACACACGGGGACGGTTCCTTTTCGTTCAAGTTGAATCGTCAACTTGAACAAAAAGGAACCGTCCCCAATTCGCCAACCGCCCGTCAGGAATTGAAGCGGGTCTGCGTGGCGTCCAAGCCGAGCGTGAGCAGCGACTCGACTGCGTCCGCGCAGCGGGAGACCTCGACTGCGACGTCCTCGCTCAAGGCGGACGGGAACGGGCTCAGGACGTAGTCGGCGGCGTCCTGGCGTCCGGGCGGACGGCCGACGCCGTAGCGGGCGCGGAAGAAGTCGCCGGTGCCCAAATGACGACGGATCGACTTCAGGCCGTTGTGGCCGTTGTCGCCGCCGCCGAACTTCAGCCGGATGCGTCCGAAATCGAGGTCGAGTTCGTCATGGACCACCACGAGGTGGTCGGCGGCGGTCTTGAAGTAGCTCGCCGCCTTCGATACCGCGATCCCGGATTCGTTCATGTAAGTGCGCGATTTGAGCAGCACCACCTGGTCAGCGTCCGCCCCGACTGCACCGATGCCTCCCGGCGCGGTGATCCTGGTCTGCGCGGTCTCGGCGCGCAGCGTGAGCGACCGGGAGAAGCGGACGCCGGCCCGTCTGGCCAGTTCGTCCACCACCAGGTAGCCGACATTGTGCCGGTGAGATGAGTAGGTCGGGCCCGGATTACCGAGCCCGACCACAAGCCAGTTAGCCATGAGGCCAGATCACGCCTCTTCGGCCGGAGCCTCTGCGCCAGCTTCCTCAGTGCCGGCCAGTTCGGCGTCCAGCGCCGCCTGGCTCGGGGTTGCCGCGACCGAGAGGATCAGGTCGTCGGGCTCGCCCGGGAAGAGCGCGCCGGTCGGCAGCACCAGGTCCTTGGCGGTGATCGTGTCGCCGATCTCAAGGCCGGTGACGTCGATCTCGATGTCGGTCGGGATGTGGGTCGCCTCGACCTCAAGGGTGATGGTCTGCTGGTCCATCAGGATCATGCGGTCGGCCGGGTGATCGCCGGCGACGACCAGGCGCACCTCGACGGTGACCTTCTCGCCCTTCTTCACGATGACCAGGTCGACGTGCTCGATGCTGCCCTTGACCGGGTTGCGCTGAACCTGCTTGGCCAGCGCCAGCTGGCTCTTCGAGCCGTCGATCGAAATCTCCAGCACGGCGTTGGCCACGCGCAGGGCGAGCTGCACATCGTGCCCGGGCAGCGACAGGTGCACCGGATCGGTGCCGTGGCCGTACAGGACGGCGGGCACAAGACCGGCCCGACGGGTGCGGCGCGCCGCGCCCTTGCCGAATTCGGTGCGGGAAACTGCCGCGATTTTGCTCTCAGACACTTGCTATTGCTCCTCAACCTCGTCCAATTTCAACCTGCGGCGAGGGAGTGATCAGCGGCGCTGCACGCTCCGCCTTGTCGATCACGGGCCTTTGGCATCTGCGCCGGGCCCCTCGCCGAGGCAACCCGGTTACCTTACCGCGTCCGCGTCCGACCCTCAAAGCGACGGGACGCGGACGCCGCCGCTCCCAAGTCGCCATCGAGAGCCCGCCTTAAGCGTCGAGAGCCTCCGTTTCGGTCGAGGGCCTGTACGCGGGAACAGGCGGACGTCAGAAACGGTGGCTCTCGATGGAGAACGGTGGCCCTCGAAACCTGCGGGCTGGCGAACAGGTCCAAGAGCGCGGCAGAGGAACTCAGTGGGCGGCGTTGAACTCAGTGGGCGCCGTTGAACAGGGACGCGACCGAGCCGTCCTCGAAGACGGCCTGGATCGCCTGGGCGATCAGAGGTGCCATCGAGAGGACCTTCAGCTTGGGGATGTTCACACCCTCGCTGATCGGCAGCGTGTTGGTGACGATCACTTCCTCGAAGTCCGACTCGTTGAGGCGCTGTGGCGCGGGTCCCGAAAGGATCGGGTGGGTAGCGGCCGCGATCACCGTCTTCGCGCCGTGCGCCTTCAGCGCGGACGCCGCCTGACAGATCGTGCCCGCGGTGTCGATCATGTCGTCGACCAGCAGGCAGACGCGTCCATTCACATCTCCGACGACTTCACCCACCGCGACCTCGTTGGCCTTGTTCGGGTCCCGACGCTTGTGGATGATCGCCAGCGGGGTACCCAGGTGATCCGACCACATGTCGGCCAGACGCACCCGGCCGGCGTCCGGCGAGACCACCGTCATGTTTGACACGTCGTAGTTGGCCTTCACGTGCTCGACCAGCACGGGCAACGCCAGCAGGTGGTCGACGGGACCGTCGAAGAAGCCCTGGATCTGGGCCGCGTGAAGGTCGATGGACATCAACCGGTTGGCACCGGCCGTCTTGTACAGGTCCGCCACCAACCGCGCCGAGATGGGCTCGCGTCCGGCGTGCTTCTTGTCCTGGCGGCCATATGGGTAGAAGGGCGAGACCACCGTGATGCGCTTCGCGGAAGCCCGCTTCAGCGCGTCGATCATGATCAGCTGCTCCATCAGCCACTCGTTCACCGGCGCCGGATGGGACTGGATCACGAAGGCGTCCGCGCCCCGCACCGATTCCTCGAACCGCACGTAGATCTCGGAGTTGGCGTAGGTGAGCGAACGGGTCGGGATCAGGTCGACCCCGAGCAGGGTGGCGATCGACTCGGCCAGTTCGGGGAAGGCCCGGCCCGTGCACAGCATCAGGTGCTTCTCGGTCGGACGCTTGATCCCGCTCACTCTGAGTCCTCCCGCGCGCCGGAGGCAGCCTCGGACGCGAGCGCGGCCTCGGCGGCACTCGCCGACCTGGTGCCCGGACGCTTCCGCGCGACCCAGCCCTTGATGTTGCGTTGTTGCCCTCGCGCCACCGCCAGTTCGCCGGGACCCACGTCGCTGGTGATGGTCGACCCCGCGGCGACGTACGCGCCGTCCGCGATCTGCACCGGGGCCACCAACACCGAATCGCTGCCCACGAAGGAGTGCGAGCCGACGGTGGTGGTGTACTTCCCCACCCCGTCGTAGTTGGCGAAGATCGTGCCCGCGCCGATATTGCTACCCTCGCCGATCACCGCGTCGCCGCAGTAGGTCAGGTGCGGCACCTTGGTGCCTTCGCCGATGATCGCCTTCTTGGTCTCGACGAACGCACCGACGTGGACGCGGGCCGCCAGTTCCGTGCCCGGACGCATGTAGGTGAACGGACCGACGGTAGCGTCCGGCCCGATCACCGCCAGCTCGGCGTGGGTGCGCAGCACCCGGGCATTCTCGCCCACTTCGACGTCGATCAGAGTGGTGTCCGGCCCGATGGTCGCGCCCCGGGCGATCGAGGTCGCCCCTTCCAATGAGGTGCCAGGAAGCAGGGTGACGTCCTCGGCGAGATCGACGCCGGCCTGCACCCAGGTGGTCGCCGGGTCGATCACGGTGACCCCTTCGGCCATCCAGCGGTGCAGGATGCGCCGGTTCAGTTCGGCGCCGCGCTCAGCCAGCTGGATCCGGTCGTTGACGCCCTCGGTCTGTAGATAGTCGGCGAGCAACTGGGCGCCGACCCTGCGTCCGGACGCTCGGGCGTGCGCGACGACGTCGGTGAGGTAGAGCTCGCCCTGGGCGTTCTTGGCCTCCAGCGCGGCGATGCCCGCGGCGAGCACGTCGGACTCGAACACGTAGATGCCGGAGTTGATCTCGCTGAGGTCGAGTTCCTCGGGGGCCGCGTCCTTCTGCTCGACGATTCGGGCGACATGGTCACCCTCGCGAACGACGCGCCCGTAGCCGGTCGGGTCGGGCACGATCGCGGTGAGGACGGTGACCGCGTTGCCCTCGACCCGGTGGGTGGCGACCAGTTCCTGCAGGGTCTCCCCGGACAGCAGCGGCACATCGCCAGACGTGACCACCACCGCCCCGGAGACGTCAGAAAGCGCCGCCAGGCCTGCGCGGACCGCGTCCCCAGTGCCCAACTGCTGCTCCTGGACCGCGATCGTCACGTGGGGTGCGACTTCGGCGAGATGGGCGGTGACCTGCTCGCGCTGATGGCCGACCACGACCACAAGACGCTCGGGGGCCAGTGCGTCCGCGGTATCGATGGCCAGGGCGACCAGTGACTTGCCGGCGATGCGGTGCAGCACCTTCGGGATGGCCGATCTCATCCTGGTTCCGGCTCCGGCGGCCATGATGACAACGGCTGCCACCCGGTTGTCGACGACTGCGTCCTGCTCGGCCACGGGCACTCCCAAGGTGAGGTTGTGAATCCGCTCCCCGGGTAGGAGTCGAACCTACGTCGCTAGTCCTGATTCAAAGTCAGGCGGGCCCTGCCGGCAGACCAACCGGGGAACGACCGTCCTGGAACGGCCGGGGCCAACTCTACGGGTCACGACGTGGTGCTTGCATCCGGGGTCAGGTTCGCACGCCTGGTTATGGCGTCCGCGCGAGCGATTGGCGATCTCGACCCACCGGGGCCAGACTTGGGCCATGTCTTCCGCCGCGGCCACTACCCGTGCCCGGCGAAGCCGCGTCCGCATGACCAGGGCCGAGCGGCGCGAGCAACTGATTGACGTAGCCAGAGCCCTTTTCGCCGAGCGCGGCCTGGAAGGCACCTCGGTTGAGGAGATCGCTGCGCACGCCGGGGTGAGCAAGCCGGTGGTCTACGAGCACTTCGGCGGCAAGGAAGGCCTGTATGCGGTCGTCGTCGATCGCGAGGTGCGTACTCTGCACGACGCGATTCGCACGGCGCTGACCACGCCGAGGGCGAACCCCCGATCACTGATCGAGCTCGGCACCCTCGCTCTTCTCGACTACATCGATGATCATCCCAATGGGTTCCGGATCATCTCGCGGGACTCCTCGGCAACCTCGCCGGAAGGCTCGTTCGCCACCATCCTCTCCGACATCGCGTCGCGGGTGGAGGGCCTGCTGGCCAATGAGTTCACCAAGCGTCAACTGGATGCACAGACCGCCCCGATGTACGCCCAGATGCTCGTCGGGCTGGTCGCCCTGGCCGGCCAGTGGTGGATGGACACCCGCGAAGAACAACAGCTGCCCAAGCCAGTCGTGGCAGCCCACCTGGTGAATCTCGCCTGGAACGGGATGCGGAACCTTCGGCCCGATCCGACTCTGTACGTTCAGAGCAAGTCGGGCGGCTCGCCCTGAGAGCGCTTCCAGAAACCCCCGGCTCGCCCATAGAGTGAACCGGTGATCTCGCTGGGCTCCCCGAAGGCGGCATTGGCCGTCGTCCTGCTGTTCTTCTACAACGGCCTCGTGATCGGGGTGTATGCGGCCGCGATCCCGACCCTGGTACAGCGGTTCGGTCTGACTCCTCTGCAGCTGTCGATGCTGTTCGTCGCCATCGGTGTGGCCGCAATCGCTTCGATGCAGGCGTCGGGCAGACTCTCCGACCGGTTCGGCG
>DAORUI010000022.1:5513-16557 GCA_035433085.1 Propionicimonas sp. | reverse complement strand
CGGTTCGGCGGCGCCTGCTCGGCTCTCGGCTACCTGATCGCGGCCACCGGAGCCACACTCCCGGTCCTGCTGATCGGTTGGTCGCTGGTGGGTCTGGGCATCGGCATGATCGCCCCGCAGGTCTATGCGGTTGCCGGCCACACCGCCGGCGGACGCGGCCTGTCGGTCGTGGTCACCTTCGGCTACGCCACGTTCCTGATCGCCCCGGCCATCGTCGGCGTGGTGGTACAGACGATCGGCATCCAGCGCACGATGTTCCTGCCCGCGGTTCTGCTGTCGGGCCTGTTGCTCGTCGCCCGGATCATGCCCGGCAAAGAGGCCCCGGCCACCGAGTTGTCAGAATCTCATTGACCTGGTGAACCAGAATCTGACAAGTCGGGAACAAGAGGCGGGGCTAGACCACGAGGCGGGCGCCCGGGACGGGGCCGGAAACCCGCTTCACCGCTCGGCAAATGCCCAGGCTGGAGAGCTTCACTGACAGGTCCACGGCGGACGGCTCGTTGGCGGCGAGGAAAGCCACCGTCGGCCCCGAGCCGGAAACCATGGCTGCGATCGCGCCCAGTTCGCGTCCGGCTTCGAGCACCTGGCCCAACTGCGGACGCAGCGCCAGCGCGGCCGGCTCGAGGTCGTTGACCAGCGACTTGCCAAGTGCGTGCACATCGCCGCTGACCAGGGCGTTCAGGATCTCCGGCGGCGCTTCGAGGGGTTCGACTGCCAGGCCCAGCTCGTCGAACTTGGCGAACACCGCGGGGGTCGACAGTTCGGCGGCGCTGAAGGCCAGCACCCAGTGGTAGGTGCCACGGCTCAGCACGGGAGCCAGTTGGTCGCCGCGTCCGGTGCCCAGGGCGGTGCCACCGACAAGGCAGAACGGGACGTCCGCACCGAGTTGGGCGCCGAGGTCGCGCAGCTCGTCGGGAGTGATGTCGAGGTCCCACAGCACAGCGCATGCGAGCAGTGCGCCCGCCGCGTCGGCCGAACCGCCGGCCATGCCCCCCGTGACCGGGATGGACTTGCGAATGACGAGATCGGCACCCAATGGCTGGTCTGCGCCGACGGTCGCGGCCAACAGTCGGGCCGCCTTCACTGCGAGGTTCGATTCACCGGTGGGCACCAGATCGGCCTGGTCACCAAGCACGGTCACGGTGAAGCGTCCGGGTTTCGCCCAAGTGGCCTCGACCTCGTCGAACACCGAGACCGCCTGGAACACCGTGGCGAGGCTGTGGTACCCGTCCGGACGTCGCGGACCGCAGCGCAGGGCGAGATTCACCTTGCCGGCCACGCGAACGCGGACTGCCTCAGTCTCCGTCACCGGTGATGCCATGGGTGCAGGCTAGCCCACCGCCGCGGACGCGAGGGCTTCCGCGATGCGCGCGAAATCAGTGACCCCGAGCACCTCTCCGCGAGCCTGCGGATCGATGCCCACCGCAGCCAAGGCGGCGGACGCCGCCGCGGACGACCCGAACAGTCCCGAGAGCGCCGAACGAAGCATCTTGCGCCGCTGCGCGAAGGCCGCGTCGATCACGGTGAAGACCTGCTGCCGGGACGCGGTGGTCACCGGCGGATCGCGACGTACCAACTCGACCAAGCCGGAATCGACATTCGGCACCGGCCAGAAGACCTTGGGCGGCACGCTGCCGACACGGCGCGCCGAGGCGTACCAGGCGAGCTTCACCGAAGGAATCCCGTAGGTCCTGGACCCGGGCGGGGCGACCAGCCGGTCGGCCACTTCGGACTGCACCATCACCAAGCCGTTGCGGATACCCGGGAACCGAGCCAATACGTGGAGCAGCACCGGGACGCTCACGTTGTAGGGCAGGTTCGCCACCACTGCCGTGGGCTGGGGGTCGGGCAGTGAGTCGACGGCCAGCGCGTCGGCCTCGATCACACGAAGCCGCTCGGCACGCTCGGGCACCCGCTCGGCTGCGGTGCGCGGCAGGCGGGCAGCAAGGCTCGGTTCGATCTCGATCGCCACCACTTCGGCCACCTGCTCCAACAGGCCGAGAGTCAGCGAGCCGAGCCCGGGCCCGATCTCGAGCACCACGTCGTCCGTGCCCACGCCCGCTGCGGACACGATTCGTCGAACCGTGTTCGGGTCGTGCACGAAGTTCTGGCCGCGCTGCTTGGTCGGTCGCAGATCGAGTTCGGCAGCGAGCTGCCTGATGGTGCGTGGGTCGAGAAGTCCCTCAGCCATGCCGCGCCGCCAAGGTGAACCAGCCAAGTCCGTAGCCCCGTGGATGAACCCATTTCTGGCGGGTTATCAGCGCCCTTTGCTGACGGCTCTGGGTTCCAACCCGATTTCTACTGGTTATGAAGCCCGATCTGGCGCTCATAACCGGTTGAAATTGGGTTGGCTTCCGTCCGATGCGGATTCCGACCCGCATAACGCTGCAAAGTTGGGTTGCTCCGGTCTCAGACCTCATCGTCACCCCAATCCCCGAAGACGGCAGACGCGTTTGTGGCGAGCTGGACGCAAAGCTCGGCCAGATCGACCCCTCTCCGCTCCGCGATGAAGCGCACCGTGTGCGGCAGCAGGTAACTGGAATTGGGTTTACCCCGGTAGGGCAGCGGTGTGAGGTAGGGCGCGTCGGTCTCTACCAGCAGCTTGTCGAGCGGGGTGATGTCGAGGGCCTCGCGCAGCGCCTCGTTGGGCTTGAACGTGACGGTGCCGGGGAAGGACAGCCAGAAGCCACGGTCCAGGCACGCCCGCGCGAAGGCGGCGTCTCCGGAGAAACAGTGCATCTGTACCCGCTCCGGCGCACCCTCGGCAGCGAGCATGTCGAGGATGTCGGCGTGGGCATCGCGGTCGTGGATCACCAGAGCCAGGTCGTGTGCCTTGGCCCACGCGATGTGCGCGGCGAACGCTTCCTTCTGCCGGGCCTGGCCGGCCGCGTCAGTGGTGCGGAAGTAGTCGAGCCCGGTCTCGCCGATCCCCCGCACGCGAGGCGACGACCCCACCAGCTGTTCAAGTACTGCGAGTTCGGCGGGCAGCTGCGCACCCAGGCGCGCGGCGTCGTTCGGATGAATGGCCACCGCGGCCACGACCTCCGGGTGAGCGTCGGCCATGGCGATGGCCTCCCGCGACGAGCCCGCGTCAGTCCCCACCTCGACCAGACGAGTGACGTTCACCGAGCGGGCCGCGGCCAGGATGTGCTCTAGCGAAAGCTGGCTGTACTCCGTTGTACTACCGATGTGGGTGTGGGCATCGGTCGTGGATACCGGGAGCGCAACTGGGAGCGGCGGCAGCCTCAGGTGGATCAGGGCTTCGTCAAGCTCAGCCAGCGTCTCGTCAAGCTCGGCCAGGGCTTCGTCACGCTCAGCCAGCGTTTCGTCAAGCTCAGCCAGCGTTTCGTCACGCTCAGCCAGCGTTTCGTCACGCTCAGCCAGGGCTTCGTCACGCTCAGCCAGCGCCTCGTCAAGCTCGGCCAGGGTCTCGTCAGCCCCTCGGGCAGTTGATGGCTTGATCGGCCGCTGCGAGGCGCCGCGCACGCTGTCCTCAGCCATTCGCTTCCTTTCGCGCGGCCAGCGCTGCTTGATAGAGCGCCTTGCGGGGCAGTCCGGCGTCCGCTGCCACGGCGGCGACCGCGGCTGAGAACGGCTCACCGGTCGCCACCCGTTCGGCCACCAGCGGCAACGCGTCGGCCACCGTGACCGCGGCGGCCGTCGCTCCGGCCACCACGACGGTGATCTCGCCCCGCACCCCGTCGGCTGCCCAAGCCGCGAGTTCGGCCAAAGACCCGCGCTGGGTATCCTCATAGGTCTTGGTCAGCTCCCGGCTGACCGCAGCGGCCCGACCGTCGCCGAACGCCACCCGGGCATCAGCGAGGAAGTCCGACAGCCGATGGGGCGCCTCGAAGAAGACCATCGTGCGCGATTCGCCGGTCAGTTCAGAGAGCCGGCGCCGGCGCTCGCCGCCCTTACGGGGTAGGAAACCCTCGAAACAGAAGCGGTCGGTGGGCAGCCCGCTCAGCGCCAGCGCCACCAGCACCGCGGACGGTCCGGGCAGCACCCGCACCGGCAGCCCTTCGGCGGTCGCCGCAGCGACCACGCGGTACCCCGGGTCGGAGACAGTCGGCATGCCGGCGTCGCTGACCACCACCACTCGCTGCCCCTCGCGCAGCGCGGCCAGCAGTTCATCCACTCTGGACGCCTCGTTGCCGTCGAAGTAGGAGATCACCCTGGCCTTCGATGAGACCTCCAGCCGGGTCAGCAGGTCGCGCAGTCGCCGGGTGTCCTCGGCAGCGATCAGGTCGGCCTCCGCGAGGGCCGTCCGCAGTGCCGCGGACGCGTCCGCGACGTTGCCGATGGGGGTGCCGGCCAGCACCAGCACACCGCCCGCCAACCTGTCGTCCACCTGTGCAGTATTCCCGATCCGCGCGCTGCCGGCATGCGCGCTCGGCGGCCGACCTAGGATGTCGGGGTGACCGAAGCGGAATGGGGACCGGACGCGAAGCCGTCCCGGGGTGAGCCTGACCACCCCGAAAGCCCCCAGCTGACCGCCGAGATCGACGCCGTGCATCTCGATGAGCCGCTACTGGGAGACGAGCGCGCCTGGGACGCGGAACTGGCCGACCTGGACGCGGAAGCCGCCGAGGGCGAGCCCAAGCGGGCGTGGCCCCGCCTCCGCCGAGCAGTGAACCGCGGCGGCCTGACCACCATCGAACGACTGCGCGACGGCCAGGCAGAACTGCGCGACCGCACCATGGGCTGGGTGGTCACCACGGTGATCACCGTGATCGCCTTCGCGATCCGCTTCGTGAACCTCGCCTACCCGAACAAGCTGATCTTCGATGAGACCTACTACGCCAAGGACGCCTGGACGCTCCTGCACTTCGGCTACGAGAAGAGCTGGCCGAAGGACATCAACAACGCCGTGGTCGCCGGTGACGTCAACAGCTACGAGACCGCCGCCGAATACGTCGTGCACCCGCCGGTCGGCAAGTGGCTGATCGCGCTCGGCGAGCAGCTGTTCGGCATGAACTCGTTCGGCTGGCGGTTCATGCCGCTGGTCTTCGGGACGCTGCTGGTGTTCATCACCATCCGGTTGGCCCGACGGCTCTCGCGCTCGACGCTGATCGGCGGCATGGCCGGAGTCCTGCTGACTCTGGACGGGCTCGCGTTCGTGATGTCGCGGACGGCACTCCTCGACATCTTCCAGGCCTTCTTCCTTGTCGCCGGGGTCGCGTGCGTGGTGGCCGACCGGGACTGGTACCGCGGCCGGCTCGCCGACCGGCTCGAAGCCCTCGGCATTCCCGACTTCGGCGGACGGTTCGGGCCAGTGCTATGGCTGCGTCCGTGGCGCTTGGTGGCCGGGCTCATGTTCGGACTGGCGATCGGCACCAAGTGGAACTCAGTGTTCCTATTGGCCAGCATGGGCGTGCTCAGTGTGTTGTGGGACGTGGGCGCGCGACGGCTCGCCGGGGCCGATTGGCACAGCTGGCTGGCGCTGTTGATCGACGGCATCCCTGCTTTCGTCCGCATGGTGCTGGTGGCGGTCGTCGTTTACGTCGGCAGTTGGTGGGGCTGGCTGACCTCGTCCGGCGGTTACTACCGCGATTGGGGAGCGACCCACCTCGATCACCCCTGGACCGTCCACCTCGGCGAGATGTGGGCGTCCTTCCTGCACTACCAGCAGGAGATCTTCAACTTCCACACCGGCGATTACATCAACGGCGTGACCCACTCCTACAGTTCGAACCCGTGGGGCTGGCTGGTGCTGGCGCGTCCGACCGGGTTCGATGCGGTGAACGGCATCAAGCCGGGCGTGGACGGGTGCTGGGCGACCGGTGAGGACACGTGCCTTCGCGTGATCTCGGCGATCGGCACGCCGGTGCTGTGGTGGATGGCCGCGCTCGCGCTCGTGGTCGGCGTGATCTGGTGGCTGGGCGGACGGGACTGGCGCTTCGGGGTCCCCGTCGTCGCGGCGCTGTCGACCTACGTCCCCTGGCTGCTGACCACCGCTGGGCGTCCGCTGTTCTTCTTCTATGCGATCACGATCATCCCGTTCACGGTGATCGTGCTGGCGATGGTGTTCGGGCTGATCCTCGGGCCGGCGGACAGTCCCAAGCGACGGCGCGGGGCGATCATCGTCGGGGTGGCGATGGCCCTGGTCGCGATCAACTTCGCGTACATCTATCCGGTGTTGACCGACCAGATGATGCTCTACAAGGACTGGCTCGCCCGTATGTGGCTGCGCTCCTGGATCTAGCAGACCGCTGAACTACCCCTGAGCCTGACGAACGATCCCTGAGCCTGACGAAGGGTCGTCCATCTCACTTTTTCGCGGCCGGCGATCCGGCGTCCGAGTGGCAATAGAGTTCCCACGGCTGACCGACAAAGGGGAACTCCACATGGCCTTATGGACGCTGCATGGCAACGGCACTTTGGAACCGGGGGCAGTCGTCGCCCCTGATGAACGCCTCGGTTGGGGAAAGATGTTCGGGCTCGGCGCCCAGCACGTGGTCGCGATGTTCGGCGCCACCTTCCTGGTGCCGCTGATCACGGGTTTCCCGATTCCCGCGACGCTGTTCTTCAGCGGCGTCGGCACCCTGCTGTTCCTGCTGATCACCGGCAACAAGCTGCCGAGCTACCTCGGCTCGTCCTTCGCGTTCATCTCGCCGGTGCTGGCGTCCAAGGTCGGCGACGACATCGGCAAAGCTCTGTTCGGCATCATGCTCGCCGGCATCCTGCTGGCGATCGTCGGCGCCGTCGTGCACCTAGCCGGGTCGGGCTGGATCGATGCGCTGATGCCACCGGTGATGACGGGCACCATCGTGATGCTGATCGGGTTCAACCTGGCAAGTGCGGCGTGGGGTGTCAGTGAGACGTCCGGTTTCCGCGCCGCCCCCCTGACCGGCTGGATCACGATCTTCGCGATCGTGCTGATCACAGTCCTCTTTCGTGGGTTGATCGGGCGGCTGTCGATACTGCTTGGCGTTCTGGTGGGCTACATCGCAGCCCTGTTCCAGGGTCAGGTGAATTTCGAGACGGTCGGTGCCGCGTCCTGGTTCGGACTGCCCAAGTTCACGCTGCCCACGCCCGACTTCGGGGTCGCCGCGCTCTTCCTGCCGGTGGTGCTGGTGCTGATCGCCGAGAACGTCGGACACGTGAAGTCAGTGGCCCTGATGACCGGCCGGAACTTCGACAAGTCGATGGGACGCGCACTGCTGGCCGACGGCGTTGCCACCACCATCGCCGGCCTCGGCGGCGGCTCGGGCACCACCACCTACGCCGAGAACATCGGCGTGATGGCGGCAACCAAGGTCTACTCGACCGCGCTCTACTGGATCGCCGGCTGCATCGCGATCACGTTGTCCTTCATCCCGAAGTTCGGTGAGGCGATCGCCACGATCCCCGCCGGCGTGATCGGAGCGGCCGGGACCGTGCTTTACGGCATGATCGGCCTGCTCGGCGCCCGCATCTGGATCGAGAACAAGGTCGTGTTCACCAACCCGGTGAACCTGATCCCGGCCGCGGTCGGCCTGATCATGGGCATCGCCGACTTCACCTTCACCCTCGGCAACATGACCTTCGGCGGCGTGACCGTCGGCACCATCACCGCCTTGGCGCTCTACCACCTGATGAAGGCCATCGCGAAGGCTCGCGGCACCGACCTCGAAGAGGCTGCCATCACCGCTGACTTCGAGCCCCAGCACGAGGTCGACGAAGCTCGCTGAATCTGCGGAACCGTCCCCGCCGTTCGCTTTGAACGACGGGGACGGTTCTTTTTCGTTCAGGTTTTCCACAGACCGGCCCACCGTCGAGCTCGCCGAACCTCACAAGGTGGACGGTGCCTCGCCGCTACAGCTGCGAAGCGTCCACCTTGGCGGAGAGCGCGGCGACTGAAGGCGGGACGGGGATTCCCCCGCGCAGGTCCGGGTTGTCGATCGGTTCACCGAAGCCGCTGAGCAGCGGAACCAGGCCGGCCCAACCGTCGCCGGCCACGTCGTCCGGATCGTCGTCGGGGAAGCCGTCCGCCACCTTCATCGACCAGGTCTCGATGGGTAGCGCCAACACCATGGTCGCGGCAAGTTCCTTCTTGGCGATCGGACGCACCTCAGCGCTGCGTCCGGGCAGGTAGCGGTCAGTGTAGGCCGCGAGCGCGGACGCGTGGTCGTCACCGGATAGCACCTCGCAGGTCCCGAAGAGGCAGGCACTGCGGTACTGCATGCCCGTCCCGAACGCCGAACGTGCGACCTTCAGCGCATCCAGCGCGGCCACCGTGAAACAGACCTCAGCGCCCTCGGCCAGCACTCGCATGCGATGCGATCCGGTGGACCCATGCAGCAGCACCCGATCGCCATCGCGGGCGAAGCCGACCGGCAGCACCAGCGGACCTTCGTCCAGTGCCATCCCGACGTAGCCGACGAGAACCTCGTCGAGCAGTTCGTCGAGAGCTGCCCGGTCGGTGCGGCCACGTCCGGCCATGCGGGAAGGCGTGAGATTGCGCTGCATGGCCGACACCCTATGACGCGATCTCGACCCCAGACGCAGCCAGATCCCCGATTCAGCCAGGTTTGGCCCGTCGACGGTCCGAATCGCGGCATGCGCTACCTTGGCCCGCGTGCCGACACTCACCCCTGCGACCCGGATGGGCCTGTCCATCGCGGCGGCGGTGGGCGTCTACGGGGTCTCCTTCGGCGCGCTCTCGGTTGCCGCTGGCCTGAGCGTCTGGCAGACCTGTGCGCTCAGCGCGCTGATGTTCACGGGCGGCTCGCAGTTTGCTTTCATCGGCGTGATCGCCGGCGGTGGGACGGGCGCTGCAGCCTGGGCAGCAGCCACCCTGCTCGGCGTCCGTAACGGCGTCTACGGGATGCAGTTGAAGGCGCTGATCAGACCGCCGGGCAAGCTGATCCCGCTGATGGCACAGCTGACCATAGACGAGTCGACAGCCACCGCGAGCGCGCAGGACGACCACGACGAACGCGTCCGAGGTTTCTGGACGGCCGGGGTCGGCGTCTTCATCTTGTGGAACACGTTCACCTTGGTGGGCGCACTCGCCGGCAACGCGATCGGCGACCCGGCCCGCTGGGGGTTGGACGGGGCTGCGGTGGCGGCTTTCCTCGGCCTGCTCTGGCCCCGCTTGCATGGACGTGACCCGGTGGCGATCGCGATCGTAGCGGCCATGACCACGATCATCGCGTTGCCTCTCGTCCCTCCCGGAATTCCGGTGCTCCTTGCGGCAGGCACCACCGCGGGCTGGTGGTTGTGGCGCCGCAAGAAGGAGAAGTCATGAGCCTCAGCGCCTGGGTGCTGTTCGCCGCCGCCACCGCCTACCTGATCAAGCTCGCCGGCTACCTGCTGCCGCAGTCGTTCCTCGACCGGCCGCAGGTGCACGATCTGGCCGCAGCACTGACCGTCGGCCTGCTCGCGTCCCTGACGGTCATGAACGCCGTCGGCAAGGGACAGGCGATCGCGCTCGACTCCCGGCTGCTCGCTCTGGCCGCAGGTGCAATCGCACTCCAGCTGAAGGCGCCCTACATCGTCGTGGTCATCGCGGGGGGTGTCGCCGCCGCCCTGGGACGACTGGCCGGCCTGCCCTGATCAGGCTCGACCCGATCAGGCTCGACCAGATCAAGCTGGCGAGTCGGCGACCTTTGCCGAACGCGCGGCACCAAGCAACCGGCGAGCGCCGAGTACCAGCAGCAGGATCGCGATCAGGTCGACCAGTGCGCTCGTGGCCAGATCGAGCGACGCCAACCACTGCACCTGCCTGTCGAGGTCGGCTCCGGGATCATCCATCGGCAGCCGGGAGAATCCCCAGATGTCCCAGGATCGGCTCACGAACCACCAGGTCCAGTGGAGCAGCATGCCCGTCCACAACAACGTCACTCCCGGCGCCCAAGCGCGGCTGCCTTCCCACCAGCCGGCCACCAGAGCGCCAACCAACAGCACGCTGGCCACGACCTTCAGCCACCAGAGCGCTTCGAAGATCAAGAAGTAGGCATCCGCGCCGATCAGCGAGACCACGGGTTCGTACATGGTGAGGTTCACGAGCCAGCGCAGCACCACCACACCGGCGAGGACGAGCGCCGGGACGCCTGCGCAGCGGGCGATCAAGGACAGGCGGACGCGCGTTTCGGACTCCACCCTCCCAGCATCGCGTCCACGTTGTCCTCGTAGTGCCCGGACGCCGAAACTCCGAACACCAATTCGCCGCGTCCGTGCGACCCGTTCAGGACGGGCCCGCCTGCCCCAGCACGGGGACGGTCGTGCGTGAGTCCACCGGCTCGCGGCCGAAAATCCAGAGCAGCACAGTGACCAGAGCGGACGCTGCGATCGCCACGGCGGTGAAGTAGCCCGTGCCCGGCGGGCTGTCCCAATTCGCATCACTCACACTGATCGCCACCATGTACTCGAAGATCTGGTGGATCCACCCTGCCGCCGTGCTCGCGCCCAGCACGATGATGTAGCGCATGAACGGCAGGGTTCGGACGATGCCTCCGATTCCCACCATCACCATCGCCACCAGCGCCGCCAACTCGATCCCTACGACCAGGCCGTTCTGCATGGACACACTCCAGCCTGCCGGTGCGAAAGCCGCGACCAGAGTCAGCACAGCCAGCGCAATGCTGAGCAAGGAGGGTGCGGCCAGCGCCAGCGCGGCCGGCCAACCCAAACGGAGCGTGGGCAGCAGCACCAACCAGGACGTGGCAAGCAGGATCAGCGCGACCCAGCCGAGGCCCCCGGTCAGCGTCCAGCCTGCGCCGGGCTGCAGCATCGGAAACACCGGCGCCTCATCCATTGCGACCAGGCAGGCGTCCGAGAAGTCGGGACCGTACCGGAACTCGTTGAAGACACTCCCGGACAGCATGCTGCCGGCACACGGCTGCCAGTAGACCGTCACAGCGGCCGCGATCAGGGCAGCGCCCACGGCGAGCAGGCCCGCGGAGAGCAGCCAGAGTCTGGACTTGGGCCTCATGATCGGAATCTAGTCCCGAACGCAGCCGGATGGGTGCTATCCGCCCTGGTCGCGGACGGGGTCTCGGCGGACCGAGGTGGTGGCTTCACCGCAGCGCGGAGGATTGTCCACCGAACTCGGTGGACA
>DAORUI010000022.1:0-5413 GCA_035433085.1 Propionicimonas sp. | reverse complement strand
CCGAGGTGGTGGCTTCACCGCAGCGCGGAGGATTGTCCACCGAACTCGGTGGACAATCCTCCGCGTTGTCAGGTCAGGAGCTCCGCGCCCAGCCACGACTGCGGAATGCCGAAGCCTTCGACCAGCGACAATGCCTCCGGACGCAATTCGTGGCACAGCGCGTTCACCTGGGCTCCGATGGCCTTGGCCCGACCGGTCGAGATCCGGTTGTGCTCCAGGAACCAGGCGCGATCCTCGGCGATCGAAGTCAGCGCGAACAGGCTGCACAGACGCTCCAGGACGGCCTTCGCCTCCGGGTCGGAGCAGGCGTCGATGCCGGCGATGAAGGCCTCCAGCATCACCCGTTCCAGGTGTGCCCGAGCCACGAACAGCATGTGGTCACCGAGCTCGCTGACCGCGTCGAAGCCGCGGCGCGAGGCCGTCCGCATCCGCCTGGCCAGCGACGCCAGCGCGTGCCGCTCGCGCTCCTCGAAAAGGTAGGCGTGCCAGCCGCGGTCGACCAGCGCGACCTCCTCCGGACGCCGGCTCGCGGTGGCCACCAGCCGCTCGATGAGCCGGTTGGCGGCGGTGCGCTCCAACACCCCTTCGCCGATGATCCGGGCGGTCGCCTGGGCTGCGCCGATCCGGTCGAGACCCTCCCAGAGGTGCTTGTAGTCGGTCAGCAGGGCCTTGGCGACCAGCTGCAGCAGCACGGTGTTGTCGCCCTCGAAGGTGGCGTAGATGTCCGCGTCCGCGCGCAGCCCGACGAGCTGGTTGGCCGACATGAAGCCTGCTCCCCCGCACGCCTCGCGGCAGGTCTGCAGGGTGTCGTTGGCGAACCTGGTGGCCGCCGCCTTCAAGCCGGCCGCCCGAGTCTCCAGCTCGCGCTGATCGCGCTCGGTGAAGTCGCCGCCGCCCTGGATCTGCACCAGCTTCGCGGAGAGTTCGTTCTGGGCGAAGCCGAGCGCGTAGGCCCGGGCGATCCCAGGCAGCAGCCTCCGCTGATGCGTCAGATAGTCGAGCAGCACCACGCCGTCCGGGTGTTGGGGCGCCGTGAATTGGCGCCGCGACAAGGCATAACGCGTGGCGATCGAGAGCCCGCGGCGAGCGGCGATCGCCCCGCTGGCAGCGATACAGACCCGGCCGCGAACCAGCGTCCCGAGCATGGTGAAGAAGCGCCGGTTCGGGTTCTCGATCGGCGAGGTGTAGACCCCGGACGCGTCCACGCCGCCGTAGCGGTCGAGCAGCATCCGCCGGGGCACCCGGACGCGCGCGAACCGCAGGGTGCCGTTGTCGACCCCGAGCAGGCCACCTTTCCAACCCTGGTCGCCGGTGGTGATGCCGGGCAGGTCGCGTCCGTTCTCGTCGCGGATCGGCACCAGGATCGCGTGCACCCCGTGGTTCTTCCCGCGCACCAGCAACTGCCCGTAGACCACGGCCATCCGGCCGTCGCGGGCGGCGTTGCCGATGTAGGCCTTGGTCGCGGACTCCGTCTCGGAATGGACCTCGTACTCGTCGGTCTCGGCCACGTAGGTGATCGTGGTCTCGATCCCGGACACGTCCGAGCCGTGGCCCAGCTCGGTCATCGCGTAGCAGCCGAGCAGCTTCAGGCTGGTGATGTCGGCCAGGAAGGTGTCGTGGTGCCACGCCGTGCCCAGGTTGGTCACCGCGCCGCCGAACAGCCCGAACTGCACCCCCGACTTGATGTTCACCGACAGGTCGCCGTGGGCGAGCATCTCGAAGGCGACCAGCGCCGCAGCCGGGTCGGCCTCGCCGTCCGCGCTGGTCTTCATGCCGGACGCGCCGAAGCCCGCGTCCGACAGCTCGGTCAGGCGGTTCAGCACCCAGTCGCGGGCCTCGTCGAGGCTCATCCCGGGCGCGCGCAGCAGGTTGTCGACCGGAAAGCTCTCCCGAGCGGACGCGCGCTGCTCGGCGAACTGCCCGTCCAGAGCGCGGGTCAGGGCGGCGCCCAATTCGGTGCTCGTCAGGGTGGGATCCATCAGCAGGGTCATTGTTGCTCCTGTAATCGCGGGACGGACAGTTGCGGCACGGCGGCCAGCCCAGAGGCCAGCGCCGGAGTGAAGAACGCATCGAGGTGGGCCAGCACGACTTCCCGAGGCTCGCGGGGCTCGCCGGCCATCCAGCGGTCGGCCGCGGCCCGGATGAAGCCGACCAGGCCGTAGCCCCAAGTGGCCGCGCAGGCCGGGTCCTGGCCGTGGCGGACCAGATGCTCGGCGATCGCCTCGCCGACGTGGTCGCCCATGATCTCGGGCAGGCCGCCGTACGGGTCGATGCTGGCGTCCGGCGAGGGCGGGGTGAGCACGAACCGGTAGATCTCGGGATCACGCTCGACGAGAGCCAGATAGGCGTCCGCGAGGTCGTGCGCGAGCACCGAAAGGTCCTCGGGATCGGTGAGCTGCAGCGCGGTGGCCAGCCCCCGGTGAATGAACGAATGCACCGAGTCGAGCACGGCAGCGTACAGCCCGGCGCGGTCGCCGAAGTGCCGGTAGATCACTGTCTTCGAGGTGGCCGCCTGGGCCGCGATCTCGTCCATCCCGACGCCCGCGCCGTGCTTGCGGATCGCGCGCAGGGTGTCCTCGACCAGTTCGCGGCGCCTGGTCTCGCGGTGCTCCGCCCAGCGGGTGTCGCGTCCGTCCGTCGTGCTCATGCCTCCAGGGTACCCAGTACCGGGCGTACCTGCTACCCTCGGTATCGAGTAAGTCTTCAGGAGGTTCCATGGCTCTCCCCCGCTCCGCCGTGATCGTCGGCGGAAATCGGACGCCCTTCGCCAAGGCCGGCGGGCCCTACGCCGCGGCGAGCAACACCGACCTGCTCACCGCTGCCCTGGACGGCCTCGTGGCCCGCTTCGGCCTGGCCGGACGCCGGCTCGACGAGGTGGCCGGCGGGGCCGTGCTGAAGCACGCCCGCGACTTCAACCTCACCCGCGAGGCCGTGCTCGGTTCCTCGCTGCACCCAACGACTCCTGCGGTCGATCTGCAACAAGCCTGCGCCACCGGCCTGGAGTCGGTGATCTACGTGGCCAACAAGATCAGCCTCGGCCAGGCGGACGTCGGCATCGGCTGCGGCGTGGATTCGGCATCGGACGCACCGATCGCCGTGAGCGAGCGCCTGCGCCGCGCGCTGCTCAGCGCGAATCGCGCCAGGACGCTGCCCCAACGGCTGGCCGCGTTCGCCTCGCTTCGGCCCGCCGACCTGGCCCCGGTCGCACCGCAGGTGGTCGAGCCGCGGACGGGGCTGTCGATGGGTCAGCACCAGGCTCGGACGGCCGAGAGGTGGGGCATCACTCGCCACGCCCAGGATGAACTCGCCCTCGCCTCACACACCAACCTGGCCAGGGCGTGGGCGGACGGCTTCTTCGACGACCTGGTGACGCCCTACCTCGGGGTGACCAAGGACACGATCCTGCGCGCGGACACGTCGTTGGAGAAGTTGGCTGCGCTCAAGCCGGTCTTCGGCGACACCATGACCGCGGGAAACTCGACGGCGCTCACCGACGGCGCGGCGTCCGTCTTGCTGGCCGAGGCCGGGTGGGCCGAGAGCCAGGGATTGCCCGCGCTGGCACGGATCGTGGATGCCCAGGTTGCCGCGGTGGACTTCCCCGACGGCGACGATCTGCTGCTTGCACCCACCCACGCCGCCGCCCGATTGCTGGCCCGACAAGGCATGTCGCTGGGCGACTTCGAACTCTACGAGCTGCACGAGGCCTTCGCCTCCACGGTCCTGGCCACGCTGGCGGCCTGGGAGTCGGCCGAGTTCTGCCGCGACCAGCTCGGCCTGTCCGCGCCGCTGGGTTCGATCGAACGGGACAGATTGAACATCAGTGGGTCGTCGCTGGCCGCAGGACATCCGTTCGCGGCAACCGGCGGCAGAATTGTCCCAATTCTGGCGAAGCTGCTGCACTCGCGCGGCTCGGGCGCGCGCGGTCTGATCTCGATCTGCGCGGCCGGTGGCCAGGGCGTCGTTGCGATCCTGGAGGCGGTGTGATGGCCGGCGTGCTCGAACGCGTCTTCTACTCCGGCGCAGGCCAGGCGGTGGCGGGCAAGCTCGGCCTGCCCGAACCCGAACAGCTCCGGCGCGGACGGCTGCTGCCCTCCGGCTCGCTGGTGCTCGCGAGCCTGGCCGGCTCGGCCCTGGCCGCCGACACCCTCGCGCACCTCGGCCAGTCCTGGACGGAGCCGCTGCGCGACACCGAGGCCGAGCCGCCCGCCTACGCCGAGCGGATCGGCGCCCTGATCGTGGACGCCCGCGGCGTCCGGGAACTCGCCGAGTTGGAGGGCCTGCGGGCAGTGCTACGCCCGGCGGTGAAAGGCCTGGCCGCGTCCGGACGGGTGGTACTGCTGGCCGACGCCGAGGTGGACGGCCTCGAAGCCAACGCCGTCCGCCAAGCGCTGGACGGCGTCAACCGGACGGTCGGCAAGGAACTTCGCCGCGGCTCCACCTCGAACCTGATCTACGTGACCCGCCGAGTGCAAGCCGCCGACCTGGCCTCGACCCTGTCCTTCCTCCTCGAAGGCCGCTCAGCATTCGTCGACGGTCAAACCTGGACGGTGACCACCCCCCACCGGCTGGTCGAGCCTGTCGAGGCGCCGACCCCGGCGACCCCCCACCGGCTGGTCGAGCCTGTCGAGACCCCGACCCCGGCGACCCCCCACCGGCTGGTCGAGCCTGTCGAGACCCCGACCCCGGCGAACAACCCCCAAACGGTCCCTGAGGAGGTCGCTCTGCGACCGTCACGAAGGGCCGCCGCCACCCTCCCCGCCACCAGCCCGCTCACCGATCGCATCGTCGTCGTCACCGGCGCCGCCCGCGGAATAGGCGCTCAGATCGCCACGATCGCGGCCCGCGACGGCGCCACCGTCGTCTGCGTCGACGTCCCGGCGTCGGGCGAGAGCCTGGCGAAGCTGGCCAACCAGCTTCACGGCACCGCGCTGCAACTCGACATCACCGCACCGGACGCCGGTGAGAAGATCGCCGCGCACGTCGCCTCCCGCTACGGCGAAAACGCGAAGATCCACGGCATCGTGCACAACGCCGGAATCACCCGCGACAAGCTGCTGGCCAACACCGACGCCGCCCGCTGGGCACAGGTGCTCACCGTGAACCTGGCCGCGCAGCTTCGGATCAACCCGATCCTGCTGGACGGCCGTCCCGGCGGCCTCGCCGACGACGGGCGGATCGTCGGGGTCGCGTCCACCTCCGGCATCGCCGGCAACCGCGGACAGGCCAATTACGCCGCGTCCAAGGCCGGCGTGGTCGGGCTGGTCCGGGCGCTCGCACCCGAACTGGCCGGACGCGGCATCACCGTGAACGCGGTCGCGCCAGGCTTCATCGAGACCGAGATGACCGCCAAGATCCCAATCGTGCAGCGCGAGGTCTTCCGCCGCATCAACAGCCTCAGCCAGGGTGGGCAACC
>DAORUI010000021.1:0-25679 GCA_035433085.1 Propionicimonas sp. | reverse complement strand
CCGGGGCCAGATCAGGCCGTCACGGTGGGGCCAAATCAGAGTGTCATTTCCACCTCCAACAATGCCGAAACCGACACCTACGAATGAACGTCGGCGGATCGAGGCTGAGACCAAGACTGAGACCAAGGCCCGAAATCACACCGAAAACGCCCCTCCCAAGTAACCCTCGAGAGGGGCGTTTCCCCAAGTCATGGCGGAGGCGCGGGGATTTGAACCCCGGATGGGGTTGAAGCCCCAAACCCGCTTAGCAGTAGGGCGATCCGGTGTCCCGGGCTGTTCGCACATGCCCGTGGCTAGGCGTTTCGATCTCTGCGCGGATGCCTGCGCACGGGCCCGAACACACGCAAATGAGACTAGAACTGAGACTACGTCGCGACGCATGTACCCCGGCAGTGTTCGATTCCTCCGAGCCGACCGCCGGACGCTCTCGCCAGCCTCAGCAGGACAGTCGGCGGCTGAATGAACTCAGGTGGTTCCTGCCGTCTTGGCCGCCGCGCGGAGCAGCACCAGCGGCTCGGCGAGCCTCCTGAAGGCCATCGTACGTGCCAATAACCTGAGAGGGCAGTACCCCAGGGAGGCGACGTGGTGGTCCGGTACATGGGCACCAAGCGGCATATGGCTGACCGTGTCCGGGACGCGATCGCGGCTCTTGGACAGGACGGCCGGGTTGTCGACCTCTTTTCCGGAATGGGGAGTGTTGCAGAGAGCCTGTGCAACACGGCCTCCGTTGTCACGAACGACGCGTTGAGCTTTACTGCTTCCCTGTCGAGGGCTCGGTTCACTGGCACCACGCGTACATCGAGCGCGGAGGACGTGCGCGATCGCCTCAAACCGGTATACGACCGCGTACTGGCTGCCCTTGAAGCAAAGTACGCTTCGGAACTCTCGGCGGAGCAGGTCGCGCTCAACGGCGACCGCTTCGCGCTCGCGGCATACATGGACTGCACGCAGCACGTTGGCAACTCTCCCCAGAAGCGAAGGTCCGCGCGGGCGGCCGCCGAAGCTGCGGGTGCCGAGCACTACGAACTGGCTTCCATGTACTTTGGGGCCGGCTACCTGAGTATGCGCCAAGCTATCGAGCTCGACGCGATTCGTGCTGCGATCGATGGGGACGGCGTCCAGACAGAGCGCGACTGGCTCATCGGGTCGTGGATCGCGGGAGCATCCGTCCTGCTCAATGCACCGGGCCACACGGCGCAGTTCCTTCGGCCCAATTCGGTCTCGGCACATTCGCGCATTGTGCGGACCTGGCGTCGATCGATGTGGGACGAGTTCATTGGCGCACTCGACGTTGTGACCCAGGTCGGCGAAGAGTCGTGGCGCGCGGACAACACCGTGTACGTCGGGGATGCTCTCGACCTGATTGGCGCTGGTGAACTGCAGAGAATTGGGGTTGTGTACGCGGATCCGCCTTACACTAAGGATCAGTACAGCCGGTACTACCACGTGTACGAGACGCTCTATCGCTACGACTACCCCGACTCGAGCGGGGCGGGTCGAAACAGATCGGACCGGTTCACGACGGGGTTCTCCCTCAAGAGTGCCGTGGTGGCGTCGTTCAACGACCTCTGCCGCAACGTCGCTCGGATGCACGTGCCGCTCGTCATCAGCTATCCATCCTCCGGGCTGTTGGCACACGCCGACGGTGAAGTCCACGCGATCGCCCGCAGCTATTTCGCGAACGTCAAGACCCTCTCGTCCGACGCAAGCCACTCGACCATGGGCGCCTCGAAGGGCGACTCAAAGAAACCCGTCACGGAGAACCTGTATGTCTGCACCCTCTAGTGGTGATGCGTCGCAAGCGCTCGCCGACCTCCAGCTCCTCGATATCTCGCAGATCTCAGCGAACCTCGGCAACCCCCGCTTGGACTTCCCTCAGGACGAACTCGATCGGCTGTCGGACTCCATCGACCAGGAGGGCGTGCTCGTCCCGATCGTCGTATTCCCGCGCGACAACATGTACGTGCTTGTTGATGGTGAGCGTCGGTTCCGCTGCGCGCGTGACCTCGGCCACGACAAGATCCCCGCGCTCATCACAAGCGAACGGAGCGATCGCGAGGTGCTCCAGCAGATGTTCAACATCCATCTCATCCGCGAGCCGTGGCGAGACATCCCGACAGCCAAGGCGCTCCAGCGACTCGCCGCGGAGATCAACGACACCGAGGGCCGCGACCCGAATGACAACGAACTGCGCGACCTCACGGGCCTGTCGATCGATCGTGTCCGACAGCTTCGATACGTGGTCACGCTGCCCGACGAGTGGCAGGGATACATCCGCGAGGAGACGATCCCACTGAACTTCTTCTGGGAGCTGAAGAAGAACGTTATCGATGCACTGCGCACCAACCGTCCCGCGATCCTCAACCAGTATGGCGAGCAGGCAGTCAGCGCCGCGTTCGTGCAGAAGCGCCTCGACCAGGTCATCACTGACACGGTGAGCTTGCGCAAGGTCTCTCCGATCATCAAGTTTGCGGCTCAGGACGCGGCGGAGCGTGGCGCGGAGGAGGGCCCTCTCGACGCATCGATTCGCGACCTCATCAGCCGGCCAGAGGCGACGATTGACGACGCGTATGAGGACACCGTCCAGATGATGGTCGAGGTCGACAAGCTCGGTCGGCGCACCGCATCCATGGTGGCTGTGTTCGCCCGGCTCTTGACACAGACCGCCGGGTCGCCCGACCAGGATGAGGTGAAGCGCCTCGGACGAGAACTCGTATCCCAGATTGGCGCACTCATCGATGCCGACGGTCAGCAAGGTTGAACTGGTCGGAGAAGATCGTGGACGACATCATCGATGACCCGACCCCAGGGCGCTCGGTTCGGCTCAAAGAGGTCAACGACATAGCAGGCACCATCTGTGCGAGTGACGCCAGCGTGGCCTGGGAGCGAGACGTCGAGATCTCCTTCGGCGCCAAGCGGTGGCGGCCGTCCGCCGTGTCCTGCGAGCGGGACCAACTCCTCTACGTCTTCCTTCAGGAGGACCTTCCGCGCTTCGCAGCCGAACGCTTGAGGCTTGCGGGAGCGTCCGGCATGGGCGTTACCGTCGCGCTCAACCTGGCATCGCTGTACAAGCCCGAGCTGGTCGAGATCCTGGTTGCGGGAGACGCTGACGTGCTCGTCCTTGACGACTACAACGAGAAGCGCCGGCTCGAGCATCGATCAGTTCTCGCCGCGCTGGCCGACGTCGAAGTGCCGGTGGCACCAGATGTGCGAAAGGTCATCGCAAGCCAGGCGTGGGCGCGGATTGGCGACGGAACCAAGCAGCAGAAGGGCCGGAGATTGGAGGCACTCCTCGCCTTCCTCTTCGCTCAGGTCCGGGATCTGAAGGTCGTAGATGATGCCCGGATTGCAGGTGAGATTCGCGATCAGCGGGGCGATCGGCTCCAGTTCGTAGGGGTTGGCGGTGTCGGCGGAGAACAGCACCTTGGTGGGACGGGGAAGCCCGTCGACATCGACGTTGATGTCGCGGACGAGGTCAGCCAGGAGCAGGCCGTCGGCTGCCAGGCGCCACTCGACTCGGAAGCCGGCCGGGAGGTGGCCGGCAGGTGTGTTGAAGTAGCGGATGACTTGGGAGAACTCGTGAGTCACGCCCAAGAAGCGGGCGTAGCGCGTGGCCGTGGCGAAGGTCTCCTCCGTCAGCGGTAGCCGGGCGAGGCGGGCAACCTCTGCCTCCTCCCCGGCTACCGCTGACAGGCCGAGGGACTCCACGGTGAAGGTGGTGTTCGACATGGGGTCCTCTCGGGGTGGTGGGTGGGTTTTCGGTGTGGGTCGGCGGGTTTCGACACGGCGCTTCGCGCCTGCTCAACCAGCCGAGCGCGGGTTCAGAAGATGCGGTTGACGACGGACGCTGGGGCTTCGAGGAGGGCCTCGATCTCGGCGTCCAACTTGACCAGGGTGAGTGAGGCGCCGGCCATCTCCAGGCTGGTGCAGTACTCGCCGACGTAGCTGCGGGCGATGGTGATGCCCTGATCTTGGAGCTTCTGCGCGGCGATGCCGTAGAGCAGGTACAGCTCACTGATCGGGGTGCCGCCGAGGCCGTTGATCATCAGGGCCACCCGGTCGCCGCTTTGATACGGCAGGTCGGGCACGACCGCGCCGAGCAGTTCGTCGTCTTCGGTGGCGCTGACCAGCTTGGCGCGACGCCGTCCGGGCTCGCCGTGAATGCCGACGCCGACCTCCATCTCGTCCTCGCCGAGCTCGAACAGCGGACTGCCCTTGGCCGGCGGGGTGCACGGTGAGCGCGATGCCCATGGTGCGGGTCACCGAGTTCACCTTTTCGCCGATCGCGGCGATTTCTTCCAGCGAGGCGCCCTGCTCGGCCTTGGCGCCGCAGCACTTGATCACGAAGAAGTTGCCGGCCACGCCGCGGCGTCCGACCGTCCAGGTGGAGTCCTGCACGGCGACGTCGTCGTTGATGAACAGCGTCTTCACCTTGATTCCGTCGGCTTCGGCAAGCTCGGCGGCCATTTCGAAGGCCATCCGGTCGCCGGTGTAGTTGTTCACCAGCAGCAACACGCCCTTCTCCGAGGCGACCAGCTTGGCGGTCTGATACACGTAGTCATTCGGCGGTGCGGCGAACACGTCGCCGGGACAGGCGGCGTCCAACATGCCCGGACCGACCACCATCACGTGGGCGGGCTCATGGCCGGAGCCGGAGCCCTGCACGATGCTGACCTTGTCGGGCTTCGGCGCGTCGGCGCGCATGATCAGGTTGTACTCGGGCACGTACTTGATCGTGTCCGGGTTGGCCAGCGCAATGCCCTTGAGCATCTCGGGCACGAACTGCTTGGGATCGTTGACGAACTTCTTCACTGCTTCCCCCTTGTGTGGTGTTGGTGTGGACGGGATGACGGTGGGCTCAGCCTGGTTTCGACTCGACGCTTCGCGTCGGCTCAACCAGCCGATGGGTGGACCGCGCCGGCTCAACCAGCCGATGGGTGGACCGCGCCGGCTCAACCAGGCGAGGGGCTGGGCCAGGCTTCGGCCAGGGCTTCGAGCAGGACGGCGATGGCCATGGCGCCGGCGTCGACCGAGCCGATGCTGCGCTCGCCGGTGTAGGCGGCGCGGCCGCGCATGGCCTGCATGGTCTTGGTGGCCTCGGCGGCGTCGCGGGCGGTCTTGGCCATCGCCGCCACCGCATCGGCGGCGGAGTGGCCGGCGTCCAGCTCGGCTTCGAGGGTGTCGGTGGCCGGCACCAGCGCGTCCAGCAGGGTCTTCTCGCCGAGACTGGCCTGGCCGCGAGTCTTGATGCCCTCGATCGCCGCCCGCAGCGCGCGGAGCACGTCGGCGCCTTCGATCTGCGGATGTTCCTTCAGCTGCACCCCGGCACGCAGCAGGGCGGTGCCCCAGATCGGGCCGGAGGTGCCGCCGATGCGTCCCGACACCGTGGCTGCGATCTTGGTCAGGAAGACGCCGGGATCGCTGCGGTCGAAGTCGTCCCACTGCTCGATGGCGATCTCGAAACCGCGGGCCAGGGAGTAGCCGAAATCGCCGTCGCCGACGACCGCGTCCAGGTCGCCGAAGTACTTCTCGTTGGCGAGGATCGTCTCCGCCATGGTGCGGACGACGAACTCGACGTCGGTGATGGAACCGCTCATGGTGCCTCCTGATGGTCGGGATCCCGGGTCAAGCCCGGGAGGAGGGGGGGGGGGGGGTGGGGGAGGGGGGCGGTGGGGGTGACGTCGGCTGCTGCGAGTAGGTCTTCGAGGTCGCTGACCGTGACCATGCCGACCGGGCGCACCCGTGCCGGTGCGGCCACCACGGTGAGTGAATGGTCGATGTCGCCGAGGTGATCGAGCACCAACGCGGCGCCGGTGAAGTCCTCCTCGGCGGTGAAGGCCGAGATGGTCACGATCACCGCCAATCCGGCGGCCCGGGCCGCGGCGACGCCGATCGCGGAGTCCTCGATCACCAGGCAGTACGCCGGCTCAAGTTGCAGGTCACGGACCACCTTGAGATAGATGTCGGGTGCCGGCTTCTTGGCCGGGACGATGTCGCCGGCGAACACGTGGCACTGCGCGGCAAGGTCCTCGCCGACCACGTGCTCCAGCACCGCTCGCACCGAAGCCTCGGCGGAGGTGGAGGCGACTGCGACCGTCCAGCCCAGTTCGAGGACGGCGGCGATCAGGCGGCGGACGCCGGGACGTCCGGGTAGCAGGCCGTTGGCGACCCGCTCGGTGAACAGTTGAGTCTTGCGGGCGTGCAGGCGCTTGATCAGGTCGGTCTGGCCTTCGACCCTTCGCGACGCCGACTCCTTCGTCGGCTCCTCAGTGGAACCAGGCTCAGCCGGCGATGGCGAAAACTCGCTGGCGATGCGTTCCTTGCCGCCGCCGATCTGCAGTTTGCGGTGGTAGGTGGCCTCGTCCCAGTTGATCGGCAGGCCGAACTCGGCGAAGGCGGCGTTGAACGCGGGCAGATGACCGTCCAGCTCGGTGTCGGCAAGCACCCCGTCGCAGTCGAAGATCAGCGCAGGCATGTCACGCCTTTCCGGCGCTGCCGAACAACTGGATCATGACTCGGATGGGCGCCGAGGCGCTGGCCGGGATCGCCGCCGGCGGCGACTGGGTGCCGGCGGTGCACACCGTCGGCTACCCGCTGGTCGATGAGGACGGCAACGCCCGTTCCGATGTGGCTTGGCCGTGCAATGACGACAAGTACATCACCCATTTCCCCGAGACCCACGAGATCTGGTCCTACGGCTCGGGCTACGGCGGCAATGCGCTGCTGGGCAAGAAGTGCTACGCGCTGCGGATCGCCTCGGTGCTGGGCCGCGAGGGCGGCTGGATGGCTGAGCACATGCTGATCCTCAAGATCACCGGCCCCGACGGCCGGGTCTACCACCTCAGCGCGGCGTTCCCGTCTGCTTGCGGCAAGACCAACCTGGCCATGCTGCGTCCCACGATTCCCGGCTGGAAGGTCGAGACGGTTGGCGACGACATCGCCTGGATGCGGCCCGGTCCTGATGGCCGGCTGTACGCCATCAACCCCGAGTCAGGCTTCTTCGGGGTGGCCCCGGGTACCTCCGAGGACACCAACCCGACCGCGCTGCATGCGCTGGATCACGACGTGATCTTCACCAACGTCGCGCTCACCGACGACGGTGACGTCTGGTGGGAGGGCCTGACCAAGGAAGCGCCAGCGCACCTGATCGACTGGCAGGGCAACGACTGGACGCCCGACTCCGGCCGTCCCGCCGCCCACCCGAACAGCCGCTTCACCGTGCACGCCTCACAGGCCGCGTCCATCTCCCCAGAATGGGAGGACCCGGCCGGCGTCCCGATCGACGTCATCCTGTTCGGCGGCCGGCGCGCCAAGAACATCCCGCTGGTCAGCGAGGCATACGACTGGGAGCACGGGGTGTTCATCGGTTCGACGATCTCGTCCGAGCAGACCGCTGCGGCAGAGGGCGCGGTCGGCTCGCTGCGGCGCGACCCGTTCGCCATGCTGCCGTTCTGCGGCTACAACATGGCCGACTACTGGAGCCACTGGCTGGAGATGGGCAAGGTGCTCGGAGACAAGGCGCCGAAGATCTTCCAGGTGAACTGGTTCCGCAAGGACAACGACGGCCGCTGGCTGTGGCCGGGCTTCGGTGACAACGCCCGCCCGATCGAGTGGGCACTGCGCCGGGTCAACGGCGAGGTGGACGCGGTGGACGCCCTGTCCGGGCGGATTCCGGCCAAGGGCGACCTCAACGTCGACGGCCTGGACATTGACCAGGCCCAGCTCGACGAGCTGTTCTCCCTCGACCCTGAGGCCTGGGCGGTTGAGGCCGACCTCACTGAGGAGTACTACCAACTGTTCGGCGACCGGCTGCCGGCCGAGCTCACCCACCAGCTGGGTGAGCTGCGTGAGCGGATCGCGAAGGCCTGATCCGCCTCCCGATCGCCCAGCGGGCCCGGCCACTTCGGCCGGGCCCGCTGGCGTTTGGCAGTGGTACGCGGCCCGCATGCCGCCGCCAACCTCCAGCCGGAAACTCAGGGGCGGCGGGTGGACTCCCGGACGATCAGGCTGGGCTCAAGCACCACCTGCTGCGGCTCGCTGGCCGAGCCGGACACCCGGCCGGCCAGCAGCCGGGCCGCGGTCTCGCCGATCTCGGTCACCGGCTGGCTGACCACGGTGACGGTCGGGGTGGACATGCCGGTCCAATCCTCGTTGTCGGTACCGACCAGCCCCACCCCGCTAGCCCCGCTGGAGGCCAGAGCGAAATATGCGCCCTGGGTGGAGGGGCCGTTTACGCAGTAGATGGCGTCCGGCGGCTGGGGCCCGGCCAACAGGTCGAGTACGGCCGCCTTCGCCGACGCGAGGGAGAGGTCCAGCCTCCGGTCGTGTTCAGGCAGCATGCCAAGCCCGCTGCTGGCCAGCGCCGCCCGGAAACCAGCCGCCCGCTCGTCGACCGGCCGGCCACCGAGACCCTCGCCCAGCAGCGCGACGCGGCGATAGCCACCCTCGGCGAGGTGTTCGGCAGCCAACCGACCGGCCAGCTCGTTGTCCAGCGTCACCGAGCCGCGCCCCGTGCCGGGGTAGCTGAAGTCGGCGAAGACGATCGGCAGGTCCACCTCGGTATAGATGTCCGGTGTGGTCGTGCTGGCCACGATCAGCCCGGACACCCGCTGGCTGATCGCTGCCTGCACATACCGCCGCTCCAATGTCTCGTCCTGCCCGGTGATCCCCAGGTAGACGCTGGTGCCCTGCTGATGCGCAGCCTGCTCGATCGACGAAACCAGCGAGGAGACGAAGGCGTTCAGGCCGTTGACGATCACCGCCCAGGTATTCGTGTGCTGCCGGCGCAACGAGCGGCCGACGTTGTTGGGCACGTAGCCCAACCGGTCGACGGTCTCCAGCACCCGCTGGGCCAGCTCGGGGTTCAAGGTTTCAATGCCGTTGATCGCGCGCGACACCGTCGCCACGGAGACGTCAGCCTCCCTGGCCACGTCGCGGATCGTGGGCACCGCCACCGCTAACCTCCTCGCTGCTGACGCTCCGAGATTAGTACTGCTGACAGCCGCTCACTTGAGCGGCAGGCTGACCCGACCCGGCAATTCGCCTGAGGTCTTCACGAACAGCTGACCGTCAGCAACCCGCACTTCCGCGTTGACCGCGGTGGCGCGGTCCAGGTCGACCCGGGTCACGTCCACCGGCAAGGCCACTTCCTCACCGGCCATGACGAAGGCGTGGGCAGCACCGTCAGCCTGGGTCCAGCGCACCCACGGGTTTTCGCTGGCCCGGCCGATTGCCGCGTCGAGCGGGCGCGAACCGAAGATGGCCTCCCCGTGCATCGCGTTGAATTCGCCCAGGGTGCGCAACGTCCGCTCCTGGATGGACGGCACCTCACCAGCGGCGGTCAGGCCGATGTTCAGCAGGTAGTTCCCGCCACGGGAGATGACGTCCAGGAAGTTGACCACAGCGCCGGCGCCGCTGAGGTAGTGCGACTCGTCCTCCAGCTGGTTGTAGGCGAAGGAGAAGCCGACGCCCCGGCAGTTCTCCCAGGCGGCGGCCTTCTCGGCTTCGAGGCCGTGCACGTATTCGCTGGTGCGGAAGTCCCAGTGGGTCAGGCCCCAGCGGTCGTTGATCAGGCCATCGGGAGCCTGTGCGTAGAAGTGGTCGAACATCTCCACCAGGCTCTTGGGACCCGGCACCTTGCCGGCGTCGGGGTACTCGATGTCGCCCCACAGGATTTCGGGGTGGTACCGGTCGATGAGGTCGATGACCTGCTCGAAGGCGTAGTCGGCGTACTCCTTGCCGAGCGGACGCACGTCGTCGGTGATCTCGGCGGTGATCGGCGGGAGTTCGGAGTTGAAGTGCCAGTCCAGGCCGCCGGAGTAGTAGACACCGAACCGGATGCCCCGCTCGGCCGCGGCCTTCTGGAACTCGCCGATCAGATCCCGCTTGGGCCCGCGCTTTACGGTGTTGCGGTCCCCGGTGCGCGGCGCGTCCCACAGGGTGACGCCGTCATGGTGCTTGGTGGTGGGGACGAAATAGCCAGCTCCCGTCGCCTTGACCAGGTCCATCACCTTGCCGGCATCGAATTTCTCGGCGTGCCACAGATCGAGGAACTGCTCGTAGTCGAGGTTGCCGTAGGTGTCCAGCTGATGCTGGCGAGCCGGGCTGCCCTCAATCCGGATCGTGTTGTAGTACCACTCCGAGTACGGGTTGTGCAGGTTCCACCACTCCGGCTCGAACTCACCCAGCGGCCCGATCGGCTCGGCCCACGCCGGGACGGAGTACGGCCCCCAGTGGACGAAGATGCCCAGCTTGGCGTCGTGCCACCACTTCGGCGCCGGCCGCTCAAATCGGCGGTAGGGCTCGGGGCGGACCGGGTTGTCGGAGAACATTGCCATTTGGAGGTTCCTTGGTTCTGGGCACGGCGGAGGTTGGCCCCCATGCCGTGGGGAGGTCGGATTTGGGTGCGGTTTACTTGCTCAGCGGCCGCCGAAGCCGCCTAGGTTGATGCCCTTGGCCAGTTGCTTCTGCATCAGCACCACGATCAGCAGGCTGGCCACCACCGCGATGCTGGAGGCCGCCATCAGCGCCCCCCACTCGGTGCCCCGCTCGCCGGAGAACATGGCCAGACCGAGCTGCAGCGGCGCCTTCGCCTGGTCGTTGATGATGATCAGCGGCCACAGGAAGGCGTTCCAGTAGTCGATGAACGAGAAGGCGGCCACCACCGCGATCGGTCCCCGCAGCAGCGGGACGATCACGTGCCACAACAGCCTGGGCTGGCTGGCGCCGTCGATCCGGGCGGCTTCCTCGTAGTCGGTCGGTAGCGACAGCAGGAACTGACGCAGCATGAAGGTCCCGAAGGCGCCGAAGGCGAACGGCAGCACGATCGCGGCATAGGTGTCGACCATGTTGATCTTGGTCGCCCCGATGTACAGCGGGATCACCAACACCTCCAGCGGCAGCACCAGGGTGGCGATGAAGATCGCGAACAGCTGGTCACGGAACGGGAACCGCAGCCGGGCAAAGGCGTAGGCACTGAGCACCGAAACGGTGACGGTGATCAACGAACCGGCGGCGGCGATGCCGAAGGTGTTGAGCAGGATCCGGCCGTACGGGACGGCGGTGAAGGCCTCGAGGTAATTCGCCCATTCCAGCCGCGAGCCGAACAGCTCCGACCCGGAGGACAGCACTTCGGTGGACGGCTTGAGGGAGGAGAAGAACATCCACACGAAGGGCAGGAAGAAGATGATCCCCACCAGCACCAGCAGGGCCTTGCTGAGCACCCGGCTCCACTTGATCCGAGGCTTAGGCATCGTATTCCACCCAGTGCTTCTGGCCGACGAACTGCAGGGCAGTCACCAGCATGACGATGACAAACAGCACCCAGGCCAGCGACGAGGCGAAGCCGAGCTGGTCGTAGGAGAAACCGCTGCGGTACAGGAACAGCACCAGCGTGTTGGTGGCGTCGCCCGGGCCGCCCTTGGTGAGCATGTACGGCTGGGTGAACACCTTGAACGCGCCGATCACCGTCATGATCGTGCAGAAGAACAGTGAGGGCGACAGCATCGGGAAGGTGATGGTCCAGAACCGGCTCCAAGCGCTGGTGCCGTCAATCCTGGCCGACTCCAGCACGGAGGGGTTGATGTTGTTGAGGCCGGCGGCCAGCACCACGATGTTGTAGCCAACTCCCTGCCAAAGCGACATCAGGATCATCGAGAACATCGCCCAGCCGGATTCACCCAGCCAGGACGGCCCGGTTATCCCGAGCATCGCCAACATGCCGTTGATCATTCCCCGGTCATCCAGAATCACCCGCCACACCAGGGCGTTCGCGACCATGGGGGTGACCACGGGTACGAAGAACAGCACCCTGAAGAACGGCGCCCAATCCGGCAGGCTGTGCAGCCAGACCGCCAGCCCGGTCGAGATGATCAGGTTCGCCGCGGTGTAGCCGATCGCGAACAGCGCAGTGTTGAACAGGATCTGGCCGAAGACCGGGGTACGGCCGTCGAACAGACGCAGGTAGTTGTCGACACCGATGAACTTCGGGTCACCGAAGAGTGGCCACCGGTAGAGGCTGATGACGATCGAGGCGATGAGCGGGATCACCACGAAGATGATGAACCCGCTCATCCCTGGCGCGAGATGGAGGAAGGCCAAGAAGCGTTCGTTGACGCCCGGCTTCTTGGCCTTCCTCGCGGTCGTCATCACATCATCGGTAACCGACGATGAGATCTGACCCATGATTTGTCCTCCGTTACCCAACCGACTTCTGGATGGTGTCCAGGATTTCCGCCGCGGTCTTGTTGCCGCGGGTGCCGTCGCTGGAGTATTGCGTGAACTGGGTCACGAACTGGTTCCAGGTCGGGGTGGTGACCAGCGGCTGGCCCTGGGCGAGCAGCGCCTTCATCACCTCGACGTCACCGGCCGGCTTGCCCTTCGCCCAGCCGTCGATGGCGGACTCGATTGAGGGGACGGTGCCGCGGGTCTCGCCGACGAAGGCCACAACCTCTGGGGTGGTGATCTTCATGATGTTGGCGAAGGCGTTCTTCGGATCGGGGCACTTGGCGGAGATGCCGAAGCCCGAGCCCTGGATCATGCCGACGGGCTGGCCGCTGGCGGACGGGATGACGGCCACGCCGACCTCGTCCTTCATCGGCTCACGGATCGAGGTGTAGAACCACGGGCCGTCGATGATCATGGCGACCTTGCCGGCCTGGAAGCCCTGCATCGGGACGTCGGTGGTGTCGGCCGGGTTGGGGGCAACAGCCACCTTCTCCTTGGCCGCCAGGTCGAAGGTCCACTGGATGTCGGCCACGAACGCCGGATCGGTCAGCGCCAGGGCGCCGTCCTTGACCGGAGCGTTCCCGTTGGCGAAGGCCAGCGGCAGGTACGGGTAGCCGGGGTCCGGAGCCAGCGCGAAGCCCTTGACGTCACCCTTGGTGAGCGCCTTGGCGTCGGAGATGAACTGGGCCTGGGTGTAGTTCACGGTGGGCTCGGCGAGGCCGGCGTCCTTGAACATGGTCTTGTTGTAGTAGAGCACCATCGGCTCGGCGTCGTACGGGATCGCCCGCACGGTGCCGTCAACGGTCATGCCCTTGATCATGCCCTCGTTGTACTGGGCGAGATCGAGGCCGGCCTCCTTGGCCAGGTCATCCAGGGGGATCAGGATGTCCTTGAGCTCCTGGGCGCGGGCGGCCTGGGTGGTCAGGATGCAGGGCGCGTCGGGCGCGTTCATCCGGGTCTTGACCTTGGTCCAGTACTCCTGGAAGCTCGGGCCGTCCAGGGTCAGGTTGAAGTTGGGGTCCTTCTTCTGGGCGCCTTCGACGAAGGACTGCCACTGCGCGCGGTCGCCTTCGCTGGAGATCCAGGTGTACATCTGGCTGGACTGGGCGCTCGGGGCGGCGTTGCTACCCGAGTTGGTGGGCGCCGGCGAGCCACCGCAAGCGGCCAGGCTGGTGGCAAGCCCTGCCGCCAGCAGACCGATCAAGATCTTGGTTGATTTCATGCGCGTCTCCTTGACGTGCCGATGGTGTGAGGGACACCCCTGGGCGGAAACCGGTTGCGTTCCGTTCCAGAGGACAACGAGAACCCTTGGTCTGCCGGAGGTGGCCCGTCTGCGCCGCTGAGTAATCGTTTTCTCGGACCATAGCGAGGCTAGCACCGACAGAGCAACGCAAGCCAGCGCATCGTTATCAATTCGTGATATTTCCTGCCCGCGCTCAGTTTTCGGAGTGCTGCCTTAGGTCGCGGAAACCTTGCCCGCAGCCGCTGGTAACCCAATCGCGGGATCGGACGAAAAGCCGAGCGCCGGGGAGCTGTTCGGCTTCCCGGCGCTCGGCGGCAGATGGCGGAGGTGCGGGGATTTGAACCCCGGAGAGGGTTGAAGCCCTCAACCCGCTGAGCAGTAGGGCGAGCGCGCGTTCGCCGATGGTCGTAGGCGCCCGTGACTACGCGTATCACCCGTTCCGAGCACGGGGGAGAACGGCGCTGAACGCGAGCAAATGAGACTAGAACTGAGACTAAGGATCCGTGCGGCCGAGGACGGCGCTGTTCGATTGCGATCTCACATCCGCGGGGTTGTCGATCGAGGCGGTCGCTCCGGAGGCGACGCCGTCCCGCGCGTGGCGCCGCCAGGGACTAATGCTGGTGCGCCATCCGGTAGCCCAGCAGCGTGGGGTCGAGCATGCCGAAGATCATGGCGACGTGAGCAACGACTAGGAAGATCGCGATGAAGGTGGCGTGCCACTTCAGTGAGTTGGCGGCGTCCGTGCCGATGATGCCGAGTTCGACCAGGGTCAGCCCGAGGAGCGGGATGGTGCCGGACAGGTAGAACAGGACGGCGATCACGTCGGCCGGGCCCCGCCAGCCGTCGGCGAAGGTGAGGGGCACGACGGCGTGGACGAGTAGGTGGACGAAGATCGCTAACATCACCGGCCCGGCCACGAGTCCGGCGACTCTGGAGGTGGTGCGCACCCATTGTGGGGTGGCGCTCCGGCCGAACAGCAGGGAGAGTTCGGTGATGGCGAGGGTCTCGGCGAGGATCACCGGGATCGCCATGAAGATGATCAGGTTGCGCGGCTGGTGGACCGACAGCAGTTCCATGTAGTGGGTCATTCCCATGCTCATGGACATGCCGAGGTCGTTCTCGACCAGGTTGGGCCCGAACGTCGCCGCTGCGACCAGGACGAGGGTGAACACCGCCACCCCGGCTGCTGCGGCTGGGCCGGCCAGCTTCGCGGGCTTGAGGTCGGTGGACAGTGCTGCCTGGGTGGTGGTCACGGTGTCTGCCTTCTGCGCCGAGTGGTGGGTACCGCTCAAGCCTCGGGCACCCTTGCGCCGCGGACCGGCCGGTTTCGATGAAGTTTCGCTGAAGTTCGGCCCTGGGCGGAGGCGAGGGGGAATGGAGGCGGCCGCGACAGGGTTCTGAACGATACCCACCGGGGGTATATGGAGCCAAGATGACGAACCATGAAACGACGCCCCGCGCGGCGACCACCGACCACGAGGCGCAGCGAGAGCAGGTGCACGTCGGTGCCGGCGATCCCCATGCCCACCGGCATTCGGCGCCGTCTGGCCACCAATCCCGCGCGGTCCCGATCGGGCACGCAGGCCACGGCGGGCACGGTGATCAGGTGCAGGGGTTCCGGCGGCTGTTCTGGACGATGCTGGTGTTGGCTGTCCCGGTAGTTGCGTTGTCGCCCTTGTTCGCGATGCTGCTGGGCTACGAGGTTCCGACCGGGGGTGTCCTGGGGTCGGTGCCGTCGGTGCTGGGCACGATCCTGTACGCGTGGGGCGGCTCCCCGTTCCTGATCGGCGCGGTGAGCGAACTGCGCGCACGCCGTCCGGGGATGATGCTGCTGATCGGTCTCGCGATCACCGTCGCCTTCCTCGCGAGCTGGGGCGCCACCCTCGGCCTGCTCAGCCACGCGCTGGAGTTCTGGTGGGAACTCGCGCTGCTGATCGTGATCATGCTCCTGGGCCACTGGCTGGAGATGCGATCACTGGCCCGGACCACCAGCGCCCTGGACTCCCTTGCAGCGGTGTTGCCTGACGTCGCCGAGGTCGTCCGCGGCGATGCGGTGGAGAAGGTTGCGCCGACCGACCTCGTGGTGGGCGACGTGGTGCTGATCCGTCCTGGCGGCAGTGTTCCGGCCGACGGACGGATCGTTGAAGGCGAGGCCGACCTGGACGAGTCGATGGTGACCGGGGAGTCCCGGACCGTGCGACGCGGACTGGGCGACGCGGTCACCGCCGGGACGGTGAGCACCGACTCGGGACTGCGGGTCGAAGTGACGGCCACCGGTGAGGACACGACCCTGGCCGGGATCCGTCGCCTGGTGGAGCAGGCACAGAACTCGACATCCCGGGCGCAGCTGCTCGCCGACCGGGCCGCGGCATGGCTGTTCTGGTTCGCACTCGCGGCCGCGGCGATCACCGGTGTGGTGTGGACGCTGCTCGGCCAGCCCGACCAGGCCGTCGTCCGGGTGATAACCGTGCTGGTGATCGCCTGCCCGCACGCCCTCGGCCTGGCGATCCCGCTGGTGGTCGCCATCTCGACCGAGAGGTCGGCGCGCGCCGGCGTTCTGATCAAGGACCGGGGAGCCCTCGAACGGATGCGGACGATCACCACCGTCGTGTTCGACAAGACCGGCACCCTCACCAAAGGTCAGCCCGCCCTGACCCTGGTCGAGGTCGTCGGCGGTCACACCGAGGCGGATGTGCTGACTCTCGCGGCCGCAGCAGAGATCGACAGTGAGCACCCTTTGGCCCGGGCGATCGTCCGCGCCGCCCAGGCCCGCAACCTGCAGGTCAGGGCAGCGAGCGGGTTCAGCTCCCAACCCGCGCTGGGCGTCTCGGCCCGGGTGGACGACTCCCTGGTTCGCGTCGGCGGCCCCCGGCTGCTGGACGAGGTCGGCGTCAACGACCCGTTCGCCGGGTCTGCGGCGGACGATGCGGGTCTGACCAGGCTGTACGTGCTGAGCGAGAACCGGGTGGTCGGCGCGCTCAGCCTTGCCGACGAGGTCCGACCCGAGTCCGCCGAGACCGTTGCCGAGCTGCACCGGCTCGGAGTCGGGGTTGCCATGATGACCGGCGATGCCCAGTCCGTCGCCGACCGCGTCGCGGCCCAGCTGGGCATCGACACCGTCCTGGCAGAGGTCCGCCCTGACGAGAAGGCAGCCAGGGTCATGCAACTCCAGGCGGCCGGCGAACAGGTCGCGATGGTGGGCGACGGCATCAACGACGCCCCTGCGCTGGCCCAGGCCGACGTGGGGCTGGCGATCGGAGCCGGCACGGACGTGGCGATCGCGTCCGCCGGGGTGATCCTGGCCGGAGACGATCCGCGGACGGTCGTGTCGGTGATCGAGCTGTCAAAGGCCAGCTACCGCAAGATGGTGCAGAACCTGTGGTGGGCGGCCGGCTACAACCTCGTCTCGGTCCCCCTCGCCGCCGGCGTGTTGGCGCCGGTCGGGGTCACCCTGCCCATGGAGGTCGGTGCAGTGCTGATGTCGTTGTCCACAGTCGTGGTCGCGCTCAACGCCCAGTGGCTGCGGCGGCTCGATCTGCGCCCGGACCGGTTGAGCACCTAGCGGCGAGGGTACGGGGCAGCTTGGCCGGCGGGAGCTGGCCGGACAGAGCGGGAAGGGATTCGCACATGTCGACCGCAGGCGGGGATGAGGATCAGCAGGGCGAGTCCGGGGGACGGCCATACCTTCGCTTCGCGGCGATGATCGCCACCTCGGCGGTGCTGATGTACGTGGTCATGTACTTCAACACCTTTGCCATCGACCACGTCTACTTCAGCTGGACGAGGCTGTTCATGACCATGATGTCGGCCTCGGTGATGGCGCTGGTGATGCTGTGGTTCATGCGGCGGATGTACCGCAGCAGCAGGGCGAACCTGATGGTGGTCGGGCTCTGCGTCGTCGTCTTCGGCGCCGGGCTGTGGCTCGCGCGGACGCAAGCCACGATCAGCGACCGCGGCTGGCTGGAGGGCATGATTCCCCACCATTCGATCGCCATCCTCACCAGCGAGAACGCGAACCTCACCGATCCACGCGTGAAGGACCTGGCCCGGCGGATCATCGAAGCCCAACAAGCGGAGATCGAGGAGATGAAGGGCTACCTGCGAGACATCCCCTGAACGATGCCACGGAAGTCTGCCGGGCCCAGGTCTCAGTACTGCAGGGTCGTCATCATGCCGATCTCGGCGTGGTAGATGTTGTGGCAGTGGTAGGCCCAGCGTCCGGGGTTGTCGGCCTGCAGGTCGGCGACCAGGGTCTGCATCGGCAGCACCATCACGGTGTCCTTGCGCAGGCCGCCGCGTCCGGGCAGCGACCAGGTGTGCCCGTGGAGGTGCATTGGGTGGGCCATCATCGTCTCGTTGGTCATCTGCAGTCGCACCCGACGGCCCGCGCTGGTGCGGATCGGGGTATCGGAGCCGAAGGTGGTGCCGTTCATGCCCCAGGCAAAGGGCTTCATCTGTCCGTTGAGGGTGACCCGCTCGATCTGGTCGGGTTCGCGCTGGGGCAGCCTGGCCGCTTCGGAGGGGGCTAGGTCGCTGAGCAGCAGCGGGTCGGTGTCGAGCTCTACCGGCCACGTGCCCGCCGACGGTGCCGCGCCGGAGCCGGTGCGCACCAGGATCAGCCCCTGACCCTGTTTGCCCTCCGCCGCGGCGACCAGGGGAAAGACGCCGTCGGCGAGCGAGACGAGCAGGTCGACCCGCTCCCCCTGCCCGACGTACACCGCCCGCGCGTTCGTGGGCTGAACGGGATAGCCGTCGGTGTGGGTGACGGTCAGGCTGTGTCCGCCGAGGGCGACCCGGAACAGGGTGTCGGCGGCGGCATTGATGATCCGGATCCGGGCCTTGTGCCCCGGCTTGGCCGTCAGGGTCAGGGGCGCGGCGGGGATGCGGCCGTTGATCAGGTAGTGGGGGTAGGCGATGTCGCCGACGTCGCCGAGCGGTGATCGCCCCATTCCGCCCATGCCGCCCATGTCGTGGTTCATGCCCTGGCCGACAGTGCCTCCTTCGGCCTTGAACGCGGCGAGGATGTCGTCGGGGCTGCGTCCGATGCCGTCGGTCCAGTCGTCGAGCACCAGCACCCACTCGGTGTCGTAGTCGCCGGGTTCGGCCGGATCGTCGATGATCAGCGGCGCGTACAGGCCGCGGTCGATCTGCACGCCGCTGTGCGGATGGAAGAAGTAGGTGCCTGGATCCGGCGCGGTGAAGGTGTAGGTGTAGTCCGCTCCGGCGGCGATCGGGTCCTGGGTGATGCCGGGGACGCCGTCGGCGGCGTTGTGCAGCCGGATGCCGTGCCAGTGGACGCTCGTCTCGACGGGAAGCCCGTTCCGCACCCGGATCTGGACGACGTCACCGGCCTTCGCCCGCAGTTCGGCGCCGGGGACCCGTCCGTCGTAGCACCACGTTTGGGCCGTGACCCCGCCGAGGTCGACTGTGGAGACTCCCGGCCGCAGTGTCGCCTCGACGGCGGGCGGAGGGAGGGTGGGCGCAGCGGGGACGGGCACCGGCGCGCCGGGCGGGCCGCCGGTGGCGGCGGTGCAGCCGGCGAGAAGGGCGGACGCGCCCAGGCCGAGGCCGCCGACGACCAGTTGGCGCCGAGTAAGGCAACGGTTCGGGTTCGGTGTGCTCATCACCTCAAGCTTGTGCGGGCTCGCGGCCGGATCCCAGCGGGTTCGATGTTGTTTTGATGAAGCCTCAGGCCGACCCGGGTAGGCGCAGAGTGAGCGTGGCGCCCCAGCCTGCGCCGCCGCTGGCCGCGGTGAGCTGGCCACCGTGTGCCCGGGCGATGGCGCGGCTGATCGCCAGCCCGACGCCGGTGCCGCCGCTGTCCCGGTCACGGGCCGAGTCGGCCCGGTAGAAACGCTCGAAGATGTGCGGCAGGTGTTCGGCTGCGATCCCGTCCCCGGTGTCGGCCACCTCGAAGGCGACCGCCTCCCCGTCCGGCCGGACCTCAATCCTCACCCGTCCGCCGGTCGGGGTGTGCCGCAGCGCGTTGGACAGCAGGTTACCCAACACCTGCTCGATTCGGTCCCGGTCGGCGTTCACCCGCAGACCGGGCGGGCCGGGAACGAGGATGAGGGCAACCCGCTTGCGTTCGTACCCCTCCCGAGCAGCCAGGACGGCGTCGCGGGCCACGTCCTGCGCCTCCACCCGTGCGAGGGTGAGGTCGAGGCGGCCCTCCTCTGCCGCGGACACCTGGCCGAGGTCGTCGGCCAGTCGGGAGATGCGCCCGATCTGGCTGGAAAGGATCTGCCACGCCTCCGGGCCGGGCTCGATGGCTCCGTCCTCGAGGCTCTCCACGCAGATCTCCATGCTGGCCAACGGGGTCCGGATCTCGTGCGCGAGGTCGGTCAAAAGCCGACGCCGGCTGGCTTCGATCGCGTCCAGCCTGGCGGCCATCGTGTTGAAGCTGTCCGCGAACGTGGCCAGTTCGCGGGAATCGGTTCGCTCGACCCGCTGTCCGTAGTCGCCGTCCGCGATCCGCGCCGCCGCGTCCCCCAGTCCGGTGAGCGAGCGGCGCAGCCGGCGGCTGACCAGCACGCTGACCACGATCGCCCCGGTGGCGGCGATGGCCAGGCCGATCAGCAGCGCCAGGGTTCCGGCGGTGTTGAACGCCTCTTCCGAGTGCTCGAGCACCTCGGGGCTGTCGTGGCCGGCCGCCCGCATGTGAGCCTCGAACAGTGGCGGACCTGCGATCACGGCCACCACGATCATCGTCAGCGCCATGGCGACTGAGACCGCGATCTGCAGCACCAATAGCCGGGTGGTGAGGCTTGTCGGTCTGGAGGTCGTCACTGCGCCGGGCCCATCCGGTAGCCCACACCGCGGACGGTGTCGACGAACGGCAGGTCCGCCACCGCGACGAGCTTGCGTCGCAGGTGCCCGATGTGGACGTCGACCAGGTGTTCGTCGCCCACCCAGTCCTCACCCCACACGGCGTCGACCAGCTGGCGCCGGGTGAAGGCGGCCTTCGGCCGGGCCGAGAGGACGTCGAGCACGTCGAACTCGGTGCGGGTCAGCTCGACCTCCACCTGGTTCACCCACACCCGGCGTCCGGCCGGATCCAGCCGCAGCGTCCCGACCAGGCGGGACGGCTCGTCCCGGACGCGGTCCGCGCGGGGGCGTCGCAGCAGCACCTGGACGCGGGCGACCAACTCGCGGGCGCTGAACGGCTTGGTCATGTAGTCGTCCGCGCCGGACGACAACCCGACCAGTTTGTCGATCTCCTCGTTGCGGGCGGTGAGCATCAGGATGTAGCAGTCCGAGTGCCGGCGGATCTCCCGGCAGACCTCGAGCCCGTCCCTGCCGGGCAGCCCCAGGTCGAGCACCACAACGTCCGGGGCTTCGGCCAATGCCAGTTCGACCGCACGAATGCCGTCGTGGGCGACGCTCGTGCGAAAGCCCGCTCGTTGCAGGTAGTTCGCGACCATGCCGGCCAGCACGGTCTCGTCGTCCACCACCAGCACATGCGCGGGGGCCGCGGTATCGATCATGGCCGCCATCATGCGCCCCCGTCGGCGACGATCCCAAAGCCGCCGGCCATCTACATCGTTTCTTCATCGTCACTTCGGGGTTTCAACCCGGGACGCGGCGTTGGCTGGAGGCAATCGAGTACCCCAGGAGGTTCCCATGATGGGATTCGGCGGGATGGGCATGACCCTCCCGTGGCTGTTCGGCGGGATCGCCGTCGCCGCGATCTGGGCCGGCGTGTTCTGGATCCTCGCCTCCCTCGGCGGCGCACACACCCGCACGCAGGCCGGCACCCCGGCATCTCCGCCGGCGCAGCTGACGCAGGCCTGGCAGCAGCCGACCTTCACCCCGGGCGAGGTCAGTGCCGCCGAACCCGACCCGACACCCACCGGCGTCCGCGGAGAAGGCGCCACCCGATGAGCCCCCACACCGCAACGGTGACCGTGGTCACCGCGCCCGGGTGCCACTTCTGCGAAGACGCCCGGAAGGCGTTGGGCGCCATGGCCGACGCCGGCGCACCGATCCGGATAGATCTCGTCGAAGCCACCTCCGCCGCTGGCCGCGAGCTCCTGGCTGCGCACCGTCCAGCGATGAACCCGCTCATCCTCGTGGATGGCGCCTGGTTCTCAGCCGGACGTCTGCCCCGGCGCAAGCTCGAAACCCTCCTCGCCCGTCGCTTGACGGCCGCCACCAAGCAGGTTCACCGTGGGTGACCTGCTGACCACCGGCGGCGTCCTGGCCGCGTTCTTCGCCGGCGGCGTCGCTCTGTTCGCTCCCTGCTGCATCGTGTTCCTCGCCCCCAGCTACCTGGCCGGGGCGGTGAAGAACCGGAAGTGGCGGCTGCTGCCCCTCACCTTCCTGTTCGCCGCCGGGCTCGCCTCGATCCTCGTGCCGATCACGGTCGGGGTGAGCCTGATCGCAGCGGCGATCGCCAAGTACCACAGCGTGCTGTACTGGGCCGGCGGCATCCTGATGCTCGTCCTGGCCGGTTTCACCCTCTCGGGCCGGATGTGGAGCCTGCCGAACTTCCTGCGCACCCCCGACACCAGCCGGGGGGACGGGGCCAGCTTCTTTGCCCTCGGCGTGTTCAGCGGCATCGCATCCAGCTGCTGCGCACCCGTCCTGGTCGGCGTGATGACCCTGTCCGCGCTCGCCGGGAATCCGGTCGGCGGCGTCGGCCTCGGGCTGGCCTACGTGTTCGGGATGGTGTTCCCGCTGTTCGTGATGGCCCTGGTCTGGGACGCCACCGGGCTGCGGAACAAACCCCTGGTCGCCAAGCCCGTCCGGCTCCGGCTCGGACGCTGGACGCTGGCGACCAACACCGTGAACCTGGTCGTCTCGGCCGGGTTCGCGATCATGGGCGGCTTCATCATCTACCTGGCCAACACCGGCCAGATGACCAGCGGCCCCGACCTCCAGGTCGCCACCGGACGGGCGCTGGCCGGCTGGTTCGCCTCGCTGGAGACCTGGCTGCGGCCCGTCCCCGAACCCGTCCTCGGCCTGGGTCTGCTCGCCATCGCCGGCGTCTTCGTCTGGGGCACCCTCATCGGCCGACGCGACCCCCGCCTGTTCGACGACGGCTCACCCGCCATCGAGGAGGCCGCAGCCTCGACACCGGAACCCTCCGCCCCCTGCCACTGACCATCCAAAAGGACCATCCATGAGCAACCCCACAGCCCGCCAGGAACTCCACGCCCGCCAGAAGGCTGCCACGGCAGCCGACAAGCGTCGTCGCAACTGGAGACGCTTGCTCGGCTGGAGCAGCGCCCTTGCCGTCGTGGCCGTGGTGACCGGCATGCTGTTGACCTCGCAGACCACCTCGGCAACCACCAGCCGCCCCGCGCCCGACTTCAGCCTCCGCACCACCGCCGACACCACCGTCACCCTGTCGGCGCTGCGAGGAAGACCCGTCCTGCTCTACTTCAACGAAGGCGCCGGCTGCGGCGCCTGCATCATGCAGATGGCCGAGATCGAGAAGCACAAGACCGACTTCGACGCCGCCGGCCTCACCGTGCTGCCAATCGTGATGAACAGCAAGACCGACATCACCGCCGACATGGCCCAGTACGCCGTCACCACCCCATTCCTCCTCGACGACGGCACCGTGTCCAGGGCGTACGGCACCCTCGGCAAGGGCATGCACGCCGACCTGCCCGGCCACAGCTTCGTCCTTATCGATGCGACCGGGGTGCAACGCTGGTACGGCGAGCACCCCTCCATGTGGCTCGATCCCGCCGACCTGCTCGCACAGATCCGCACGCGGCTCGCCGGCTGAGCGGACCTGCTCGGATGGTTGACCGCCGAGCGCTGTCGGCGACGGCTACTCACCCGACTCCTGACGTCGGCGGGGCCGAAGCGAATCCTCGTCGCGACCGCCGAGGTCGCGATCGCAAGGGGCGTCGAGCCGGGGAGTGGGCGCTCGCAGCACCCGCCGCGCAGCGCTCCCGGTGGTGACGGTGTTCGATTTCGGCCATCCGCCAGATGCCCTTATCAGACGGGTATTGGCCCGGGTAGCGCCCGCTTTCTGCAAGAGCTGCGCTTGGCATCTCGGGCTACGCCATTCGCGGCGATCCGCAGGTGCCCGCTGCCGTCCGGGGAGGTCCGTGATGGCGCCCGCTTCATATGAGACTAAAACTGAGACTAAGCCCGTCCAGACCCCGGAAACGCCCCTCCCGAGTGACCCTCGGGAGGGGCGTTTCCCCTTGTCATGGCGGAGGTGCGGGGATTTGAACCCCGGATCGGGTTGAAGCCCGAAACCCGCTTAGCAGGCGGGCGCCATAGACCGGACTAGGCGACACCTCCAAGACCGTGGATCAGCCTACAAGGCGTCCGCGCGCGGCGGCAAAGCGAACGGCGATTCTGGTTTGTCGCGGCCGGTAACCTAGTAGTCGGCCCTCGTTCTCCCAAAGGAAACCCTCCAGTATGACTTCCGCCCCTGAAACGCCCAGCGCACCGCGCCGCGTCGCCGAATCCCAACCCGCCGGCAGCGGCGGTACGGCACGGCGGGTGGCGGACCAGCGGACCTTCGGCTCCGCCGTCGGCTGGACGGTTCTCGGCACGATCATCCCGGGCCTCGGCCTCTGGCGAGCCGGACGCAGAGTGCTGGGCGGCGTCCTGATGGGACTGTTCGCCCTCGTCGTCGGTGGCGGCATCGCCCTGTTCATCACCCAGCGCAAGCTCCTGAGCAACCTCGCACTCGCGCCGAACGCACTCGAGGGCCTCGCCGTCGGCCTTGTTGCGATCGCCGTCCTGTACGTCATCATCATCGGTTTCACCCACCTCGCCCTTCGTCCCGACCACCCCACCACCGGGCAGCGTCTCGCCGGCGCGGGCGTCGTCGGACTGCTCTCCTTCGTCGTCGCGGCACCCATGGCCGTCGGCTCCAGCTACGCCTGGGCCACCGCCGGCCTGGTCAACAACATGTTCGAGCCCGAGGACCCGTCCGGCACCCAGTCGCCGGTCAACGTCGAAGACCCCTGGGCGGGAACGGATCGCATCAGTTTCCTCGTCCTCGGCGGCGACTCCGGCAACGACCGCTCGGCCAAGCTCGGCGACCGCACCGACACCGTCATCGTCGCCACCGTCGACACCCACACCGGCGCCACTACGCTCTTCACCCTGCCGCGGAACACCGCGAAGATGCCCTTCCCCAAGAACTCCCCGCTCTCGAAGTACTACCCCAATGGGTTCTACGACGGCGTGAACTCCGCCAACGCCGAGTACTTCCTCAACGCGATGTACCGCAACGTCCCCAACCGCGTGACGGACCACAGCATCCTCGGCAAGACCAAGGACTTCGGCGCCGAGGTACTCAAAGCGTCCGTCGGCGAGGCCCTCGGCTTGGATGTCGACTACTACGTCAAGGTCAACATGGACGGGTTCAAGGACTTCATCAACGCCATCGGCGGGATCACCCTGAACGTCAACTACGAGATCCCCATCGGCGGCCAGACGGACGCCGGCATTCCCCCGGAGGGCTACATCAAGGTCGGCCCGAACCAGGAGATGAACGGACGCCTGGCCCTCTGGTACGCCCGCGGACGCTACGGCCTGGACGACTACATGCGCATGGAGCGCCAGCGCTGCGTCATCAACGCCGTCGTGCAGCAGACCACCCCGCTCGCCGTCCTGCAGAACTACCAGTCCATCGCCGCCGCCGGTCAGAAGACCATCACCACCGACGTGCCCCGCTCGCTGCTGCCCGCTCTGGTCGACCTCGCCGCCAAGGTGAAGAACACCAAGCTCCGCAGCGTCGTCTTCACCCCCGGCACCGCCGGCTTCACCAGCTCCAACCCCGACTGGGACAAGGTGCAGACCCGCGTGAAGAAGGCCCTCAACGAGACGGACAAAGGCATCGAGCCGAGCCAGTCCGCCACCGCCGAGCCCACGGACGCGACCGCCAGCGTTGCCCCGACGGACGCGGCCAGCACCAGTCCTACCGCCAGCGCGACCCCGTCGGGCAGCGCGAGCAGCACTGCGAAAGCGAGCGGCACCGCGTCCGCCACCGCCAAGGCCAAGAGCGACGACCTCGAGGACGTCTGCGGGTACCACCCGGAGAAGTGACCTAGCCGCGAGGGGCTTCGTCAAGCTCAGCCACCGTACCCCTGGGAGACTCCGTCAAACTCAGCCACCGTACCCCTGGGAGACTCCGTCAAGCTCAGCCACCGTACGCAGAAGCCCCGGCGAGCCCTTCACGCTCCCTGAGCCTGACGAAGGGTCGATGGACGCCGTCAGGCAGGAAACCTGA
>DAORUI010000020.1:17467-26807 GCA_035433085.1 Propionicimonas sp. | reverse complement strand
CAGCAAACCGGGCACCCACAAACCACCAAATCCCAAGGCCGAACAACACCGCCAGTGCTGAGTAGACGCCGATCGCCACGCCGGCTTCGCGCATCGATGGCTCATGCGGACGCCGGCCGATCACCAGCAGGTCGAACGCCAGAACGAGCGCCATGATCCCGATGGTGATCAGCCAGACGAGCGGTGTCACGTGCATGATCAGGCCTTGGCCGCGACCGGGGTGCGGGCGGAGTCGGCGGCGCCGATGATGCCGGCGTCGTTGGCGAGGGTGGCGGTGACGATCCGTAGTTCGCCACGGAAGCCGCGTCCGCTCAGCTTGGCCAGGAAGGCCTTCTTGGCTGAGGGGAGGATGAGGTCACCGGCAGCGGCGGCGATGCCGCCGCCGACCACCACGATCTCGGGATCGGTGACCGCGGCGATGGTCGCGATCCCGACACCGAGGTACTTGCCGAAGCGGCGCAGCAGCCGGGTCGCCAGCGGGTCACCTTGCCGGGCGGCTGCGGTGACGTGCGCCCCGGCCAGCGGTTGGCCGGCGGCGATCGCGAGCATCGCCTTGGCGCCCTCGGGGTCGGTGATAGCCACGCTTTGGGCGAGCTTGCCCAAGGCGGTGCCCGAGGAGTAGGCCTCCCAGCAGCCTTCCTGGCCGCAGCCGCAGTAGTGGCCGTCCGGGACGATCTTCATGTGTCCTAGCTCGGCTGCGGCACCGAACGCGCCACGGACGAGTTGGCCGCCACAGATGATCGCCCCACCCAGCCCGGTGCCGAGGGTGAGCATGACCATCTCGGTGGTGCCCTGGCCCTGGCCGAACCGGTATTCGGCCCAAGCGGCGGCGTTGGCGTCGTTCTCGATCACCACGGGCAGCCCGATCCGCTCCGCCAGGCGGGTGCCGAGGGGATGGTTGCGCCAGTTGATGTTCGGGGCGAACAGCATCGTGGTGCGATCGGGGCCGACGAACCCGGCCGCGGCCGCACCGACAGTGGTCACCTGCGGGTAGGTCACGCGCAGCTCGGCGACGGCGTCCGCCGCGGCGGCCTCGATCTGGTCGGGATCGGACGGGTCTGTGGCCCGGCGCGCCTTGGCGAGTACCTGGCCGTCGGCGCTGACCACGCCGGCCAGGATGTTCGTCCCGCCGATGTCGATGCCGACACTCAGGTCGTCCGCGGGGGCAGCGTTCTCAGTAGTCATCTGCGGTGTCCTCAGTGGTTGCTGAAGGCCGAGTCGAACGCGGCCGCGGGCGGGGTGAACAGGTTGTCGCGGACGAACTGCAGCGCCTGCGGCGCACCGATCAGGCGGTCCATGCCGGCGTCCTCCCACTCGACCGAGATCGGTCCGTCGTAGCCGATCTTGTTGATCGTGCGGAAGACCGCCTCCCAGTCGGTGTCACCGCGTCCGGCGGAAACGAAGTCCCAGCCGCGCCGGGGATCGCCCCACGCGAGATGTGAACCCAAGGGCGCGTTGCGTCCGTTGAACCGGCGCTTGGAGTCCTTGCAGTGCACGTGGTAGATCCGGTCGGCGAAGTCGACCAGGAAGCCGGGCGCGTCCAGCTGCTGCCAGTTCATGTGGGACGGGTCGAAGTTCAGGCCGAACACCTCGCGGTTGCCGATCGCGTCCAGGGTGAGCTTGCTCGTCCAGTAGTCGTAGGCGATCTCGGAGGGGTGCACCTCGAGGGCGAACTTCACCTCGTTGGCCTCGTAGACGTCCATGATCGGGTTGAAGCGGTCGGCGAAGTCGGTGTAGCCGTCGGCGATCATCTCCTCGGTTGCCGGGGGGAACATCGCCACGTACTTCCAGATCTTCGAGCCGGTGAACCCGGTGACCACCTGCGCGCCCAACCGCCGGGCGGCGACCGCGGTGACCTTCAGCTCTTCGGCGGCGCGCTGCCGCACCCCTTCGGGGTCACCGTCGCCCCAGGTGCGGGCCGAGACGATGCCCTGGTGGCGCACGTCGATCGGGTCGTCGCACACGCACTGTCCGGTGAGGTGGTTGCTGATCGCGTAAACGCTCAGCCCGTACTTGGCCAGCGTGGCCTTCTTCGCCGCCAGGTAGTCGTCGTCCTCAGCGGCGGCCCACACGTCCAGGTGGTCGCCAGAGCAGGCGATCTCCAGTCCGTCGAAGCCCCACTCGGACGCGTGGGCGCACACGTCCTCGAACGGCATGTCGGCCCACTGGCCGGTGAACAGGGTGACCAAACGGGACATGAAGGAGCCTCCAAGGTGGAATCGGTGTGTTGATGTGCCTGAAGTCTTTCGCGGATGACGCCCATGTCACTCCTGTGCCCAGCGTCGCGCAAGACGAGTATATGCACGACAGATGCGTAAGTCTATCGCTGATCTGCGGAAGGTCCCGTGCTTCTGGGTCGCAGACTCTCCGGACGGCGGACCCGTGCCGCGTTGCCGGATCTGCTCACTTGGTTGCGCCCGTTGCGTGCTGATGGATGAGCCGATGGCATAACGAACGAAGGATGGCGGCATAAGGGGTATTGACTTACGCATGACACGGGCTTATCTTGATGAGTGTTAGGCACACGATGCACGTAATGAACCTCAAAGGAGTGGCGCAGATGGCCAAGCTCAGGATCGGAATCATCGGTCTCGGATTCATCGGGACACAGAAGCACTTGGTCGGTCTGGCCCAGCATGCTGACAAGGCGGAGATCGTCGCGTTCTGCGACCTGGAGATCGATCGCGCGGAGAAGGCGCTGGCCGAGTACGGTGCTGAAGGCGCCTACGCCACCACCGACTACCGCGAGGTGCTGGCTGATCCCAGCATCGACGTGGTGCACGTGTGCACGTGGAACACCAACCACTGCGAGATCACCTGTGCCGCGCTCGAGGCAGGCAAGCACGTGCTGGTCGAGAAGCCGATGGCCGTCACCGGCGCGGACGCCCGCAAGATGGTCGAGACCGCCAAGCGCACCGGCAAGAAGTTGTCGGTTGGTTTCCAGTACCGCTTCCGCAAGGAGTCCCAGTTCCTGCGCAAGGTGGTCGACGAAGGTCGCCTGGGTGAGATCTACGCGGCCAAGGCGCACGCCGTCCGTCGTCGTGGCGTCCCGATCTGGGGTGTGTTCACCGATAAGTCCAAGCAGGGTGGTGGCCCGTTGATCGACCTCGGCGGCCACGCGATCGACCTGGCGCTTTGGTACATGGACAACTACTCGGTCGAGTCCGTCACCGGCGTTGTCAACTACAAGCTGGGCGACAAGCCTGAAGGCAATATGGCCGGCCCGTGGGACCCGGCGACCTACACCGTCGAGGACTCCGCTTTCGGCTTCGTGACGTTCACCAACGGCGCGTCCCTGTTCGTCGAGGCCTCCTGGGCGCTCAACGTCCAGGACTCCCGTGAAGGCTGCGTGACCCTGATGGGCACCGAGGGCGGCGCCGAGACCGCTCAAGCCAAGACCGGTGCCGATCTGGAAGTCACCCTGAACAACGTCCAGGGCGGTGATCTGGTCAAGACCAAGCCCGAGGTCGGCGCTGCCTACTTCGGTGCCCCCGGTGGCGCCATGAACGGCTTCGCCTACATGGGTGGGCTGGAAGCAGCCTCCTGGCTGGACGCCATCACCAACGACACCGACCCCTACGTAACCGCCGAACAGGCGTGCGTGGTGACCGAGATCCTCGACGCCATCTACACCTCCGCCGAGACCGGCCAGCCGGTCCTGTTCAACCAGAACTGACGCTGGACGAATCCCCGTCCGGTCGCGGGTGGGTCACCACCGGTCCGGACGGGCCAGCGGTCAACAGCACAACTGAATCAACCCGTCGCAGGAGTTTGGGTCCTGGCGATAGGGAGCAGTCCACGTAATGCAAAGAGGCCCGTGGGCCAAGACCGAAAGAGACCCTAATGACCACTACAGCTTCGACGAGCCGCCTGGCTCGCAAACCGGGACAGGTCGTCCCGCTGCTCACCCGGATCGCCTACATGTTCGGCGAGACCGGCAGCCAGTTCACCTGGAGCCTGGTGAGCTCCTACCTCGTCCTGTTCTACACCGACATCGCGCTGCTGGCTCCGGCCACGATCGCGGTGATCATGCTGGTCGCCCGAATCTGGGACGCCGTCGACGATCCGGTCCAGGGGTACCTCGCCGAGCGCACCAACACCAAGTGGGGCCGCTTCCGTCCGTGGATGATCTTCGGCGCGCCGCTGCTGGCCGCCTTCGTGGTGCTCACGTTCGTCGCTCCGTCCTTCGGTGACAACATGGGTGCCAAGGCGATCTACGCGGGCGTCACCTACATCCTGCTGGGCGTTTTCTATTCCGCGGTCAACATGACTTACGGCGCAATGGCCGGCGTCATGACCAAGGACTACGACGAGCGCCTCACCCTGAACTGGTGGCGCGGGCTCGGCGGCGGCGTCGGCACGCTGATCCTGAACGCGGTCACGATGCCGCTGATCCTGTTCTTCAGCTCTCCTGGTGGTAAGCCGGACGCCAACGGCTTCCTGGTGACCGCAGCGATCCTGGCCGTGGCTGCACTGCCGATGTTCTGGTTCACCGCCTTCACCGCCAAGGAAGTCATCGCCCCGCCGCCGAGTGAGACTCGCGTGCCGCTGGCCGTCACAGTGAAGACCGTGCTGGGCAACAAGCCGCTGCTGCTGGTCTGGGCCACCTTGCTGCTGATTCTGATCGGTCTCTTCGGCCGCCTGGGCATCGTCATCTTCTACGTCATGAACAACATGGGCAACCCGATGTACATGGCTGGGGTCATGACCGCCTTCGGCTTCGGCGACATCGCAGGCAAGCTGCTCTTCCCGCGCCTGGCCAGCAAGTTCGGCAAGAAGCAGATGACCATCGTGTCCGCGCTCGCTTCCGCCGCCGTACTGTTCGCGATCTTCCTCGCCCCGGCCAGCAATGTCGGGCTGATCACCGCGCTCCACTTCATCTACGGCATGTGCGGCTTCGCCGGCGTCATCACGTTGTCGATGATCCCGGACTGCGTGGACTACCAGGAGTACAAGCACGGAGTCCGCTCCGACGGCACCGCCTACGCCTTCGTCAGCTTCTCCACCAAGGTCGCCAGCGCTGTCGGCGGCGCGGTGGGCGCCCTGATGCTGGGCTGGTTCGGCTACATCCCGGGCGCTCCGGCCGGGCCCGAGACGCTGAACGGCATCAACATCGCCACCAATGTGATCCCGGCGCTGCTGGCGATCGCGGGTGCGGTCGCGATCTTCTTCTACCCGCTCACCCACGCCAGGATGGCCGAGATCCGAGCCGAACTGGACGCCCGTGGGGCGGCCAAGGAGGCCGCCGAGGCTGCCGGCGCCTGATCCGCGCAGTAGTAGCTGACGGTGGGGTCGAGGTGATCCTCCGGCCCCACCGTCACCGCTTTTCCGGGCGGCGCCCGGACGAAACTCGAGAGGAACAACAGATGCGATCTTCCTTGCCCCACCTGATCGAGGCTGGAGCCGACCGGCGCCTCGTGATCGACGACCGGCCGACGATCCTGTTGGGCGGGCAGGTGCACAACTCGACCTCTTCCAGCGCGCGCCACTTCGAGGCCGCCGCCAAGAAGTTGCGGAGCCTCAACCTGAGTACCGCGCTCACGCCGGTCACCTGGGAACTGCTGGAGCCCGAAGAGGGCCGCTTCGACTTCACGGGAGTCGACGACCTGCTCCGCATCGCAGGTGAGCACGATCTTCGGCTGGTGCTGCTCTGGTTCGGCGCCTTCAAGAACGCGGCCTCGACCTACGCGCCGCGTTGGGTTCGGGCCGATCGGACCCGGTTCCCACGCGCGAGCACCGGTGACGAGAAGTTGCGTCTGAACCCTTTCGAGACCGAAGCGAGACCGACTCTGTCGGTGTTCTCGCCGGCTCTCCGCGAGGCCGACCGGACGGCCTTCGCCGCACTGCTGGCCCATCTGGCCGAGGTCGACCTTGAACACACCGTGGTGATGGTGCAGGTCGAGAACGAGATCGGCCTGCTGGGCGCCGCGCGAGACCATTGCGGGCTGGCCGAGGCGGCCTGGGCGGACGCGGTTCCGTCCAAGCTGATCGACTACCTGACCGCCAACCGGGAACGCCTCGCGCCTGCGCTCGCGGCGGTCTGGGCGGGAAATGGAAACCGAACCAGCGGCAATTGGGAGCAGGTCTTCGGCGACGACTGGCGCGCTGCCGAGGTGTTCATGGCCTGGCACTTCGCGGTCTACGTCGACGAACTGGCAGTCGCCGGAAAGCAGGCGCACCCGCTGCCGATGTACGTCAACGCCTGGCTAGGCCCGCAGCCCGGGCAGGAGCAGGCCGGTGAGTATCCCAGCGGTGGCCCGACCGAGAACGTGCTGGACGTCTGGAAGGCCGCCGCACCGGCGATCGACTTCCTCTCTCCGGACATCTACACCGATCGAGCTGCCGAGGTGCTGGCCACCTACGCGCGTCCCGACAACCCGCTCTTCGTTCCCGAGTCGCTCTTCAGCGCGGCCAGCCTAGTCTTGGCGCTGGGTCGCCACCATGGGCTCGGCTACTCGGTGTTCGGCGCTGAGGACGGACGAGTAGGCAATCAGTTCTCCGCGGTTTGTGAACTGCTGGCCCCGATGGCAGCCGAGATCGCCGCCGCCCAGAGCGAGGGTCGGATCGCCGCCGTCGTGGTGGATGAACCCGAGTCTGAGGTGAAGCTCACCCTGGGCGGGTACACCCTAACTATCCGGGACGCCCGCCATCAACTGCGGCGCGCGCTGCTCGACATGGGTGTCCCTGCCCCGCCGGAGATCACCGAGTTGCCCTGGGAGACCGAGGGGCACGCGGTCATGGCCAAGCGTGCGGACGCGCGTCCCTTCGGTCTGGTGCTGCACCAGGACGACGACTCGTTCCTGGTGGTAGGCACCGGGCTGAACTTCACTTTCGAGGATTCCGATGGCTCAGTGGAGATCGACCGGATCGAAGAAGGACGCTACGTCGACGGCCAGTGGGTGCGGGGCCGCGTCTTGAACGGTGACGAGAGACTGCAGCCGGTTCCGCTGGATCAGGTCGGGGCTTCCCGGCTGACCGTTCTGCGCTTCGATGAGCGGACGGATCGGTGACCACTGATCGCAGCGACGGACCGTTCGTTGAGGCGCTGCTCGCCAAGCTCAACCGGGCTGAGAAGCTCGCTCAACTCCAGATCACCTTCGCGATGACCGCCGAGGGTTGCGCCGACGTGGCCCGGGCCGGGATCGGCGCGCTCTTCTGGCCGATGGGTGCTGCCGCGACCAATGCCGTGCAGAAGGCCGCGGTCGAGGAATCGGCGCACGGCATTCCGCTGCTGATCGGGTTGGACGTGATCCACGGTCAACGCACCATCTTCCCGATCCCGCTCGCGCAGGCCTGCAGCTTCGACCCGGCGGTGGCCGAAACGGACGGACGGGTTTCGGCGGCCGAGGCCGCGTCAGGCGGGGTCAACTGGACCTTCGCGCCGATGGTCGATGTCTCCCGCGACCCGCGCTGGGGACGAGTTTGCGAGGGCTTCGGCGAGGACGCGCTGCTGAGCGGCGTCTTCGGAGCCGCGAAAGTGCGCGGTCTACAAGGTGCGTCGCTTTCCGCGGCGGGCTCGATCGCGGCCTGCGCCAAGCATTTCGTCGGCTACGGCGCCGCTGAGGCCGGACGCGACTACAACAGCGTTGACATTTCCGAGCGCCGGCTGCGGGAGACCTACCTGCGGCCGTTCAAGCGGGTGGTGGACGCTGGCGTGGCCACCGTGATGGCCTCGTTCAACACCATCAACGGGCTGCCGGTGCACGCGCACCGCGGGCTGCTGACCGAGGTGTTGAAGGACGAGTGGGGTTTCGGCGGGGTCGTGGTGGGTGACGCGGACGGCGTCCGCAACCTGATTCCACACGGGGTCGCGGCCGACCATGCCGAAGCCCGGCGACTTTCGTTCGCCGCCGGCCTGGACATCGAGATGGGCATGGGCACCGACTTGAGCTCGCTGGCCGGTGACCTGGCCGAGTTGCCCGACGAACGCCTGGACGACGCCGTCCGCCGGGTGCTGAACCTGAAGCTCGCGCTCGGCTTGTTCGAGAACCCCTACGTCGAGGAGTCGGCCGAGATCCTGGCGCCGACGCCCGAGCACCTCGCCCTGGCCCGCGAGGCCGCCCGGCGCAGCGCGGTGCTGCTGAAGAACGACGGCACATTGCCGCTATCCGCCGGGCCGTTGAAGGTGCTGCTGGTCGGGCCGTACGCCGACTCGACCGACCACCTGGGCGCCTGGGTGCAGCACTTCGGTGCTCCCGCGGGCAGCCTCGCCGACGCGCTGCGGGCGGCACGTCACGACCTCGACCTGACGGTGCTAGCCGGCGCTTCGTGCTACGAGCCTGACCCCGAACTGCAGCGAGCCGCCACCGAAGCGGCCGCGGACGCCGACCTGGTGATCGTGGCCGTCGGCGAACAGTCCGATCTCTCCGGGGAAGCGAGTTCGCGGGCCGACCTGCGGCTACCCGGCGACCAGGAAGCCCTGATCCACGCCATCGCCGCGACCGGCACCCCGTTCGCGGTGGTGCTGGTGACCGGGCGTCCGCTGGTGGTGGCCGACTGGATCGACCAGGCGCCGTCGGTCCTGCTGACCTGGCACTTGGGCACCCAGGGCGCCGAGGCGATCGCCGACCTGCTCACGGGTGCGGCCAACCCGGGCGGACGCCTGGCGATGGGCTTCCCGCGGGCGGTCGGCCAGTTGCCCGCGCACTACGACCACGAGAACACCGGACGCCCGGCGGCCCAGGGCGGCCAGTTCACGCCGAAGAAGTTCGACATGGGCCTGGACGGCCCGGCGAACCTGCAGGAGTTCTACACCTCCAAGTACCGCGACCTGGAACTCGGCCCGCAGTTCAGCTTCGGCCACGGACTGTCGTACGCCACTTTCGCCCACGGCACCCCGAGCCTCACCCGAGACGCGATCAGCGTGGCCGAACTGGTCGCCGGCGGACGAGTCGGAGTTCGGGTCGAAGTGACGAACACCTCTGAGCGTGATGGCGACGAGGTGGTGCTGGTCTTCGTCCGCGACCTGGTGGCCTCGCTCGCCCAGCCGGTGCGCCGGCTCGCCGCTTTCGCCCGAGTGCCGATCGCCGCCGGCGAGACCCGGACGGTCGAACTCGACTTCGGTTTCGACGAACTGTCGTTCTGGGCCCCCGACAACGCGGGCTTCGTGGTTGAGCCCGGCAGCTTCGAGGTTCACGTCGGACCGACCCTGGATCAAACCCAAACCCTGACGATCACGCTATAGAAGAGAAGGAACAATCATGCTGAACCGCGACATCATCCAGAACACCGGCTTCACCAACACCGTCCGCGACGGCGTGGTGGTCGGCTTCGAGTTTCGCGTCCGCAACCCCAACTACCGCGGCGTCAGCAGCAGCCTGGTGGACGGGGTCGCGGTCAC
>DAORUI010000020.1:15820-17367 GCA_035433085.1 Propionicimonas sp. | reverse complement strand
CTCGGCGAGGCCAATGTGCCGGGCTACCCGAACCCGAGTTCGGTCTGGATCGATGAATGGCATGCGCTGGTCGCGAAGTACCAGCTGACGCCGACCAACTTCGGCTCCTGGATCGACTCGCGGATGTGGCTCGAACGCGACCTGACCGCGGTCGAGGGCGCCGAACAGCTTTCCCGCGACATCAAGCTGGCCGCCGAGCTGGGCTTCTCCTTCGTCCGGCCGAAGATCGGGGTGATCTCCCTCGACCTGGTGCCGCACCCGATCTGGGACGAAGCGGTCGCCCGCTGCCTCGACTTGGCCCATGAGTTGGGTATCGTGATCGCTCCCGAGATCCACAGCCCGACCCCGATCCGCCACGAGGTGGTGGACGGCTACCTGGACTTCATCGAGCGCACCGGCACCAAGAACTTCGGCCTGCTGATCGACACCGGCATCTTCATGACCAAGTCGGCCTTTCAGGGCTGGGACCTCAACAGCGCTCCGCTCTCGGAGGAGGACATTCCGGTTCCGCTGCGGGCGCTGAAGGTGCCGGCGTCCGATCTGGTCGACATCATGAAGCACGTGGTGTTCATCCAGGCCAAGTTCTACGAGGTCGACGAGAACCTGGTCGATCCGCACATTCCGTGGCGCGAGGTGTTCACCGTGCTGAAGGAGCAGGGCTACACCGGCTTCCTGTCCAGTGAGTACGAAGGCCCGCGGCAGCCGTACCGGGGCATCGAGCAGGTGCGGCGGCAGCACTCCATGTTCCATCAGCTCGAACGGGAGCTTTTTGCATGAGCACGGGTTTCGAAGGCCAGCGCCGCGCCGATCTGGGCGACGGCACCTTCCGCAATCCCGTCCTGGCCGGGGACTACCCCGACCCGACGGTGCTGAAAGACGGCGAGGACTACTACCTCACCTACTCCAGCTTCGACAACGCGCCTGGGCTGGTGATCTGGCATTCTCGCGACCTGGTGAACTGGACGCCGGTCGGCCCGGCCGTGCCCAACCCGGTTGGGTGCGTGTTCGCGTCCGACCTAGCGAAGGTGGCCGACCGCTACTACCTCTACATCCCGTTCATGCCGGCGCCCTGGTCGACGCTGGACGCACCGAGCATCTTCGTCACCTGGACCGACGACATCCGCGGCCCCTGGGCCGAACCGGTCGACCTCGGCATTCGCGGCTACATCGACCCCGGCCACGTCGTCGGCGAGGACGGGCGGCGCTACCTCTTCCTCAACGGCGTCGACCGCGTCCGGCTGAGCGAGGACGGGTTGGCCACCGACGGCCCGATCGAGCACGCCTACGACGGCTGGCGCTACCCGGACGACTGGGTGGTCGAGGCGTACTCGCTGGAAGGCCCGAAGCTGTTCCGCCGCGGCGACTGGTTCTACCTGGTCTCGGCCGTGGGCGGGACGGCCGGCCCCGCGACCGGCCACATGATCACCGTCGCCCGCTCCCGGTCGGTGCTCGGGCCGTGGCAGAACGACCCGAACTCGCCGCTGATCCGGTGCACCGACCCGGCCCAGCAGTGGTGGTCGCGCGGCCACGGCACGCTGGTCGAAGGC
>DAORUI010000020.1:5860-15720 GCA_035433085.1 Propionicimonas sp. | reverse complement strand
GTCCCCTGGGGAGAGTTCGCCACTGTGCGTCCATGCCGGCGATCACGCCTATCTGGTCGAGGTCGATCTGGAACGACTGGACGCGGACAGCGCCGGCGGGTTGCTGCTCTTCTTCAATCCGCGGCTCTTCGTTGGGCTGAGGCTGGACGAGGCCGGGCTGACCACCTACTCCGGCGGGGTCCCAACCTGGGGCCGGGAGCCGGGCGGTGATGGCGTGAGCAATGCTTCGATTCGGATCGAGAGCCGGCACCACATCGTCACGATGTGGTACTGCTTCGATGGTGGGGATTGGGTGCAGCACTCGACCCGGTTCGAGATCTCCGGCTACCACGCCAACACCATGAGCGACCTGCAAAGCGTCCGGCCGGCGATCTTCGCGTCAGGCCAGGGTTCGGTGCGGTTCCGAAACTTCCGCTACCAAGCCCTGGAGGACTGATGGCCAACCCGCAACCGGTGCCTGAGGAGCGTTCGCGAGGAACGATCGACCGCGTCACGAAGGGCCGCGACCTGGGGCCGCGTCCGACCTTGTCGGAGGCACGTTTCGCCAGCCCCGAGGTAGTTGACCGGCCCGGAATCAGGTGGTGGTGGCAACAGCCGGTGCCGCCGGCCGACTTGGTGCGCGAGCTGAATGCGATCGCCGAGGCCGGGTTCGGCGAAGTGGAGATCGCTTTCTCGCCGGGCTTCTGGGCCGACGAGCCGCAGCGGGAGGCGCTGGCCGCCGTGCTCGAAGAAGCCGAACGGATCGGAGTCGGCGTGGCCGCCACCGTCGGCGCAGCCTGGCCGTTGCAGACGCCGAACACCACCCGCGGCACCGAGCACGCCGCCAAGGAGTTGCAGTACGGCGTCCGCTACCTCACCGGGGTCTCGACCCCTATACAGGCTCAGGGCGGGCCAAGCTCGACCAACGAAGTCGGTGGTCGAGCCTGTCGAGACCAAGCAACGGCCCCACAATCTCAGCCCATCCCGAACCCCTTCGACGACCCCACCAACTCCCGCGGCGCCACCCTGCTCGCAGTCACGGCTGCCCGGGTGGTCGAGCCGGGCGAGCCACCCACCATGACCAAGGTGCGCGGCTGGGAGGGCGAGCGGGACGCGATCGTGAACTCCGTCCGCTCGACGATCCTCGACCCGGCCTCGCTGGTCGACCTGACCGCCGAAGTCGCCGACGGTACCGTCCAACTACCCGACGACGGCGACTGGGCGCTGTTCGGCTTCTGGCTGCGCGACTGCACCCAGGGCGTGACCAGCTTCCTCGACCGGAACGCCGCGGTGGCCGCCACGCAGTACCTCGACGAGCACCAGTTCGGCGCCGCCAACCTGGCGCGCTTCGAACAGGTGGGCACCGAGTGGTTCGAGGACTCGCTGGAGTACAACGCCGACTCGCTGTTCTGGACGCCCGACCTGCTTGGCCGGTTCGAAGCGAGACACGGCTACGACCTGACCCGCTACCTGCCGGTGCTGTTCGCGCACGGTATGTGCCGCTACTGGGTGCCGAACACCGAGCCGATCGCCGACTTCGAGTTCGCCGACGGCAGCGGTCCACGAATCCGGGCCGACTACTACCGGCTGATGACCGACCTGTACATCGCCGACCACCTGCTGGTGCTGCAGGAGTGGTGCGCGGCCCACGGCTTGGCGCACAAGTCCCAAGCCGCCTACGGGCAGAACCTGGAGGCGATCCGCAGCAATCGCGAGCTCGTCCGCCACGGTGGCCGCGCCGAGGGCGAATCGCTCAACTCCGGCGACCGGGCGCCGGTCGATCGCGACCATCCGCTGTGGCGCTACGCCTTGGATTGGCAACGCAGCGTCGTCGCCGGGGCCCACCAGGGCGGGACGACCCGGATCAGCACCGAACTCGGCGCGCAGTTCGCGGCGGCCCTGGCCCAATCGCTCGGCGACCTGAAGCAGTTGCTCGACAAGGAGTGGGCGGCCGGCATCACCAAGCCCTTCGTCCACGGCTACGCCAGCCAGCCGGCCGAGGCCGCCTGGCCGACCCAATCCCGCTTCTTCGACCTGGTCTCGGAGAGCTGGAACGACCAGCACTTCCCAGAGTGGGCGCACTGGCGCGGCCTCACCGACTACTGGGCCCGCGGCACCGTGGTGCTGGAGACCGGGGTGCCTCGCACCGACGTCGCGATCTCTCGGGACGGTTTCCTGACCACCGCCGCCCGCGGCAACGACGAGGCGGACGCGACCGCGCCGTCCCAGCTCGCCGACGCCGCGGCCCTGGAGCAGCGTGGCTACACCGTGCAGTTCCTGGACCCGATCGGGCTGGTCGAGGCGGTCGCTGCTGTCGCCAGCACGGCCCCCGAAGATCCCTGCGAGGATCGGGCTGCTGCAATGACGGTCCCTGAGCCCGGATCCACCAATCGGTTGGTCGAGCTTGTCGAGACCGCGCGCACTAGGTGGATCGAGGCCGAGGAGCCGTCCGGTGAGGAACAAGCCGCTGTCCGAGCGGTCGCTGAGGAGCCGTCCGGTGAGGCGCGAACCGCGGCCATAACGTTCCCTGAGGAGCCGTCCGGTGAGGAACGAACCAGGGCCACAACGTTCCCTGAGGAGACGTCCGGTGAGGAACGAACCAGGGCCACAACGTTCCCTGAGGAGCCGTCCGGTGAGGAACGAACCGGACGGCGTCACGAAGGGCCGCCCGCGCTGTACCCGGACGGCCCCGCTTACCGAGCGCTGATCGTGGACGAACGCGCCCTCGCCCCCGACGCTGCCGAGGCCCTGGATCAGTCGGCTTCAATGGGTGTGCGGGTGCTGGTGGTGGGTGAGCCTCCAACCGCCGACTCTGGCTTCGCGGCCGGGCCCGCGGGCCCCGAAAGGGTGGGGGCGGCGATGGCGCGGTTGCTGGCGCGGCCAAGTTGCGTCCGGGTGGGCGCGCTGGCCGAGGTTCCCGCCGCGCTGGCCGGCCTCGGCGTGCTGCCGCGCGCGGCCTGGGAAGCGGCGCCCCTGCTGACTCAATGGCGCGACGCCGGAACCCGCAGCTACCTGCTGGTCTACAACACTTCAGGCGCGCCCGTTACGACCGAGTTGTCGCTGGAGGGTGTCGGCGCGGTGCGAGAACTCGACCTGTGGACCGGCGGCATCGCCCCGCGGTCAGCCTGGGCCGAGGGTGATCGGACCCAGCTTCGGCTGGAGTTGGGCGGCCTCGAGGTGAGAGTCCTCGAACTCGACCGCGGCCTGGCCCCGGCGCCGATCACTCTGGAGCCCCTTGCGAGCACCGAGGTAGAGCTATCCGGCTGGAGCCTGGAGGTGGTGACCGAAGAGCCGTCCGGCGCGCGGCAACTGTCGTTGCGGCAAGGTCCGGGGGATTGGCGCGAGATCGCTGAGCTCTGCGACGTCTCCGGGGTCGGTGTCTATCGCGTCTCGGTGCCAGAGGGTGTGCGTGGGGCCACCTTGGCGCTGGGCGAGTTGGCCGGTTCGGTGACCGTACGCGTCGGTGCGCGGGAGTTCGGCACGCGCTACGTTTCCGGAGCGGTGCTCGACCTGGGCGACGCCCTGGCCGAACACCCGAGCATCGAGATCGAAGTCCGGACCGTGCTGAACAACGCCGCTATCGGCTGCGACACCCGTCCGGTCATCGAAGGGCTTCCGCTGGCTCAAGCCGAGCGTCATCCGGTGGCCCAAGGCTTGATCGGCCCGGTGCGGCTGTCGGCAGCGTCAATAGAGGCCTAGGGCGAGCGCGAGCGCACGGGTCCACCTCGGCCAGCTCCTTAGCGGTCAGCCGGCCCGCGAAGTCGCCCAGCCGGGTCTCGGCATTGACGGCTGTGGATCGTCGGGGAGGATTGTCCACCGTGTATGGGGGACAATCCTCCGCTGGGGCTATCGGAGGGGGAGGACCGGCGCGATAGACTCGCCACCAGTCCCAACAAACCTGCAGTACTCCCACCAAAGACGATCGGAGAGCGCTCTCATGACGAGTCCCGCCATTTCGGTTCAGCTGTACAGCTGCCGCGACCACCTCGACGACCTGGACGGCACTCTGGCCAAGTTGGCCGACATCGGCCTTCGTCATGTCGAGGCCTTCAGTTTCATCGACAACGCCCCCGAGATCGCGGCCGCGCTGGCCCGCCACGGGCTGACCGCCCCGACCGGGCACGCGCCCTTCCTTTCCGACGAACTGCGCTTCGGCGATCAGGTGATGCCGGTGCCGCCGCTCGAAGCCGTCCTCAGCGCTGCCAAGACCCTCGGCATGGAGTGGGTCATCGACCCGTTCGTCGCCCACGAGCGCTGGACCACCCTCGAAGGCGTCCAGGACACCGCTCGCCGACTCAACAAGGTCGCGAAGGTGGCCGCTGACTACGGGCTGCGCGTGGGCTACCACAACCACACCCAGGAGATCATTCCGCAGATCGAGGGACGCACGGCGTTCGAGGTCTTCGCCGATCTGCTCGACGAAGGCGTCGCACTCGAAGTGGACGCGTTCTGGGCCGGTGCAGGCGGCGCGGACGTGCCCGAGTTGTTGAAGCGCCTCGGCGACAAGGTGGAGGCCCTGCACGTCAAGAACGCGGTGCTCACCGGCACGGACGCGCCGATCGAGGAGATCGTCACCTGGCCGCAGCTTCCCGCCGGCGAGGGCACCCTGCCGATGGCCGAAATCATCGCCGCCGCGCCGAGCGCGCGCTTCGTGGTGATCGAGTTCGACAGCTACGACGGCTACGTGTTCGACGGCATCAAGGACAGCTACAACTTCCTCGCCGGGCTCGGCCTGAGCTAGAGCCTAACTGGACCGGATTGGGGACGGTTCCGAACTCGGTCCACCTGAGAATGGACTGAGTTAGGAACTGTCCCCAATTTGGTCCTTGGCCGGGGCCGTGAGGCCATCGAAGGCTCGACCGCGGTGACTCCCTCGCTGGGCTCGGCCTGGAGTAACGATGCGCCAGTGCCGTGAAATGCCCATGTTGTGAACATCCTTCCTTGACTAAAGCCCATCACAGGCATAAGATCTGAGATGTTATGAGCGAGTGAGTCGTAATGCGGCAGGGTGGCGAAGGAGGTTCATGGTGCATCAGCCGGGTAGCGCAGGACACATCCTGGAGATCCTCCGCGATGGATCGCCTCGAACCAAACGCGATCTGGCCGTCCTCACCGGCCAGGCGCGAACAACCGTCGCCCAGCGATTGGCCGTCCTGGTGGCTGCGGGTCTGGTCCGGGAGACCGCGCACGCCGCGGCGACCGGCGGACGCCCGTCCGCAGCCTTCGAGTTCGACGGTGACAACCTGATAGTGCTCGCCGTCGATCTGGGCGCCAACCACGCCACCTACGGCGTGACGAACCTGGCCGGCGTCGTGTTGGCCCATGCCACCGACGCCTGTCGGGTCAGTGATGGCCCGCAGGTGATCATGGCCAGGGTGTTCGAACGCTTGGAGCAACTGCGCGAACAGGCCGGGGTCAGTGACGTCGGCGTGATGGCCGTGGGCATCGGCTTGCCCGGACCGGTCGAGCAGTACTCCGGGCGTCCCACCAGCCCGCCGATCATGCCCGGCTGGGACGGTTACGACGTCCGGCAGATCGTTTCCGAACGTTTCGGTTGCCCGGTCTTCGTCGACAACGACGCCAACGTCCTGGCCCTGGGCGAATGGCTGGTCGCCTGGCCAGACGTGCAGGACCTGGTCTTCGTCAAGGTCGCCACCGGAATCGGCGCTGGCATCGTCAGCGGCGGACGCCTGCTCCACGGCGCCGAAGGTGCCGCCGGCGACCTCGGCCACGTCTACTCCGCCGCCGCGGAGGGCCGCTACTGCCGTTGCGGCAATCGTGGTTGCCTTGAGTCGCTGGCCGGCGGCATGAGCATCGCCGCCACCCTCACCGAGCAGGGGGTTCCGGCCAGTTCCCCGGCCGACATCGTCCGCCTCGTCCGGCAGGGCAACCTCGAAACCGTCCGCTCGCTGCGGGAAGCCGGCCGCGCGCTGGGCGAGGTGCTGGCAGCTTGCACCGCGCTGCTGAACCCGCGCGTGATCGTGATCGGCGGCGAGATCGTGGAGGTCGGCGAACCGCTCCTGGCCGGCGTCCGCGAATCGGTCTACTCCCGCGCGCTGCCGCTGGCCAGTCGCAATCTGCGGGTGGCCGTGGCCAAGGCCGGTGCCCTGGGCGGGGTGATCGGTGCGTCCCGGATGGCCATCGAAGCGGTCTTCTCACCGGAGTTCCTCGACACCGCCCTGGAGCGAGAGCCGGCGGCCGTCGGCTGACGTCCGCCTGAATTCCGCCTGACACGCAGCGTCCCGACTAAGCCGGGACGGCGGCCCGCCACACCCTGAACCAGCGAGAGAAAAACGATGACCCACGACCTGCGTACCGGCGTCAGCCTGTACAGCTTCCAAGAGGACTACTACGTTGGCCGCCGCGACCTGGAAGGCTGCATCGCCGCGGCCGCCGAACTCGGTGCCGAGGGGATCGAGACCCTCGCCGAGCAGATGATGCCGGGCTTCCCGAACCTGACCGACGAGTTCTACCAGACCTTCGCCGGCTGGATGACCACCGCAACTGGACCTTCGCCGAACTGGCCGTCGACGGCGAGACCCGCTGGGAACTCACCGAGACCGCCACCATCACAGCGCTCGTACGCGGCGGCTTGGCGTCCGGCCAGCACCGCTTGGAAGTGGTGCAGCCCCTGCGAATCAGCTATCTGCCCTTCCCGTCCCGCACCTCCTACGCCCGCACCGTCCCCACCCCCTAGCCGAGTTGTCAGAACTTCACGGCTCTATAGCGCCGTGAAGTTCTGACAACTCGGCGGAGGGGGCCACCAAACCAAGAAAGAAGGAACTGAAGATGCCAACGTTGTTCATGAAACTCCCCCACGAGGACAAGGTGCTGCGTCCGGACGCGCTGCGCGAGTTGAAGCTCGGCGACCAGGTAGTGGGCTTCACCGTCGATGTCGGATTGAACTACTACCGCGGCCTGCCGCTGTCGGCGATCGAGGAGTTGGAGCTCACCGTCGACGGCGTCGCAGTGCCGGCCACGAACATCCTGGTCGAGTTCAACGAGAAGCTCTTCATGCCCGAGCAGCTGAAGCTCGCCTGGACGGACTTCTGGGGCATCAAGCGCGACCTACGCGTCCGCGTCTACGGGGAGGGGCTTGCTGCCGGCGAACACGAGGTCGCGGTGAAGCTGATCCTGCGCAACGTCTACATGCAGTTCGGGCCGGGTGCCTACGGCATGGTGGACGGTTCGGCTGCGCGTACGCTCAACCTGCAGGACGCTGCCGCGGGCGAAGCCTCGGTCGAGCCCAGTGGTGTCGAGGTTGCCGAACCGGCGCCGGCGGACGCGTCCGCTGCCACCAAGATCGGGCGGATCGAACAGGCGGTCTCCCTCTACGGCTTCGAACAACGGCTGGTGGACGTCCCGTCCTACGGCGTGGCCGGCATGTTCGCCGCGCTGAACTCGCTGGGGGTGGCCAAGTACGAGCTGATCGGGTCGATGGTCTTCGACCAGTACCCCCGGCCCAAGGCGTCCGAGATCAAGGCGATTCGCGAACTGAACGACAAGTACGGCGTGCAGGCGAACAGCTACGGCGGCTACATCGACCTCGGCAAGATCACCGGGCACGACGCGACCGATGCCGACATCATGCTCGACATCACCGCCGACCTGATGACCGCCAAGGACCTGGGTGCGAGGTTCCTGCGCGCCGGCTCGATCCCGCCGCACCTGCTGGCGCCGGCCGCGGCGATGGCCGAGCGCTACGACATCCGGATCGGCATCGAGGTGCACGCGCCGTCCAAGCCGAGCGACGCGAAGATCCAGAAGATGCTCGCGGTGATGGATTCACTCGACACGCCCTACTTGGGGTTCATCCCCGACTTCGGCTGCTTCATCGAGCGTCCGGCCCAGCCTGCGCTGGATCGGCACATCGCCAACGGCGCCAAACCCGAACTGCTCGACTACGTGATCGCCAACCGCCACGGCGGACTCGACGAGGCCGGCATGCAGGCCAAGATCGCCGAGATGGGCGGCGGCGAGGCTGAGAAGTGGGCGATCAGCGAGATGTTCGGGTTCCTGTCCTTCGGGCCGGCCGACATCGAGGGCTTCAAGACCCTGCTGCACCGCACCCAGTACTTCCACTCGAAGTTCTACCACGTGACCGAGGACCTTCAGGATCCGCAGATCCCGGTGGAGAAGCTGCTCGCCGCCATCGTCGAATCCGGCTTCGAAGGCGTCCTCCTCAGCGAGTACGAGGGCCACGCCTTCCACCTCGACGACGCCCACCAGCAGCTCGAACGCCACCTGCGCCTGGAGCAGAAGATCCTCAACAGGCTGGCCTGAACGCCCTCGTTGGGCGGGCCAAGCTCGATGAACGGATGTCCTTCAGGCGACGGTGATCACTACCTGGGCGTAACGGGTGAGCGGGGGAGTACCGTCATCGGTCACCTCGGCGATCACCACCACCCGCTGGCCGGGCGCGGCGGTCGCCGGGACGGTCACCGCGGCTTCGAACGCAGCTGCTTCGATCGTGGCGCCGGCCACGGTCGAGGCTTCGGCGTAGACCCACCAGTGGGTGCTCAGCGCGTCCCCATCTGGATCGGACGCGGACGCGACCAGGCGCACCATCTCACCCGGCGCCGCGGACGCGTCCGCCGGCGAGGCCGACACGAGCGGGGCGTGGTTGGCGTCCACGTAGTTCGATGTAGTACCCCAATCGGCCCGGGCGGCGAAGTCGTTCTGGAAGGCCGGCGCCCAGCGAATCGTGGTGTAGAAGGCCTGCGGCTCGCCCACGAAGGGATTGTGGTCCTCCCCCGCGCGGGAGTAGTTCGTCCCGTCCGCGGGTGCTTCCATGCGTCCGGCCCAGCCGCCGAGGGTGGGGTCCTCCAGGAATCGGAGGCCGGTCGGCACCAGGCACATGAATGCCGGGGTGTCACCCTCGCCCGTCCAGTCGAGCCGGGAGAAGCCGCCGATGAAGTCGAACATCTTGAACTCGTCAGGGTTCTTGGCCAGGCCGGGCTGCCAACCCGGGTTGTCGCCTTCACCGGCGAAGTAGGTGCCATCGCCGATCAGCCCGTAGTTGGCCAGCACCGGGCCGTGTCCGTACTTGATGTTCGCAGCCCAGAAGGACGCCTGGTAGTAGGGGAGGATTTCGGGCGGCGCGAACCGCCGCGAGTAGCTTGAGTAGCCGGCGAAGGCTCCGTCGAAGTCGAGGACGCGGATCTCCGGCCAGGCGCCGGCGATGTAGTCGGGGTACGCATTGTCCTGCTGTCCGATCGTCAGGATCACGGCCTTCTGCACCACCCGCGCGCGAACCGCGTCCCAGTCGTCCGCGCCCTGGCGGGCCAGCTCGATCGCGAGCAGCGCCCGGGCGATCGTGTTCGTCCCTCCCCACACCTGCAGGTACAGCGGACGCGGATCGTCGTCGAGCAGTGCGGCCTTGATCAGCTCTGAGCCTTCGGTGTCGGCGGCGAACTCGCCCTCGAACAGCACGTTTCCGACGCACACCTTCGACCACAGCTCGGCCGGCGAGGGGTAGTTCAAATCGTGCCTGAGCAGGTTCGGGTAGATCTGGCTGTAGTCGTCCAGGATGATCCGTTCCATCCAGCCCAGAGGTTCCCAGCGCCAGGTCTTGGCGTCCGCCGAGCGTCCCAGCCGCCCGGCCGGCTCGCCCATGAAACTGGTGATGATTTCCGTTTCCTGCGCCTCACGTAGCGTGTGGACGCCGTCGCCTTGCCAGTGATGGACCGATGAGTTGTACACCAGCCCAACGATGTCGAGTTCGTTGGTGTAGTACAGCAGCCGCATGAACGAGTTCATGTCGTCGGCTTCGCTGTCGGTCGTGATGATCGTCCGCGGCCGCGAAGCCGCGTCACTGGGCTTGGGGGGCATGCTGGTCGCCTTCCTTCGGACGCGGTTATCCTAGCGCACTTGACTATCCG
>DAORUI010000020.1:0-5760 GCA_035433085.1 Propionicimonas sp. | reverse complement strand
CTCAGGGACCGGTTCTAGGGGTGCGGCTTGTGCCTTGCGGCCGGCTCCTCAGGGATCGGTCTTGGGGTGCGGCTTGTGCCTTGCAGCCGGCTCCTCCTGCACCGGCACGGAGGCGACGCGCGCTCATCTAGTTCTGCTCGTCAGCCTGGTCCTGTGCCGGGTTCTGCCTCGAACTGGGGTAGAATCTCTGCTGTCTTGGCCGGCTCGGACCGGCGTGGTCGGACACCTCTCGTGGGCCGATCGAGGGCTGGAAACCCACGTGGCATCTGTTTCGTCATGGAGGTTCCGACGTGCCCAGACCTGTCCTCGCCGCGTCCCACCGTTGGTGGACGCTCGCCGCGGTCTCACTCACCCAGTTGCTTATCGTCCTGGACGGCACCATCGTCAACGTCGCACTGCCGAGCGCGCAGGCAGAGCTCGGCTTCTCCGACTCCAGCCGGCAGTGGGTGATCACCGCGTACGCCCTCGCCTTCGGCTCGTTCCTGCTGCTCGGCGGACGCGTTGCCGACTTCTGGGGACGCAAGCGCACCTACCTGCTCGGCATGGCCGTCTTCGGCGTCGGCTCGGCGTGGGGCGGGCTCACCCACAGTGCCGCAGAACTGCTCGCAGCCCGTGGGCTGCAGGGCCTCGCCGCGGCATTCATGGCGCCGGCCGCGCTCGCGTTCGTCACCCTCAACTTCCCCGACGGGAGTGAGCGCAACCGCGCCTTCGCGATCTTCGGCTCCTTGGCCGGTGCCGGCTCGGCGATCGGGATGCTGCTCGGCGGCGTCCTCACCGAGTTCTTCTCCTGGCGCTGGTGCCTGCTGGTCAACGTCCCGCTGATCGTGGTCGGGCTGGTGGCCGGCTACATCCTGCTGCACGAGAGTCGCGCCGAGGGCGACCGGCGCTACGACGTCGCCGGCGCGATCACGGCAACGCTGGGCTTCGCGTCCATGGTCTACGGGCTCACCCTGGCCGAGCAATCCTGGACGGCGCCCGCGACCATCGGCTTCATCGTGGCCGGGTTGGGGCTGCTCGTAGGCTTCGTGATGATCGAGCATCGAGCGCAGCACCCCTTGCTGCCTCTTCGCGTCCTCACCGAGCCCACTCGAGCCGCGGCGTTCTCAGTGCAGGCATTGCTCGGCGTCGTCGGGATGGGTGCCATGGTCTACCTCGCCATGCACCTGCAGTTGGTGATGAAGCTGCCGCCGCTGCTGGCAGGGCTGGGGACGCTACCGTTCACGGTCTCGCTGATGGCCACCGTGCCGTTCGCCATGCGACTGCTCGATCGGGCCGGACCCCGTCCGCAACTCGTTTTCGGACCGCTGATCAGCGCGGCCGGGGTGTTCCTGCTCACCTTTGTCACCGCCGACGGTGGATATTGGACACAGATCCTGCCCGGCGTCGTGCTGATGGGCGTTGGCATGGGCTTCACCGTCGTCCCGCTGAACAATCTGGCGCTGTACCGGGTGGCCCCCCACGACGCGGGGGTGGCTTCCGCTGCGTCCACGGCCACGAACCAGCTGGGCGGCTCGATCGGATTGGCTCTGCTCACCGCCGTCTACGTGGCGTTCGCCGGACGGTCCGCAGCCGGGGGAGTGGACGCGATGGTCGCCGGTCACGTCGCTGTGTTCGCCGTCGGGACGATGGTCTTCGCGCTGGTGTCGCTGGTGGCGTGGCTCGCGGTTCGGCCCGAGTCGCGGATGTCCCCTGGGCAACCCACCACGTCCTCCGAGCCTGCCGAGGTGTCTGCGGTGGTCTCGTCGGGCTCCGGCAGCTGACGTCTCCCCAGAGCAGGGTTACCGGTGTTGCCGAACGCCTTCGGCGACCTCATTGAATCGGTCCGCGTCCAATTTGCCTGCGATTCGGCGAACGGAATTCGGGGCGATTCGCACGATTCTGTTCACGCGGACTTCGCTGGCTCGTCCCGAGGAATCCCAGTTCCCCGTGCCGATGTCGACCCAGTAGCGGCCCTCTCCGGCCTCTTGGGCAGCGTCGAGGTCGTGGTCCTGACTGGTCAGCGGTAGTCCGAGCAGCCAGTCCGCGTCCCGACCGACGATCAGCACCGGGCGATCCTTGCCCTGACTGTGGTCCTCCTCGTACGGCACCCACGTCCACACGATCTCGCCCGGGTCGGCGAGCTTGCCCGGATGCGGCGCGTAGGTGAGCTCCGGACGTCCGGTGAAGTCGCCCGGGTAGTCGGCGGCGGACGGCGTGCGCTGGGCAGACCGCCGACGGCTGTCGGACGTGCCCGAGCGTCGGCTGCCGGACGGACGGCCAGTGCTCGGCCGCAATGCGTCCAGGATCGCCCGGCCGATGCTGCGAAGGAGTTGGTTCGTCACGGCGGTAACGCTAGCGTCCCGCAAACGCTGAACGAGCCAGGTTCAGCTCAGCGGTAGCGGGGCAGCGGGCCGTAGACGACGTCGACGACCGGCGCGGCGAGCACCTGCTCGGGGTGCCGGCGACCGCGCCAGGTGGTGAAGAACCGTCGCGCGGGAGGCAACCACAGCAGCGCGGCCCCGATCGCTGCGGCCGGGATCGCTGCCCACGCCAACGGGTTCAGGACGATCGCCGCGACGGTGACGGTCGCGCTGATCAGACCGGCGAATCGCGTCCACGCGTACCCAGCCCAGGCGTAGTAGCCGACGATGGCATTCGATGCGCCGATCGCGAGACCGATGACGGTTACTGCGACCGACAGCAGGACGCGTTCCAGCGACCCGGGTGCGGTGACGAACTGGCCCATCAGCCAGGATGCATTGGCGAAGTTCGCCACGGCGTCCCAGTAGATCCAGGCCACCGCGGCGCCGGTGATCGCCACGGCCAGCCAGCACAGTACGGTCGCGGCCTGCACAGTGCGCGGACGCAACGGCTCTCCGGTGCGAGGGTCGTCCGGCACCAGCCCGGGAGCGACGACGAGACCCGGCAGCGGAATCGAAACCACACCGGATTCGGTGTCGGCAACGAACCCGGCCGGGTCGTCGAGCGGTTGGCTGGCGGTCATCGCACCTCCTAGAGATGCCCCAGCCTACGTCGTCACCAGGTGTCGACCAGCTGGGTCTGCAGCGCCCTGCCGAGGGAGTTGATCAGCACCGGATTGCGGGCCTTGGCCAGGGCGGTGAGATGCAGCACGTCGCGGCACAGCGCCAAGCCGAGCACGATGCTGACAGCGGTCTGAGCGCGCAGCTTCGCGTTCGCATGACCCTGGGCCTCGGCGACCTTGATCATGAGTTCCTTGGCCAGAAACTCGCTCAGTGGACGCCTGGCGCCCGGATTGGTCACCGCCGCACGAAGCATGGCCGTGAACCGCTCGCGTGCCCCGGGCTGATCCCAGGCACCGAGGATCTCGGTCATCATTCGGTCGCCGATCGTCTCGGTCGGGCCATCAAGAACCCTGGCGACGATCCCTTCAGTGTTCAACGGTAGATCGAGGACAGACCTGGAAAACAGGTCAGCCTTGTTCTCGAAGTAGTGATGGATAAGTGCCGGATCGACATCGGCTGCGCGCGCGATCGCGCGTAATGACACCTTCTCGTATCCCTGCTCCGAGAAGAGTCCCAGCGCTGCGTCCTGGATGACGCCTCGCGTGTCTAGCCTGCCGGGCCGGCGACCTCGCGGCCTATGCCCTTGCACGGTCACCTGCATTCCCCCCTGCTGAGTGGCCGTATTCTCACGACCATGTCTATTCCTACTTGGCCCGTCGCGGTTTTCGATCTCGACGGGACCGTGGTGAATACTATCCCGCTGATTATCGCTTCGTACGAACATGCTCTCACTTCCGTGCTCGGTGTTCGACCCGAACCCGCCGAAGCAAAGAGCTGGATCGGCGAGACTCTGCAGGAGACCTTTTCGCGCCGGTATCCGGAAAGGGCAGCCGAGTTGGTGGCCAGCTACGTCGCCTGGAATGCGGCCAACCTGGCGACGCTCGCGCAGAGATACGTCGGAATGGACGCATTGCTGGCAGAGCTGGTCGCCGCGGGGGTGCAGATCGGTCTGGCGACGTCGAAGCGCCGGCTCTCGGCTGAGAACACGGTGAAATTCGCCGGGCTGGCCGACCGAATCGCGGTGACGGTCGCGATGGAGGACACCGAACTGCACAAGCCGTCCCCGCAGCCGCTGCTGCTGGCACTTTCCCGGCTGGGTGCGGACCCCGGCCACTCGGTCTACATCGGGGACGCGGCGGTCGACGTGCTGGCGGCCAGAGCGGCCGGGATGGACGCGATCGCGGTTACCTGGGGCGCCGGTGAGCGTTCCGGCCTGGCCGCGGCCGGACCCACCGCGATCGTGGACACGATGCCGGAACTACGCCGCCTGCTGCTCGGCTGACCGCGCACGCCAAACGTCCCGGAGCCGTGGTCCACTGATCGGCTGGAACTTGTCCAGACACCCTCATTCAGGGGGATTGAACGAAAAGGGGACGGTTCCGTTTTCGTTCAGGTTATCCACAGGTCGCAGCCTTGCCGCCGCCGGTCTGTGTAAAAGCTGAACGAAAAAAGAACCGTCCCCTTTTCGTTCAGCCCAGCATTGAGCCGGTCTCGAGGAACCGGACGTGCCAGCTGTGCGCGAGCTTCAGGTCGTGCGGGGTCTGCTGGCCGTTGGCGACCTTGCAGGCGTGGTCGTAGTACTCGTGCAGGGCGTCCCGGTAGTTCGGGTGGGCGCAGTTGTCGATGATCAGCTTGGCCCGCTGCTTCGGGGCGAGGCCGCGAAGATCGGCCAGACCCTGCTCGGTGATGACAACCATGACGTCGTGCTCGGTGTGGTCGTGGTGCGACACCATCGGGACGATGGCCGAGATCGCCCCGCCCTTGGCGGTGGACGGAGTGACGAACGATGAAATGTAGGCATTGCGGGTGAAGTCGCCCGAACCACCGATGCCGTTCTGCATCCGCGAGCCCATGACGTGCGTGGAGTTCACGTTGCCGTAGATGTCGGCCTCGATCAGGCCGTTGCAGGAGATCACACCGAGGCGGCGGATCATCTCGGGATTGTTCGAGATGTCCTGGGGACGCAGGATGATCTTGTCGCGGTAGTTGGCCGCATTGTCGTTCATCTTGTTGGCGTATTCCGGGCTGAGCGAGAAAGCGGTGGCCGAAGCTACCGCCATCTTGCCCGAATCGAGCAGGTCGACCATGCCGTCCTGGATCACCTCGGTGTACGAGGTGAGGTTCTCGAACGGTCCCTCCAGCAGACCGGCGAGCACAGCGTTGGCGATGTTGCCGACGCCCGACTGCAGCGGCAGCAGGTTCTTCGGCAGGCGTCCCTGCGTCACCTCGTTCTGCAGGAAGTCGAGCAGGTGGCTGGCGATCAGCCGGGACTCGTCGTCCAGCGGCTTGAACGGGGTGTTGCGGTCGGCGTCGTCGGTCTCGATCACCGCGACCACCTTGGCCGGGTCGACCCTCATGGTGGTGACACCGATTCGATCGCCGGCTGCGGTCAGCGGAACGGGCTTGCGATCCGGCGGCAGCGCCACTCCCTCGTAGATGTCGTGCATGCCGTGCAGGTCGATGCTCTGCCAGGCGTTGACCTCGAGGATCACCTTGTCCGCGGCGCGCAGCCAGGTGGTGTTGTTGCCGACCGACGAGGACGGGATGAGTTCGCCCTCCGCGGTGATGCCGGTGACCTCGATGACGGCCACGTCGAGCTTGCCGAGAAAGCCGGCCCAGGTCTGGGGACCGGAGTGGGAGAGATGGATGTCGGCGTAGCCGGAGATTCCGGCGTTGATCTTGTTCCGCATGATCGGGTCGGACTGGTAGGGCATGCGGAAGCTGATGCCGTCCACCT
>DAORUI010000019.1:16241-27218 GCA_035433085.1 Propionicimonas sp. | reverse complement strand
GGACGAACTCACCAAGGACAATGTCGCCCTCAACATGGAGAAGCAGAACCTCTGGAACGTGATGGGCCGGCTGAACCAGTACGTCTACATCGCCGAACGGCTGGACGCGAAGCTCTCGGCGCAGATCGCCGAACTCGAGATCGCTGATCCGGTGAAGGCCAAGGCACTCAACCAGGACGTGTTGTTCTATGTGCGCCAGAAGCACCAGGACCTGCTCACCCAGCTGGCGGTCTCGATCCAGAGCTACCTGGCCATCGACATCATCATCAAGAACAACGTCGAGCTCATCAAGGGTGTCGACCGGGCATCCACGACCACAGTCTCGGCACTTCGGACGGCAGTGATCGTGGCCCAGGCGCTCGGCAACCAGAAGCTCGTCCTAGACCAGATCACGGCGCTCAACACGACCACCTCCGACATGATCAAGCGGACGTCGGAGATGCTCAAGGAGAACTCCGCGCAGATCCAGGAGCAGGCGGCATCCTCGACCATCGGGCTGGAGCAGTTGCAGGCAGCGTTCGCGAACATCTACGCGACCATGGATTCGATCGACCAGTTCAAGCTGAAGGCGCTCGACACCATGTCGTTGACCATCGGCACACTGGAGACCGAGGTCGCGAAGAGCCGCGACTACCTTGATCGCGTCGCCCAGCAGGACACCAGGGCCGCGACCCTGCCGGCCATCAGCATCGACAAGTAGGGAAATGGGCTTCTGGGATCGGCTGCTCGGACGCGAGGACGACCCGGCTCAGGCCGAGGTCGAGATCGCGACTGCCCCCACGGCCGACGACATCACCGCATCGCTGGCCGGGGTCGACCAACTGGTGTCCGACCCGGCCGTCCCTGCGGTCGTCCGGGCAAGGGCACACCGGGTCACCCAGACCGTCCGCAAGACCCTGCCCCGGCTCGAACTGCTCGGACTCGGCAGCTACGACTCCTACTCGGTCGTGGCGACCGCCACCGACTACCTGCCCGAAGCGATCAGCGCGTACCTGCGGCTGCCGCGGGACTGGGCCGATTCGCGTCCGGTGGAGGGCGGCAAGACCTCGCTCCTACTGCTGATCGACCAACTCGACCTGCTGGGCGCGACCATGGAAAGCATCTACGACGCGGCCAACGCCACCGACGCTGCGGCGCTCATCCGGCACGGGAAGTTCCTCCAGGAACGTTTCGGCCACGCCCAGGCCCCTGAACTGAACCTCGGACAACCATGAACCTCGGACAGCCATGAAGACAGCCAACCTCGCGGCATCGTTGGCCGCACTCGCCAAGGCCGCGGACGCGGCCGGGTTCGACCCGCGGGCAGCCACGGAAGAGGGCCTGGTTCTCTCCGCGGCCATCGCCGAGTCGAATCGTGGCGCTTTCCTGCAATGGTGCGCGGAGGTCGGCGTCGCACCGTCGGCTCAGACCTTCATGGACGCGGCCGTCCGCGGTCGCCGGTACCGGCGCGCCCCAACCCCACTGGCCAGCCAGGCCGCGGCGAGTTCGAGCCGCACAGCCGGCGCCTACGCGAAGGCTCTCGGTGACGTCTGCCAGTCCGCCGCCCTGCTCGGCGAGACCGGCCCGTCCGCGTTGGGCGCGGCGAGCCTGGCCGCTGCGGCGCAGCTGGCCACCCACCCCAGCGTCCCGACCGCTCTCCAGCCGGGAGTCGACGATGCCGCGCAACGCGCGTTCGTGCAGCACGCGCCGGCGATCCTCAACGACGTGCTGGCCCGGCTCTCGGGCAGCCAGGAACGGCTGCTCGACGTCACCAGGCTCGATCCGCACTCCCCTGGCGCATTTCCTGGCCTGGGCGGCGTCCCGTTACCCGGGGCGATCCAAGCTTCGCCGCCGATCGCCGGCGACACCCCAGCGCCGACTGCGGTCGATCCAGGCCCAGCGGCTTCGGCAGCACCCGAACCAGACCCGGAACCCGACGAGCCCGAGAAGACCGTCGAGGAATGGCTCGCCGAACTGGACGAGTTGGTCGGCCTTTCCGGGGTGAAGGCGGAGATCCATCGGCAGACCGCGATCCTCCGGGTGGACGCGCTGCGCACCAAAGCCGGCTTGAAGAGCCCGACGATCACGCGCCACCTCGTCTTCACCGGCAACCCGGGCACCGGCAAGACCACCGTGGCCAGGTTGGTGGCCGGCATCTACAAGGCGATCGGCCTGCTCTCGAAGGGCCAGCTGGTCGAAGTGGATCGCTCCGAATTGGTCGCGGGCTACCTCGGCCAAACCGCGATCAAGACCGCCGAGGTCGCCGCCAAGGCCTACGGAGGGGTGTTGTTCATCGACGAGGCGTACTCCCTCAACGGCGACCAGTACGGCGAGGAGGCCATCAACACCCTCGTCAAGGAGATGGAGGATCACCGCGACGACCTCGTGGTGATCGTTGCCGGCTATCCGCTGCCGATGGAGGTGTTCATCTCGAACAACCCTGGCCTGGCCAGTCGTTTCCGTACTACGGTGTACTTCGATGATTACACCGACGACGAACTGAGGTCGATCTTCTCCCAGATGGCCGCCAAGTCCGACTACGACCTCGGCGACGGTTGCCTGGACGAGTTCAACCGGCAGTTGGCCGAGCAGGTTCGCAACGAGACCTTCGGCAACGGGCGCTACGCCCGCAACCTGCTGGAGGCGGCCATCGGACGGCACGCCTGGCGCCTGCGCGAGGTCACCGAACCGACCCTTGAGCAACTGCGGACGCTGCTGCCCGACGACCTGATCGATCATTCCCAGCCCTCCACGTCCCCCGCCCCCGCGCCGAGCTCCCCTGCCGAGCCGGTGCGGTTGGCTCCTCCGGAGTCGGGCGCCCAGGTATCACCGGTCGAGTTCCCCGAACCCGGAGCACCGGCGTGAGCAGCCCGGCAGTGCGGACGGCGAAGGTGACGGCGAAGCCGGCTCCGGCAAGCCTGACCAGCGCTGGGGTGCCACAGCCTTCGTCACCGGTACAAACCTCTGAAGGGCTCGCCACCCCGGCGTCCAGCCGGACGCCACGGCTGCTCCGGCAGTGCCAGGTCGTGGCTGTTCTCGTGGTGCTGAGCACGGCGGCCCTCGGCATCGCGACGGTGAGCGAGCTTCGCAACGATCTCGCCGTAGCGCCCAGCCTGGTCGACCAATATGTTCGCGCCGGCCAGATCCAGCACGGGCTCATCGAGGCCGGCAACCTCGCCGGGTTGGCGGTGGTCGGCGGCGAGTCCGCGACCGGCAGCCACGCCACGAGCTCAGCGGCCGAACTCGTCGAGGTGTCCAGCCTGCTGGTGACCGCCGCCGCCGCGCGGCCGGCGGACGGGCCCAAGTTGCAGGAGATCGCCGCGAGCGCCGCCACCTATGGCCAGCACCTCAGTGCCGCGGTCGCCCTCCCGCGCGCGGAGGCGACTACACGCCTGGTCGCGAGCGAAGATGAACTGGCCAACCTGCGCACAGAGGTGCTCCAACTGCAGAACCAGATCACCAAGGACGCCACGGCAGCGGTCTGGGCGCAGCAGGCCTGGTGGATGATCGTGGCCGGCCTGGCCGCACTGGCGGTGCTGGGGTGGATCAGCTGGGTAGTGGCGCACCGCACCCACCGGGTGCTGAACCTCGGCGTGGTGGCTGCCGCGACGGCCGTGCTGGTGATCACCGGCCTTGCCGTGTCGGCGCAGAACTCAGCGGGCGAAGCGACATCGCTGGCCCGCGGCTCCGAACTGGAGCGCATGGTGAATCTCGAACACGGCACGACCCAACTGGCGGTCGCCAGACACGTGCAGGTGACCGCGGTTCTCCAGCAGAGCTGGAGCAAGGACAAACAGCAGGCCTACACCACCGCGTTCACCGCGGCGAACGACGCCTTCAAGGCTGAGCAGGACCTGCCAACGCTGGCCAAGTTCACCGACGCCCACGCCAAGCTCGCCGCCGCGATGGCGAAGGGCGACTGGGCGGCCGCCGGCGTTGCTCTGGTGGACGACGACCACGGTTCACTGGCCAGGCTCGCTGACGACCTGCAGCAGACCGCGACCGAGACGTCCGCAATTGCCGTCCAGACCGCGCAGAACGCGGCTGACGAGGTTCAACAGGGACTGCTGTGGCCCCTGATGCTGATGATCGTCACCGGCCTGCTCGGCGCACTGCTGGCGATTGTCGGGCTGTCGCAGAGAATCAAGGAGTACCTGTGAGCACGACGTCACCGGCCGCGCCCGGGCAACTCGGCGTAGCCGCCCGTCCGACCGAAGTCCTGGAGTACCTGGGGCAGCTCGACCGCTGGCTAACTGAACGCCGGGCCGAGCTCGACTCGCTCGACGAGCAGATTCTGGCCACCGGGCGCCAGGCCGAACTCACCTCGGACATGGCGCTGGCGATGGCCCTTTGGCAGGCAGCCAAGACCAGAGCGAACCTGCTACTGACGAGCTGGGACTCCGGTCGGGTCGGTCAGCAGGAACTTGAGCGGCTCTCCGCCATGATCTGGGGACGTTTGGACACGACCGGGGTCGAGGTCTCGCAGCTGCAGTCGATGACGGTCTCCCTGCCCGAGGCCGGCCGGCTGTGCGACGCACTGGTCGCCCAATTGCGAACCCGGCTGAACACCGATCCCGGCGCCGAGCAGCAGCAGATCCGGCTACGCCAATTGCGCGCTCAGGCCGAACGAATCCGCGACCAGATCAAGCTGGAGCCGCCAGCGATGGTCGCCGCAGCATCGGCCAAGGTCGATGCGCTCGCCGCGCGGGTCGACGAACTCACCGACAAGCGCGGACGCGGCGGCGACATCGCCGGGCTGCTCGGCTCCCTCGAAATGGACGCCGCCCGGTTCGAACGCGACCTGATCGTGGGTTCAGCTCAACGCAGGGAGGCCCGCGATCTGCTCGCGAAGACCCGCGAGCAACTCGCCCGTGCGGAATCCAACCAGCGAGCGGTCACCGCGCTGGCCGCCAGGGTCGCGGCGGCGGTCTCCCCTACTCCGGCGGCTGTCGTTCCGCAGTTGGCCGCACTCGGACCGCTGCCGAACACGCCGGCCGCACTGCACGACTACGCGTTGGCGCTCACCCGGTTCGAGCGTGAACTCGACCAGGCGCACGGCCGGCTCACCCAGGCATTGACCGAGGTGGACGCGACCGCTGCCCTGCTGCCGGCGCTGCAAGCCAAGGCGGCCCAGCACGGTTTCGCCGACCACCCAGACCTCGTTGAACTGGCCCAGCTGATCGAACGCCGCTTGGCCCAGCGTCCGCTCGCCAAACCGGTCCTCCAGCAGTTGCTCGCCACCTACTCGGCTCAGCTCGACTACCTGGACGGAGGCGCGCGATGAGGTGCCGCCAGCCGGGCTGCACCGGCACGATCGTCGACGGGTACTGCGACGTCTGCGGCATGCCAGGTGGCGCCGGCACCCAACCGGTCGGACGCGGACGAGTTGGCAGCAAGCCGGCGCGACAGCCGTCCGGACCCTGCCGCCAGCCCGGGTGTTCGGGGCGGATCATCGACGGCTACTGCGATGTCTGCGGCTCCCCTGAGGTGGCACCTCCCGTCGCGGAGGCGAACTCCCCCTCGTCCACCACCCGTACCTCGATCCAGCTCGGCTCCACGGCCCTGGGTTCGGCCCGGGTAACCTCTTTCGGCAGCCGGCCCAAGCGGCAGACCACCGACCGACTCTCCACCGGACGCATCGGGGCCGGGCTCACCCGCGTCCCGCCCGCACCGGCGATCGACCCGAGCAAGGCTGTGCTGGCCAACCCGGAGGTACCGCTGGATGCGCGGGTCTGCCCGCGCTGCAACGCCAAGGTCGGTCAGGGCGCAGAGAACGTTTCGTCCCGGTCCGAGGGCTACTGCCCGGCCTGCGGCGCGGCGTACTCGTTCACGGTCAAACTGCATCCCGGCGATGTGATTGCCGGGCAGTACGAGGTGGTCGGCGCGCTCGCCCACGGCGGCATGGGCTGGATCTACCTCGCCCAGGACCGGAATGTCGAGGGCCGTTGGGTGGTGCTCAAGGGCCTGCTCAACTCGGGCGACCTGGACGCACTGGCCGCAACGATCGGCGAGCTACGCTTCCTGGCCCGGGTCGAGCACCCGCTGATCGTCGAGATCTACAACTTCGTCACCCATAACGACGCGGGCTACATCGTCATGGAGTACGTCGGCGGTCGCTCGCTGAAGCAACTGCTGAAACAGCGCATGACCGCCAACGGCGGTCGCTCCGATCCGCTGCCGGTCGACCAGGCGCTGGCCTTCCTGATCGAGATCCTCCCGGCCCTCGGCTACCTCCACGAGCTGGGCCTGCTCTACTGCGATTTCAAGCCCGACAACGTCATTCAGGTGGGCGACGCCCTGAAACTGATCGACCTCGGTGGCGTCCGCCACGCGGGCGACGAGGATTCCGCGATCTACGGGACGGTCGGATTCCAGGCGCCGGAGGTGGCCACGCTCGGTCCGTCTGTGCCCTCGGACATCTTCACTGTCGGCCGGACGCTGATGGTGCTCTGCGCCGAGGTGCGCGGTTACCAGTCCGAGTTCGAGTTCAAGATTCCGCCAGCCGTGGACATGCCGGCCTTCGCCGAACACGATTCGCTGTACCGACTGCTGCTGAAGTGCTGCGCACCCGATCCGAGCGACCGGTTCACCTCCGCTGAGGAGTTGCGCCTGCAGATGCTCGGCGTGCTGCGTGAGGTGGTCGCCGCGGCCACCCCGGGGGTGGCCACCACAGCGGCGTCGTCGGTGCTGTTCGAGACGCCGACAGTCTCGTCCGAGCGTTACGGGATGCGCCAGTTGCCTCGGCTGCGCCCCGACCAGACCGATCCCCAGGTGGGCTGGCTCGCCAAGATCAACGCCGAGGACCCGATCGAGCGGCTGGCCGCGCTGGAATCGGCACCTGGCATGTCACCCGAGGTGCAGCTGGCCCGCGGGTACGCCGCCCTGGAAGCGAACAACGCGCGGGTGCTGGAGGAGTCGGTGCACCACCTGCTGGCCGCCGACCCCTGGGAATGGCGTGCGGTCTGGCTGGCCGGCCTGGGCGCGCTGCAGGCCCGTGACTACGTGACCGCGCAGAGTTCGTTCAACGCCGTCTACGGCCAGGTGCCCGGCGAACTCGCCCCGAAACTGGCGTTGGCAATGGCCTGCGAGCTCGGCGGCGAATACGACATCGCCGAGAACCTGTATCGCATCTGCGCCTCGACCGACGCAGCGTTCGTCACCCCGGCCGCGTTCGGGCTGGCGCGCGTCCGGGCGGCGCGACGCGACCTTGCCGGGTCACTGGCCGCCCTGGAGCTGGTGCCGAGCACGTCCCGCGGCTACCCCGAGTCGCAGCGGCTGAAGGCCGACCACCTGGTACGCCTGGCCACCGACTCCGGCGGGTTGACCGAGGCCTTCACGGCCATCGCCGCGGCCCGCCTCGACCCGTACGTGCAGGCGCAGTATCGGGCGCGTCTGTATGAGAAAGCCGAGCCCTTGGCGGCCAAGGGGAACCTGAAGATCGCCGGGCAGGCGATGACCAACCCGCTGCTGCGCGAACTGCAGGTCAAGAACTACACCGAACTGGGCCGGCTGAGCGACGACCCGCAGGTTCGGGCCGGCTACATCGACCTGGCCAACTCCCTTCGACCGTGGAGCCTCCTTTGAGCGAATCCGAATGGCCGCTGTGGTCCACCGAGCACCCGCAACCTGGCGAGAACGCCGCAGCCGAGGACGCGCTGACGGCGTCCCCCGCCTTGGCGCCGCCGGTCCAACCAACCGTGCCCGCCACGCCCACAACCCCTGCGACGCCGGCGAACTGCCCGACCTGCGGTGCCGAAGTCACTGCGTCCGCCGCGTTCTGCGAGGCTTGCGGCGGACCGTTGACGCCCACCGAGGCCCCGCTTCCGCCGGCCTCCGCCGGCGATGGGACGTCAACGCAGACGCGCCGTCTCGGCGAGCGGGTGAGCGCGCTCGCGTCCTGCCCGTCGTGTGGTGGGACGGTGTCCGCCGATGGCTACTGCCAGACCTGCGGCGCCAAGGCCCCGAGCGCCCGGGACCACTTCTCCGCCGCCCCGGCGCCGTGGGCGGGCGGGGTCTGTGACCGCGGGGTGCAGCACCATCGAAACGAGGACGCGATGGCGCTGTGGGCCGAGGGTGAGCGAGCCGTACTGGTGGTCTGCGACGGCGTATCCACAAGCATCGACTCCGACGTGGCCGCACTCGCCGCAGCCAAGAAGGCCCTCGAAGTGCTGGTCGCCCGCACTTCAACTGGCGTGGCCGGTGATCACAGCCGCGACGCCGCGACCGCACAGGCTCTGGTCGATGCCGTGAGCGCTGCCAACGACGCGGTCGTCGCCACCACGGCTCCCGATTCCACGAACGCGGCTTCGGCCACCTTCGCCGCCGCTGTGGTGAGTCCCGACCGCGCGCACTACGCCAACCTCGGCGATTCGCGGGTCTACTTCATCGGAGCGTCCCAGCAACTGCTGCTGAGCCTGGACGATTCGATGGCCCAGGCGTTCATCGCCGAGGGCATGCCTCGCGAGGAGGCCGAAGCGATGCCCCGGGCACACGCCATCACCAAGTGGCTGGGACGGGATTCGCTCGACATCACGCCGCGCACCGGCGTCCATGAGATCAGCGAACCCGGCTGGGTGGTGGTCTGCTCCGACGGCCTGTGGAACTACGCGTCCACCCCGCAGGAGCTGGCCGAGCAGCTTGCCGCCGCCGTTGCCGCGTCCGACGACCCGGTGACGATCGCGCAGCACCTGGTGAGCTGGGCGAACGCACAGGGCGGCCAGGACAACGTGACCGTGGCGCTCGCCCGCTGCGGCACCTTGGCGGGTGCGGGTGCGTCTAGTCTGGGGGAAGCCCCCAACGAACTTCCCCGGAAGGAGCACCCGGCAAATGGCTGAGTTCACTGCCGCCGTGTACCAGAACGAGTTCCTGCCCGACGGCGGCACCGACGTGAACGCGATCGTCACGGTCCGTTGCACCGGCGCTGGGGCGGCCGGACGCACGGGAAGCGGGGACGCGGGCGAAATCATCGCGGTGGACACGTCCGGCTCGATGGGCGTGGCGAACATGAACGCGGCCAAGCAGGCGGCGATGATCGCGCTAGACAACATTCTCGACGGCACCTATTTCGCCATCGTGGCCGGCAATCACAAGGCCTACCTCGCCTACCCGATGGTCCAGTCCGGGGCTGGAATGGTGCGGATGGACGCCCGGACACGCGTGGAGGCCAGACGGGCGATCAGCTTCTTCCGGGCCGAGGGCGGCACCGCGATGGGCACTTGGCTCAACCTCTGCAAGGCGTTGTTCAACTCGATCGGAAACCTCGCCCAGAAACACGTGATCCTGCTCACAGATGGCGAGAACCATAACGAGACCGCCAGCCAACTGGACGCGGCGATCGCCAACTGCGCCGGCCATTTCCAGGTGGACGCGCGTGGCGTCGGCGTCGATTGGAAGGTCGCCGAGATCCGCAAGATCGCGCAGGCGATGCTCGGCACCGTCGACATCATCGGCGACCCGAACCAGCTCAGCGCGGTGTTCGCCGAACTGATGCGCAACTCGATGTCGCGCGGCGTGGCGAACGCCGAACTGCGAGTGTGGATCCCGCAGGGCGCGCAGGTGCTGTTCATTCGCCAGGTCTCCCCCACAGTCGAGGACCTGAGCAGCCGCGGCACGCCGGTCAACACGCTCACCATGAGTTACCCCACCGGATCCTGGGGTGACGAGGAGCGGGACTACCACGTCGCCGTCCGGCTGCCGGCGAAGGCCGTGGGACAGGAGCAGTTGGCCGCACGCGTGCAACTGGCCGTGGGCGCGGACCTGCTCACCCAGGGACTGGTGAAGGCCAAGTGGTCCTCGGACAACAACCTCACCGCGCAGATCAACCCCGAGGTGGCCCACTACACCGGGCAGGCCGAACTCGCCCAGATGATCCAGGAGGGCCTGGCCGCACGATCCGAGGGCGATGAACGCACCGCGACCACCAAACTCGGACGCGCGGTGCAACTCGCCACCGAAACCGGGAACGCCGAAGCCACAGCCAAACTGCGTAAGGTCGTGGACATCACCGACGCGCGGACGGGCACCGTCCGACTACGGCGGGCGGTGGACAAGGCCGACGAGATGGCCCTGGACACGGCATCCACGAAGACCACGCGAATCAGGAGCTGACATGGCCATCTGCCCAGCCGGACACGAGAGCAGCCAGACCGACTTCTGCGACGTCTGCGGCCTGCCGGTGACCTCCGACCAGCCCGTCGTCCAGTCGACACCGGCTGCTCCCCCCGTGGCGACGACCGTGAGCTGCCCGAACTGTCAGGCGCCCAATGTGGCCGAGGCGCTGTTCTGTGAGGCCTGTGGCTACGACTTCACCACCGGAGTTGCGCCTGAGCCGGTCGCCGGCGCGCCCGCCACGAGCGAGCCAGTGGCTGCGGCTGAGGCTGCCGCGGCCGAGGAGCCTCCGGCGCCCGCGGAATCCATGCCCGAGGTCACCCCGACTCCGGCGATCGCGCCGGCGGCAACCGCTACTGAGGACCGGCCCGTGGACGTGGCTCCGCCCGTCCGTGACACCCCGGCGCCACGCCCTGCCGTCGAATGGGTTGCCGAGCTGTGGATCGACCCGGACTGGTATTCCGCACAGGGATCGACCGACCCGATGCCGTCCCCAGGGCTGCCCGACATCGCGCCGCTGGTGAAGGAGAGCAACCTGATCGGTCGGGTGTCGCACAGTCGCGGGATCTTCCCGGACGTCGATTGCGAACTCGACAACGGGTGCAGCCGGCGCCACGCCATGCTCAGTACCGACGGCACCCGCTGGTGGATCGAGGACCTGAACTCCGCCAACGGCACGTTCGTCGGCGGCGCCGCCGGTCCGCTTCCGGCGATGCCGATCCCCCAGGGACGCGTGGAGCTCAATCCCGGCCAACGCATCTACGTCGGCGCTTGGACGCGGATCGTGATCCGTCGCGCAACCGAAGACGAGAAGGAAGCCTTCGCCGGCTGAACACCCCACCCAACCGGCCCCTGAGAAGCATCGCGAGGAACCAGCCCACCCAACCGGCC
>DAORUI010000019.1:4310-16141 GCA_035433085.1 Propionicimonas sp. | reverse complement strand
CGGCCCCTGAGGAGCATCGCGAGGAACCAGCCCACCCAACCGGCCCCTGAGGAGCTTTGTGAGGAACGAGCAAGGCGTCACGAAGGGGGCACCGCCACCTCGGGTTGCGCTCTGGGCGTACGGGCGAGCCCGCGCCGGTGAAGCGTGGGTAGATTGGGCCACCGGAAACCCAGCAAGGAGTAACGGTGGAGATCAAGATCGGCATTCAGCACGTGGCCCGCGAGATCACGGTGGAGACCGAAGCCACCGCCAAGGACATCGAAACGAGCCTTCGCGAGGCGCTGACCGACGGCACCCTGCTCGTGCTCGCGGACGAGAAGGGCCGCAAGGTACTCGTCCCGGCCGACAAGATCGCCTATGTCGACCTCGGCCAGGAGAAGACCCGGACGGTCGGCTTCGGCGCCCTCTGAGTAGCCGGCGCGGCGGCACAGGTGCCCTCCCAATCGCAGCCCAACGGCGCAGCCGCATAATCGGTCAGCGTGTGCACGCTAGACTGACCGTGCCGCACACCAAAGTGCGAGCCTGCCTGGAGCGGCCCGAGACGGCCGCCGGCGGACCGTGACTCACTGCGCCTGAGCGGCGACAGTCAATGAAGAAGGCAAGACCCTGACCGAAACCAACCTGTCCCAGGCCGACGCCGAACCCACCTTCGCCGACCTGGGCGTCATTCCCGAGATCTCCGAAGCACTGGCCAAGCTGGGCATCGTCCATCCCTTCCGCATTCAGGCATTGGCCATCCCGATCGCCATCGGCGGCACTGACATGATCGGCCAGGCACGTACCGGTACCGGCAAGACCCTCGCCTTCGGGGTGAGCCTCCTACAGCGCATCAGTGTGCCCACTGACCCGTCGTACGCCGATCTTGCCAAGCCCGGCTCGCCGCAGGCGCTGGTGATGTGCCCCACCCGCGAGTTGGCCCTGCAGGTCACCCGTGACCTCGCGGACGCGTCCACCGTGCGACGTGCACGCGTGCTGACGGTCTACGGCGGCGTGGGGTACGAGACCCAGTTGGAGAGCCTCACCGACGGGGTCGATGTGGTCGTCGGTACCCCCGGACGACTTCTCGACCTGGCCAACCGGCGCTCGCTCGATCTCTCGCAGGTGAAGGTGCTCGTGCTCGACGAGGCGGACGAGATGCTCGATCTCGGCTTCCTGCCCGACGTGGAGCGGCTCATCGCCAAGACCCCGAAGTTACGGCAGACGATGTTGTTCTCGGCCACCATGCCCGCCGCCATCGTCGCGCTGGCCCGGATGCACCTGAACCAGCCGGTGAACGTGCGCGCAGAGACCCACGACGCCCAACTCACCGTGCCCGACACCACCCAGTTCATCTACCAGGCGCACGATCTGGACAAGCCCGAGATCATCGGACGCATCCTGCAGTCGCCCGAGTGCACCCGGACGATGATCTTCACCCGCACCAAGCGGGCCGCCCAGCGGTTGGCCGACGAACTCGTCGATCGTGGCTTCGAGGCGACCTCGATCCATGGCGACCTGAACCAGGTCGCCCGCGAGAAGGCGCTCAAGAAGTTCCGCGAAGGCAAAGTGGCGGTACTGGTGGCCACCGATGTCGCTGCTCGAGGCATCGACATCACCGATGTCAGCCACGTGATCAACCACGAGTGCCCCGACTCCGAGATGACCTACGTGCACCGGATCGGCCGCACCGGCCGTGCGGGCGCCAAGGGCATCGCGGTCACGCTGGTCGACTGGGCCGACATCACGCGCTGGCGGGTGATCAACAAGGTGCTCGACCTGGAGTTCCCCGAACCGCCGGAGACCTACTCGACTTCGGCCCACCTGTTCACCGACCTGGCTATCCCCGAGGGGACGAGAGGTCGCATCAAGGATGCGGCGCCGCGTGAACCTGCCCACTCCGAGCACAAGGGCCACAAAGGCGACCACCACGACAAGCACCACGGTCACCACAAGGAGCGCGGCGATCGGCCCCAGCGGTCGCGCCGTCGCCTGCGCAATGGCGAGCCGGTCGACGGCGCCACGCCCGAGGTTGTGACCGCCGACGCGTCCGCCACGGGCGAACCGTCCGCAGCACCGTCCGGTGAGCCGGGAGAAGCCAAGCGTCCCCGTCGGCGTCGCCGTCGCTCCGGCGGCGCAAGCACGAGTCAGCCGGAGAGCGTGGCCTGAACCCAGCTACGCTCGATGCGACAGCCGCGAGCGACGAACCACCCCCTCGAACCGGCCCCTGAGGAGCCAGCTGCGAGGAACGAGCGCAACCCCTCGAACCGGCCCCTGAGGAGCCGGCTGCGAGGAACGAGCAGACGGCGTCACGAAGGGCCGCCGCCAGCTGAAAACTCGTGACGGACGCCCTTCGTGACGGCTTGCTCGTCCCTCACAAACCTCCTCAGGGACCGTTAACGACAGAGCGCGATGCGACAGCCCGCGAGGTACGAGCACACCCCCAACCGGTCCCTGAGGAGCCGGCTGCGAGGAACGAGCGGACGGCGTCACGAAGGGCCGCCGCCAGCTGAAAACTCGTGACGGACGCCCTTCGTGACGGCTTGTTCGTTCCTCACAAGCCTCCTCAGGGAGCGTTTACGGGGGGAATGTGGTGCGGCGGCGTTCCCCGAGCGTCAGTAGGCCATGTTCATGGCGGTGCGAACCTCGTTGAGGGTCGCATCGCCGATCTCGTTGGCGTGGGCGTTGCCCCTGCGCAGGACATCGAGAAGATAGCCCGGGTCGGCGACCAGCTCGGCCCTGCGGGCGCGGATTGGCGCGAAGAACTCGTTCACCGCTTCGGTGACAAGCAACTTCAGCCCGCCGCCGCCGCCGTTGCCGATCTCCGCGGCCACCTCGACCGGGTCGCGGTGCTCGCACAGGGCGGTGAGCATGACCAGGTTCGAGACCTCCGGACGGTTCACCGGGTCGTAGGTGATGAAGCGGTCGGCGTCCGTCACTGCCTTCTTGATCAGCTTCGCGGTCGTGTCGGCGTCCATGCCGATCTCGATCACGTTGCCCTTGCTCTTGCTCATCTTGGTGCCGTCCAGCCCGAGCACCGCGGGCGCCTTGCTCAGCAGCGCCTCGGCCTGCGGGAACACCGGACGCGCCGGGTCGACGCGACCGTAACGCTCATCGAAGCGCCGGGCCACCACTCGGGTCTGTTCAAGGTGGGGCAACTGGTCCTTGCCCACCGGAACCAGGTTGGCCTTGCAGAACAGGATGTCCGCGGCCTGGTGCACCGGGTAGGTGAGCAGCAGACCGGACATCGGCCGGTCGCCGGTCGCCTCCAACTCGGCCTTCACGGTCGGATTGCGCCGCAGCTCGGCCTCGGTCACCAGCGAAAGGAACGGCAGCAGCAGCTGGTTCAGCGAAGGCACCGCGGAGTGCGCGTAGATCGTGGTGCGTTCGGGGTCGAGGCCGATCGCCAGGTAGTCGGCGATCATCCCGAGCACTCGCTCACGGATGGGACCGGTGCCGTCCCGGTCGGTGATCACCTGGTAGTCGGCGATCAGGATGAACGTGTCCACCCCGGCGTTCTGAATGCGGACGCGGTTCGCCAGCGAGCCGAAGTAGTGGCCAAGATGCAGATTGCCGGTGGGCCGGTCGCCGGTCATCACCCGGAACCCTGAAGGGTCCTTGGCGATCTGCGCCTCGATCTCGATGCTGCGAGCCTCGGTGCGGCGTAGCGACGCCTCCGAGGTGGATGCGGCTAGCTGATCCCCGGCGTCCTGGGGCTGGTCGGTCATCGCTGCACTGCCTTCTCGTTGTCGGGGGAACGCTGTTCGTCGTCCGGTGAACCTCGTGGGTCGTCCGGGGAACCGACGAGTGACTTTACACCGCTACAGCAGGCCGCCCCGCGCGGCCACCCGTGCCCGGATCTCGGTCAGCACATCGGCGGAGGTGAGGTTGCAGCCCAGGTCGTGCCCGGTCTTTCCAGCGCCGTGGTAATCCGAAGATCCGGTGGCCAGCAGCCCGAGGGTGTCGGCCAGAGTGCGCAGCTCGGCCCGGGTCTGCGGATCATGGTCCTGGTGGTCGACCTCGACGCCGTCCAGTTGCCCGGACGCCGCCAACTCCGCCAGGAGCTCGGGTGGCAGCCGGTCCCGGCTCATCCGCCCCCAGGGATGTGCGATCACGACCGCTCCCCCCGCCTGCCGGACCAGTCGCAGAGCGGTGCGCAGCTCGGTCGCATAGCGGTGCACGAAGATCGGCTTGTCGTCGGCCAGCCAGGTGTCGAAGGCCTCGCGCCGGTCGGCCACGTAGCCGAGTTCGACCATCGCGTCCGCCAGGTGCGGCCGGCCCACCGAAGGGCTGTCGCCCACCTGCCGTGCGAGCACCGCCTCTGGAACCGGCATCCCGTACCGGGCCAGGTTGGCGAGCATGGCCGGCACCCGCTCGCTACGTCCGACCCGGACGCGGGCCAGCTCGTCGGCCAACTCCGCGTTCGCGGCTAGGCAGCCGTAGCCCAACAGGTGCACCGAGGCACCCTGGTGTTCGGCCGAGATCTCGATGCCCCGGAGAACCTCGACCCCGCCCGCAACGCCCGCCGCTACGGCCTCGTCCAAGCCGTCGAACGTGTCGTGGTCGGTCAGCGCAACCACGTCGAGCCCAGCGACCGCCGCCTGGGCGACCACTTCGGCCGGGGGCTCAGTCCCGTCCGAGACCGACGAATGGGTGTGCAGGTCGATTCGCATGCGCCCCATCCTCCCCCGTCTCCGGAGTCGGCGGCAGCATGGCGCGCAGCTGGCTCATCCCCACGTTCATCCGAGCGACGTCAGGCGTGCCGTCGGCGACCTGGCGGATCATCGCCACCCGTCCGGCCACGCCGGGATGCGCGTCCACCCAGCTCTGCACGACGGTGGCCGCGTCCGCCTCCGGGTCGGCGCCAGCGAGCACCGCCGCGGTCAGGTCGGCGTGGGCGACCAGCAGGTCGTCGCGCAACGCCGCGCGCGCCATCGCGTCCCAGCGCACTTGGCGAGGCAGGACGTCGACACCGGAACTGAGCAACTCGATGCCGAGGGCATCGGCGAGTTGGAAGTGCACCTGCGCAGCCAGCAGCGGATCCTGAACCAGCCGATGCGCGACCTCCACCACGCTCAGCAGAGTATGGGCGTGCCCGGCCGTCGCCAGCGTGACCGCCAACTCGTCCGGCACTCCTGCCGCCAGCCACTTCTGCTCGGCGGTTCGGCTCGCGGCGGCCGCCCGGCCACCGAGCAGGCCGAGCAACTCGGGCCGCAACCCAGCGATGTCGGCGCCGAACCGGGCAGAAGTGGAGGCGATGTCCAGCGGCCCGTGCTGGTGGTGCAGCAGCCACCGCGTGGCCCGCTCGACCATCCGCAGCAGCACCACCCGAAGTTCGGTGCCCACTTCCGCCGGCAGCCCGACAAGCCGCCGGATGCGCACCTCGTCCAGGCCGGTGTTGAAGATCGCCCGCGACGCCAGCTGGGCCCGCATGATGTCGGCAACCTCGGCACCGGTTTCGGTGGACAACCGGTGATAGGCGCTGATGCCCTGGCTGTTGACGAACCGGTTGACCGCAATCGTGGCGATGATCTCCCTTGCCAACCGGTGTTTCGGCATCTGCTCGGCGTAGCGGGCACGCAGTTCGGTGGGAAAGTACTGCACCAGCCGGTCGGCCAGGTACGGGTCGTCGGGCAGGTCGGATGCCAGCACCCAGCGGTTCAGCACGATCTTCGTGTACGACAGCAGCACCGCCATCTCCGGACGGGTCAGGCCGTCGCCGGCGGCGATCCGGGCGTTCAGTTCCGCGGTGGCGGGCAGCGCCTCCAGCCGACGGTCGAGGCCGTACTGCTCCAGGGTGCACATCCACGCCTCGTGCTGACCGGCCAGCGTCACCCTCCGGAACATCGCATTGGCCAGCGCCAGGTTCGCGTCCACGTTGTGCGCCAGTACGAGCCCGGCCACCTCGTCGGTCATGGACGCGAGCAGGACGTCCCGATCCGGTTTGGCCAATCGGCCGGCGGCCACCTCGGGAGCCAGCAGGATCTTGATGTTCACCTCGTGGTCGGAGGTGTCCACCCCGGCCGAGTTGTCGATGAAGTCGGTATTGATCCGGCCGCCGGCCTGGGCGTACTCGATGCGTCCGAGCTGGGTGAAGCCGAGGTTCCCACCCTCGCCCACGCAGCGGGCGCGCAGTTCGGCACCGTTGCGCCGAACCCCGTCGTTGGCCTTGTCCCCGGCCGCGGCGTGCGACTCGGCCGAGGCCTTCACGAATGTGCCCACGCCGCCGTTGAACAGCAGATCCGCCGGTGCGGCGAGGATCGCACTGATGAGTTCGTTCGGGGTCAGCTTCGTCACGCTCGCGGCCAAGCCGAGGGCCGCGCGGACGCCGGGCGTGATCGGCACCGACTTCAGATCACGGCGGAAGACCCCACCGCCGGCCGAGATAAGTGCCGGGTCGTAGTCGGCCCAGGTCGAGCCGGGTTGGCGGAAGAGCCGCTCCCGCTCCGCGAAGGAGACTGCCGGGTCAGGATCGGGGTCGAGGAAGATGTGCACGTGGTTGAACGCCCCGACCAGGCGAAGCTGCTTCGATAGCAGCATTCCGTTGCCGAACACGTCCCCTGCCATGTCGCCGATGCCGACGCAGGTGAACCGGTCGACGTCCGGATCGAGCCCCATCTCGGCGAAGTGCCGCTTCACCGATTCCCACGCCCCGCGCGCGGTGATGCCCATCGCCTTGTGGTCGTACCCGGCGGTGCCACCGGACGCGAAGGCGTCCCCCAGCCAGAAGCCGCGGCGCTGCGACACCTCGTTGGCCAGGTCGGAGAACGTCGCCGTGCCCTTGTCCGCGGCCACCACCAGATAGGGGTCGTCCCCGTCGTGGCGCACGACCCCCTCCGGCGGCACGACCGCGCCATCGACGATGTTGTCGGTCAGGCTCAGCAACGCGTCCACGAACAGCCGGTAGCAGGCCGTCCCTTCGGCCAGCCACGCCGGGCGGTCGGACGCCGGGGGCAGCAGCGCGGGGACGAAGCCGCCCTTGGCGCCGACCGGCACGATCACCGTGTTCTTCACCATCTGCGCCTTCACCAGGCCGAGCACCTCGGTGCGGAAGTCCTCCTTGCGGTCCGACCAGCGCAGTCCGCCCCGGGCCACCTTGCCGAAGCGCAGGTGGACGCCCTGTACCCGCGGGGAATAGGTGAAGATCTCGTACTCCGGCCGCGGTTCGGGCAGGAGCTCCAGCTCGGCAGCAACCAGTTTGATCGCCCACGTGGGGTTGGCGGTGAAGGCATTGGTGCGCACGGTGGCCTCGATCACAGCGATGAAGGCACGCAGGATGCGATCGGCGTCAAGGCTGGCAACGGCGTCCAGGCTGGCGCGCAGCCAGTCGAGGCGTTCGGCGAGCGCCTCGGCGCGGCCGGCTTCGGCGGTGGGAGCGAACTTGGTCTCGAAGGCCGCGACCAACCCCGCCGCCACCTGCGGGTTCGTCCGCAGCGCGTTCGCTATGTAGGGCTGGCTGAACGGCACGCCCGCCTGCTGCAGGTAGCGCGAGATGCCGCGCAACCAGCTCACCTGCTGCCAGTCGAGCTCGGTGGCGAGCACGAGGTGGTTCAGGTCGTCGGCCTCACACGCGTGGCGCAACGATGCTGCGAACACGTCCATGAACCGCTGCCTCGCGGTGGCGTCCCAGCTGTCGGCGTCGATGTCGGAAGGCAGTTTGATGCCGAAGTCGTAGACGAGCAACCGGGTGCCGCGCAGGTCCCAGCTGTAGGGACGCTCGTCCACCACCTCCACCCCGAGCACCGAGAGGTGCGGCATGAGCGTCGTCAGCGACATCGTCTGCAGCGTGATCAGCTTCAGCCGAAGGTCGGACGGATCACTCGATTCCAGCGGTGCCGACAGCGCCAGCCGCAGGTCGTCGGACGCGGTGAGCGCGTTCGCCAGCGCCAGATCGGAAACCGCCACCGCCGGCGGGTAGTCGGCACTGTAGGCCTCACTGAACTCAACGCCGCGCTGCTCGCTGGGCAGTGCGCTGACGAGTTCGACGAAGTCGTCGTCCCAGCTGCGGGTGGCCGTCCGCAGCAGTTCGGCGATGCGCTCGGTGTCCGGGTCAGGCACGGCGTTCGGACCGAGCCGGACGACGAAGCAGAGCCGGGTGAGGACAGACTCGCTCACTGCGGGGGTGAACTCGAGCTCCTCGCCGCCGAGTTCGTCCAGCAGGATGCGCTGGATGCGCAGCCGGCTCTCGGTGTTGTACCGATCCCTGGGCAGGTAAACCAGCACCGTGACGAAGTTCCCCTGCCGGTCCGGACGCAGGAACACCCGCGTCTGGCGCCGTTCCCGCAGCGCGGCGACGGCGCTGACTGTCGGGACCAGCTCATCGACCGTGGCTTCGAACAGCTCGTCGCGTGGATAGGTGGCGATCACCTGGCGCACGGTGTTCCAGCCGTAGGAGTGCGGGTCGAAGCCGCTGCGTTCGAGCAGTGCCTGGGCCTTGGCCGCCAGCACGGGGATGTTGGCGACCGACTCGGTGTAGGCGGACGCGGCCAGCAGCCCGACGAAGCACCGCTCGCCGAGCAGGCGTCCGGCCGCATCGAATCGCCGCACGGCGACCCGTTCCAGATAGGCCGGACGGTGAACCGGAGAGCGCCTCGGGTCGCGCCGGAGCTGCAGCGCCTCGGGGTCGCTCGGCGCGGGCAGGCTGGGGATCGCGGCATCTTTCAGTATCCCGAGGGCACTGCCGTCCACCAGTCGTAGCTGATCGCCGTCGAGGGTGTATTCGGCGTAGCCGAGATAGACGAAATGGTCTTCCGCGAGCCAGTTCAGCAGGTCCACGGCATCGGGGCCGCTGCCCGCGTCCAGTTCGGCGACCGCCACCCCGGCTTGGGCCAGCATCGGCTGCCAATCGTCGACGGCTACCCGCACCGCCGCGAGGGAACGTTCGAAGCCGGCCACCAGGTCGTCGGCCAGCACCTGTGCGGCCGTGCCGAGCGGTGGGTAGATCTCCAGTGCGATCCACGATTCGGGTAGCCCGTCGGCGGGTGCGATGTCGCGCAACCGTCCGCTCTCGTCTCGGGTCACGTGGGGCTGGGGGTGGTAGAGCCAGCGCAGGCTCCAGCCCTGCCTGGTCAGCTCCATGGTGAGCGTGTCCACCAGGAAGGGACGGTCGTCGGTGACCACCAGCGCAAGCGTGGAGCCGTCGGTGACCTCGGGCACGAGCCCGGGCGGCAGGATGCGGATGAGGTTGTGGCCCGGCTCGCGGCGCTCCCCCACTTCGAGGTGGGCGGCGACGGTGGCCGCGAGCGTGCGCGGTCGGATCTCGGCCAGGTCTGACTCAGGTACCGGTGACAAATAGGCTCTGACCAGCGCACTCAATAGCCTCGAAGGCTGCGGCAGCTCACTCAGCGCGGCCTCGGCCAACTGCGCGCGGGTGACTTCAGTTGTACTGCGAACCCCACTGGACACACCTGCTCCTTTGCAGCAATCCCCGGATTTCAGCCTATCCACGACACAATGACCCCCATGGAGATACACGCCACCAACGACTTCGCCGCCTCCGTGCCCGAGGTGTTCGCGATGCTCACCGACCGGGTGTTCCTGCGTGCGGTCTGTCTGGCGTCCGACCCGATCGAGCACTCGGTCGAGGTGGCTGGGCTCCACACCAGCACCCGGCGCGTGCTGCCGACGCCGTCGGTGGTGAGCCGGTTCACCGGCCCGACGATGGCGGTCATCGATGAGATCGTATGGGCCGCGGAGCACACCGAATCCGGACGCGACGGAACGACCCTGGTGCGGGTCGAGGGACTGCCCGCCGAACTCGTCGGCACCGTACGGCTTGCCGCCGGCGGACGCGGCGCAACCTTGCATTACGACGGTGAGCTCACCGTCCGCGTGCCGATCCTCGGTCCCGGACTGGCCAAACAGGCCGCTCCCCTGCTGTTGGAGGCACTGGAGATCCAGCAGCGGGTCGGCGACGAGTTCCTGGCGCGCTAGCTGCTGGACGCCCGCCCAGCTCAGTGGAAGTCGCGGGACGTGTGCGGCACGAGTACCGGTAGTTCCTCCAGGTGGTCGGCCAGTATGTTCATGACCCCCTCTGGTGACCTTTCCAGCTTTCCCGCGACGATCAGCGCCCTGGCCGAGCGGGCAACCCGGCGGTAGCGGTTCCATAGACCGACCGAGCAGACCACGTTCAGCAGGCCGAACTCGTCCTCGATGTTGACGAAGGTGATGCCGGACGCCGTCCCTGGACGCTGCCGGTGGGTGACCATCCCGCCGACCAGCACCCGGCGGCTCGGATCAGCGGTGGCCAGGTCGGCTGTGCTGAGTACGCCCCGTTCGGTCAGTTGGGCACGCAACTGGGCGATCGGGTGGTCGGTGGTGCTCACCCCGGTGGCCCACAGGTCGTCCACGAGTTCCTCCAGCGAGGTCGGCTCGCCGAAGAGCGGCGGCTGGGCGGCGACCAGCGTCCCCGGCAGCGAGCCCGGGCGGTCCTGGGCTGCGCTACCGGCCAGCCACAGCGCACCACGACGGGTGAGCCCAAGACTCGCGAAGGCGTCCGCAGATGCCAGCGCCTCCAGTTGCTCCCTGGTCAGCCCGGTGCGCCGAACCAGTTCGGGCATGGACGCGAACGGTCCGTTGGCCTCCCGCTCGGACACGATGTGCTTCGCCACCTCACGGCCGATCCCACGCACCTCGGCCAGCCCCAGGCGCACCGCGAAGCCGCCGTCGCGGCGATGGGACGCGCTCTCGTCCGGGGCGCTCGGATCGAACTCACCTGTTGGTGGCTGGTGGCGTGCGACGCAGCTCTCCAGACCGGTCAGCGTGGTCTCGACAGGCTCGACCAGCCGATTAATAGCGAACGATCCCTGACCCCCGCCCAACGATCCTTGAGCCCCACCCAACGATCCCTGAATCCCCCCAAACGATCCCTGAGCTTGACGAAGGGTCCCCTGACCCCCACCCAACGATCCCTGAGCTTGACGAAGGGTCCCCTGGGCCTCGTCAGACTCAGCCAGCGGCTCCAGCACTGCGTCCACGCCGGAGTTGGCGAGATCGGGACGCAGCACACGCACGCCGTGGCGGCGGGCGTCCGAGGTGAGGGTGGACGGGGAGTAGAAGCCCATCGGCTGGGCACGCAGCAGTCCGGCGAGGAACGCTGCCGGATAGTGCAGCTTGATCCAGGCGGACGCGTACACCAGCAGGGCGAAGCTCAGGGAATGCGACTCGGCGAAGCCGAAGTTGGAGAATGCCTGAATCTGGGCGTAGAGGTGGTCGGCGGCCTTGCCGTTGATGCCGTTGCCGGCCATCCCCGAGTAGAGCTTCAGCTTCAGTGACTCGATCCGCTCCAGACCGCGTTTGGAGCCCATCGCGCGGCGCAGCAGGTCGGCGTCCTCCCCGGTGCACCCGCCCACCGCCATCGCCATCTGCATCAGCTGCTCCTGGAACACCGGCACCCCGAGGGTGCGCTCCAGCACCGGCTCCAGCAGCGGGTGGGCGTAGGTGACCGGTTCGCGGCCGAGTTTCCGACGGACGAAGGGATGGACCGCTCCACCCTGGATCGGACCGGGACGGATCAGCGCGATCTGGATCGCCAGGTCGTAGAACCGACGCGGTTGCAGCCGCGGCAGCAGACCGATCTGGGCGCGGGACTCAACCTGGAACACCCCGATCGAGTCGGCCCGGCAGAGCATGTCGTAGACGCCGGGCTCCTCCTTCGGGATCGTCGCCAGCTCCCAGTCCTCGCCGGTCGCGCCCCGGACGAGGTCGAAGCAGTGCTGCAGCGCGGCCAGCATGCCCAGCCCCAGCAGGTCGAACTTCACCAGGCCCATCCAGGCGGCATCGTCCTTGTCCCACTGGATCACCGTGCGTTTCTCCATGCGCGCGTGCTCGATCGGCACCACCTCCCCCACCGGACG
>DAORUI010000019.1:0-4210 GCA_035433085.1 Propionicimonas sp. | reverse complement strand
ACCGCTCCCTGAGCCTGACGAAGGGACGCCGAGTCGAACGACCAACCCCAGCGCTCGACCTGCCGCGCGAAGGCGTCCCCCTGGCCCGGGCTGTAGCCGAGCGCACGGGAGACATCGCGGACGGCGTTCTTGGGCCGGTACTGGATGACATTGCACACCTGGGCGGCGCGGTCGCGTCCATAGCGGTCGAAGACCCACTGGATGATCTCCTCGCGCCGGTCGGCGTCGAAATCCACGTCGATGTCGGGCTCCTCGTCGCGCATGGCAGAGAGGAAGCGCTCGAAGGGCAACTTGTAGGCGATCGAGTCGACCGCGGTGATGTTCAGCAGGTAGCAGATCGCGGAGTTGGCAGCCGAACCGCGTCCCTGGCAGAGGATGCCGCGCCTTCGGGCCTCGGCAACGATGTCATGGACGATCAGGAAGTAGCCGGGAAAATCCTTGGCTTCAATCACCCGCAATTCCCGCTCGATGCGCTGGGCATCGGCCGCCGACAGGTCGGGGTACCGCTCAGGCACCGCTCGCCAAACCAGCTGGCGCAACCAGGACATCGGGGTGTGCCCGGCGGGCACCTCCTGCTTGGGCAGTGCGGGCTTGGCCCGGCGCAGCGGGAAAGCCAGTTCAGCTGCGAGCGGGACGGTGCGGGCGACCGCTCCCGGGTAGCGGGCGAAGCGGGACGCCATCTCGGCTCCCGAGCGCAGATAGGCGGAGCCGGCGGCAGGCAGCCAGCCGTCGAGCGCGTCCAGGCTGCGGTTGGCGCGCACCGCGGCCACAGCCAGAGCCAGCCGGTGCTGGGCCGGGGTCGCGTAGTGGACGTTGCCAGTGGCGATGGTCGGCAGGTGGCACTGTGCCGCCAGTGCGGCCAGTGCATCGTTGTGGGTCGAATCCAGCGGACGGCCGTGGTCGGTCAGCTCGACGAACACCCGTTCGGCACCGAACAGGTGCACCAACTCGTCCAGTTCGGCGCCGGCGGCCTCCGTCCCCTCATCGACCAAGGCCTGCCGGACCGCGCCTTTGCGGCAACCAGTCAGCACCACCCAATGCCCGTCCGCACGTTCGGCGAGATCTTCGAGTACGTAGTGCGGACGGCCCTTCTCCCCGCCGGCCAGCTGACCGGCGGTGATGGCCGCGGCGAGCCGGTGGTATCCCTCCGCGCCGGCGGCCAGCACCAGCAGATGGGTGCCCTCCGGATCGGGCTGGCCGTTCTGCGGGGCTGGAAGGCCAAGCGACAACTCGGCACCGAACACGGTCTGCAACGCCATGGTCTGGGCCGCTTCGGCGAACCGGACGATGCCGTACAACCCGTCGTGGTCGGTGATCGCCAAGGCCTGCAGCCCCAGCCGCTCGGCCTCCTCGGTCAACTCCGCCGGCCCGGAAGCACCGTCGAGGAACGAGAAGGACGAGTGTGCGTGCAGTTCGGCATACGGCACGACGTCGCCGGGACGCTCGATCTGCGGCGGCACGTACGGCCCGCGATGCCAGGAGATCGGAGTGTCCCGAGGCGGGACGCCGTTCGTGTCGTCAGGGTCGCTGAGGGTGCGCTCGAGTGCACGCCAGGTGATCGGCGGGTTGTTGAAGCCCATCAGTCGTACCTCGCTTCGGCCCACCAACCCCTGTCGTCGAGCAGCAGCAACCAGGCCGTCCCGGTGCCGTCGACCACCTGGAACCGGTTGGCGACCCGGTGGCGCTCCCGATCCCAGGGACGCTCGTCGATCGGCCAGGGACCGGCCCAGCCGATCACCGTCCGCACCTGGTTCTCGACACTCAGCCCGGTTGGCGGATCGGTGACCTGGCCGCGGCTGTTCAGTGCCACCGGGCGTCCGCTGCTGCCGACCAACTGCACCGGTCGCAACTCGGCGAAGACCGTGGCCGGCAGCGGATCGGGCACCTGACCGGGCCATGGCCGATCCCTGGGGGTCGATCGGCTGGGCCGGTCGCTCCACGGCACCAGCACCTGCCGTTCGGCGAGCCAGCGGCCACCGCCGATCTCCGCGGTGAGCACGCCGGTGTGCCCGAGCATGCCCTGCACCCGGGAGAGCACGTGGTGCACGCGCTCGTCGGTGCCGGAACCGAACAGTCCGGGCACGTGATTGGCAAGGGCGTCCACCGCGATCGGCACCAGCCGAAGGCTCACCACCCCGCTGCCGAGTTGGCTGCCGGCAGCGGCCTGGAGTTGCCAGCGCACCCGATCGATCACCGCGACGGCGTCGAACACACCGGACGCGAGCCAGTTGCGCACCACCAGCTCATCCCGATCACCCAGCAGCTCCACCCTGATCTCGGTGCAGGCCAGTCCGGCCGCGGTCAAGGATGCGATGAAATCCTCCGCGGTCGCCCGCGCGGTGAAGGCGACCTGATCGACCAGGGTCAGCGCGGGCTCGAAGTCGATCTGCCTGGCAAGCTCAGGCGGCGGCGTCCGTGGCTGCACAGTGCTCGGATCGAGTCCGGAGGCAATGGTGTGCAGGCGCAGCCCTGGGCTGCCGAACCGATCACGTACCGAGTCCGCGTCGAGGGCGGCGAAGTCGCCCAGGTTGTGGATGCCCAGCCTGGGCAGCAGGGTGGCCAGGCTCTCGTCCCCGAGCGCGGTGATCGGCAGCGGCGCCAGGAAACGTGCAGACCCGCCGGCCGGGACGATTCGCACCGGATCGCCGAAGCGTGCTGCCTGGGCGGCTGCGAACCTGCCGTCGGCGATCCCGACCCGACCGTCGGCAAGGCCTAGGTTTGCGACCACCGCCTCCAGAAGGGTCTCTGCGGCTTCAGCTTCACTGCCCAGGTAGTTGGCCAGCCCTCGGGCGCGGACGGCGCACTGGCCGGGGCGGATCACCTGCACCCCGGGGGCGAGTTCCTCGATGCACGCGACCACCGGCTCGAACTCCCGCACGTCCCTGGCCTCGTCGGCACCGATCACCTGCAGCGTCGGGCACCTCGCCTGGGCTTCGCGACGACGCTGCCCGATCTGCACGCCTTCGGCCAGTGCGGCTGTAGAGCAGGACGTGACCCGGTTCGCGGCCACCACCGCGATCGGCTGCTCCGCCCGCTGGCCCGCAGCCAGCGCCCAGGCCCGTACCGGCCAGCCCGGGAACCAGAGCACCAGGCAGCGCTCGCGGGAGGCTGGAGCTGCCTGCCCTGCGGTTGCATGGGGACGAATCGTCGTTGTCATCAACCTGCCACCAGCAAGTCGACCTGCTCCGAGGCGGACGGGGGCGCGGACGCCGCCTGGGCCAGCCGACCGTTCTCGTCGGGTAGTTGCAGGCGGACGCTGCGCACGCCGGGAAAGCGCTTCGAAGTCGCGGCGGCGAGCACTTCCCGTCCGGTAAGGCATCCGTGGCCGGCGCCCACCCCTGACCATCTCGGTTCGATGAGGTCAAGGCGGGCTTCCGCCCGGGGCCAGTCCCCGTGCACCAGGAGAACGCCTCCGCGATCCCGCAACCGCGCGGTCAGCCGGGACGCGTCCGCTTCTCGGACGCGTCCGCCTGGTCGCAATGCGATCACCGGCAGCACCTCAGCCAGCGCTGCCGTAACCGCTAGCCACTGGTCACCCGGCTCAGGCACCAGTACCAACCGGTCCAGACAGATCCCGGCCCGCTCGGCGGCCTCCACGCCCAGCTCGGGCACGCCGACCACTCCGCACCAACTGCCCTCCCTGGAAGGTTCGGCCAGCAACGCCAGCAGCAGTGCTCCCGCGGTTCCCAGCGAGTAGGCCGCGCCGCTCAGAAGCCCGCCGGTGGGCACGATGCCCGCCAACGCTTCAGGAACCGGAAAGGTCGGTTTCAGCACCTTGGTTCCTGCACTCGCCTGTACCCGCAGGCGCTCCAGGAGCTCCTGCTTAGGCAGATCGGCGACACAGCTCACCCTGCCATGTTCGAACTATTGTTCTATTCTGTCAAGGCGCGAACTTGCGAGCCCCACGCCGGGATGAGACCTTGGCCAAGCTGCGAGTTCGCACCTGTCGGTGAGGGACGAGCAGCCCCTCCTACCGGTCCCTGAGGAGCCGGTCGCGAGAACGAGCAGCACCTCCTACCGGTCCCTGAGGAGCCGGCCGCGAGGAACGAGCGGACGGTGTCACGAAGGGCCGCCGACTGCTTCAACAAACCGGTGGCGGACGCCCTTCGTGACGCGCTCGCTCGTTCCTCACCAGCGCTCCTCAGGGAGCGTTCATTGGGTGGCCGCGACATAACGGGACCTGTTCGCACCTGTCCGTGAGGAACGAGCA
>DAORUI010000018.1:0-27735 GCA_035433085.1 Propionicimonas sp. | reverse complement strand
GACGCGTCCGTTCGTTCCTCACGGACGCTCCTCAGGGACCGGTAGGAGGGTGGCGAGGGCCCTTCGTGACGGTCGCAGAGCGACCTCCTCAGGGACCAAGTAGGGGTGCGATCGTTCCTCGCGAACGCTTCTCAGGGACCGGAGGTGGAGTGCGCTCGTTCCTGACGGGAGCTTCTAGGGACCGTCAAGCGGGGTTGCTCGTCCGGCAGGGTGAATCCGGTCGCAATGCCTACCTGAGGGCGACGGAGGTGAAATCGGCCAGAGACGCCAAGAGTCTCGACTGGAAGGGCCCGTCCATAGCCGACGGGTGCGGGTCCGTCCGCCGCTGGTGGTGCCAGTAGCCACCTGAGGTGCGGGCTGAAGCATCGTCGCTCGTCACCAGCCATTCCTGGGTGAGGTGGCCGAGCCTCAGGTCGTCGGGTGCCGACGGGCCACCCATCCGGGTGGGCACCCAGCCAGGGTCGACCGCGTTGCTCAGCACGTCGGGCCAGAGCCTGGCCACCGCCAACGCCAGCGCGGTGACGAACAGCTTGCTGTCGGAGTAGCTCCCGGACGGCCGCCGTCCCGACCAATCGATCCGGTCGAGTTCGGGACGGCCGCCGCGGTGCATCCCGCTGCTCAGGAAGACCAGCCGGTCGGGCCGGGACAGAGTTGCGGTGAGCACGTACGGCGCGACCACGTTCACCGGCATCACCTGCGCTCCCGAATAGACCCCGGCGTTGTGGATCACCGCATCCATCCGACCCAGGTCATTCACCTGCCCGGCGATGTGCCGCACCTGGTCGAGGTCGGCGAGGTGACCGATCACCACCCGGGCACCGCGCTCCACCAGCGACGCCACCGCGCCGAGCCGAGCATGTTCGCGCACGTGCACGACCACCTCCGCACCCGCGTCCAGCAGATTGCTCGCGGTGGCGTGGCCCAGTCCCTGCGCGGACCGTGTGATCAGAACACGCATCAGATCTCCTCCCGCCGATTCCGCGTCCCACCGTACGGCCAGCGGGTGCTCGCCCGGGGTTCCTTGTCAGGACACCTCTGGCGAACGCCTTCCTGCCCGCGCTCGCGAACGGGTTGAATGGCATCACAGTCACCGAGAGGATCCCAATGCCAAACCCGCCGCTGGCCGGGATATCGACCCGCCACTGGATGGTCGTGGTCGGCTCCGGACTGCTGATGAGCCTCAACGTCCTGCTATTCCTCGCCGCCGGGATCCTGCTGCCCGCGTTGGCGATCACACTCGGCGTCGGCCTCGGCCAGGCGATGGTCTTCGTCTCGATCAACATGGTCGCCGGTGCGGCCACGCTCGCGATCGCGGGCCCCTGGCTGGTTCGTCGGCTCGGCGCGCGGCGGCTGGTGATTCTTGGCGGCACGCTGACCGGAACGGCACTCTTCGCGGTGTCCTTCGTTACCGACCTCTGGCAGCTCTACCTGCTGGCGTTCGCCTCCGGACTGCTGGCCACCGTCGCGATGCAGATGACCGGTGCAGCGCTCGTCCACGACTGGTTCCTGCAGCGACAGGGGCTGATGCAGGGCGCCCTGATGGGGATCGCGAGCGTAGGGGGCATCGCCGCGGGAGCCCTGCTGCCGACCGTGGTGACCACTGGCGGCTGGCAACTCGGCTATCAGCTCGTCGGCGGCCTGACAGTTGCGGTGGCCCTATTCAGCGGCTTGGTGCTCATCCGCTCCAAGCCGGCCGACGTCGGCCTGCACGCCTACGGCGCACACGACATCGAGGAGGAGAAGCACTCCGACGATGCCGGGTTGACGCCCGCGGACGCCGTCCGAAGCCCGCAGTTCGTCGCGCTGTTGGTCGGGCTCACCTGTTTCAGCGGCATCATGGCGCTGCAGCAGCACTTCCCGGCCATGATGGCCGACCGCGGCCTCGATCTCGCTGCCGCCGGTGTGCTGCTTTCGCTCCTGTCGGTCGCCAACGTCGGCACCACGCTTCTGCTCGGCAACCTCACCGACCGCTGGGGTCCGCTGGTCGCCTACCTGCTGTCCGCAGGACTGCTGGTGGTTGCGCTCACCCTCTTCCTCACCGCGGCGGGTTACCCCGCCCAGACCGTCGGGGTGCTGCTCTTCTCGATCCCAGCCATCACGCCGCCGATCCTCACGCCGATCCTGCTGCGGCACACCTTCGGTGGACGGCCTTTCGTCTCGCTGCTGGGGGTCGCCACCGCAACCATGCCGATCGGCATCGCGGTCGGCTCGCCGCTGTGGGGGCTGTCAAAGGACTTGACCGGCGGCTACGGCGTGGCGCTGACCCTGGCGGTCGCGCTCACCGTCCTACTCGCCGCCCTGGTCGCCTACGCCCTGGTCACCGGCCCGAAGCTGTGGCGTGGTTCTGCCCGGCCGTCGCAACCGGCCCGGTAACCCGCTTCGCTATCGCGACTACCAGCAGGCCGAGGACGGTGACCGCGGCACTCACCACGAAGATGCCCCGCTGCCCGAGCGCGGTGCCCGCGCCGAGGGCGATGATCGGACCGGCCACGATCGAGCCGACCCGCCGGGTGTTCATGTACAGGCCGGTGGAGAGGCCCGGACGCGGAATCAGATCCTGGAACAGTGGCAGCCCGACTCCGGCGATGCCCGCGAAGAACCATGCGTTCAGCACCTGCAGTGCGACCAGCGAGATGGGTTCGGTCACGGCCGCCAGGCCCACGTAGTAGGCGATCCCGGCCAGGCAACTCGTCGCGAGCAGTCCGAAATGCGAGAAGCGTCCGCTGAGGCGACCGATGAAGAGCAATGCGGGCACCTCCAGCGCCGCCGCCGCACCAAGTGCGATGCCCGCCCACATCACGTCCAGCCCGAGGGTCTGGGTGACATAGACGGTCATGATCGTCACCGCAGCCGCGTTCGTGGCCTGCAGCAGCACGAACGCCGCCATCACCAGCGCGATCCCCGTCCGGCTCACCGGAACGTCGTCCGCACCGGACGGGGATGCTTCGGCGGGCGCAGCCTCGGCCGTTGCCGCGGCACGGCGACGCTGCCCGATCATGATCGCCGTGGTGCCCATGTTGAAGACAGCGACCACCGCGATCGCCACCAGGATCGCGGCGTTGCCGTACCAACCCATGATGAACGTGGCCAGCGGAGGTCCCGCCACCCACGCCACCGACACGATCGCGCGGGTGTTGATGATCTCGGCCGGCGGCGCTCCCGAGTGCCGCAGATGGGCGTACAGCAGCGAGCCGCCGATACCTGCCGGACCGCCGATCACGACCAGCAGGATCGTCGCCACCGAAAGGCTGGTGGTCAGCGCCAGCGCGATCGCGAGCACCAGCGTGAGCGCGCCGCAGACAAGCATCGTGGCCAGGTATTCGCTCTTCCGGTCGGCATACGCGGGCAGCACCAAGGACGCGACGAATCCGCTCGCGTTGTAGATAGCTAGCACCCAGCCGACCTCTGCCGTGGTCGCGCCGTACAGGTGGATCAGGATGAGCGCCAGCGCCGGGCTGAGGAAGGCACCCTGGATGCCCCAGAGCAGGGCCGACGACGGCGGCAGCAGTCGCCTCGGCATGTCGTGCCTCCTGGTTGAGTGGTTCGGCGTCCAACCTAAGCCCGCGGTCCCGCCCGGAACAGGTCCTGCCGGTACCTCCCGAAGGATCAGGACACCGAGACCCACGACCTTGTGGCCGACGACTCCAGCACCGCCGCGGTTATCCGGGCCGCGCGGACGCCGTCCGCGAACGTCGGCAGTCCGAACGGCTGCTCACCTTCGATCGCGGCGTACACGTCGCGCACCAGCGCGGCGAAGCAATCCTGGAATCCCTGCGGATGGCCCGGCGGCAGGTAGGACAGCCGCTGGGCCTCCGGCGCTGCCTCCAGCGCACCCCGGTGGACGAACTGCACCCCCTCCCGCGAGCCCACCCAGAGCGTCTCGGGCAGTTCCTGATCGAACACCATCGACGTGTCGGGGCCGTCGAACGACGCCCAGAGCCGGTTCTTGCGTCCGGGCGTCACCTGACTGACCACCAGCGAACCGATGGCGCCGCGGTCGGTCTCGAACACCAGGCTCGCGGCATCCTCAGTGGTGATGCGCTCGGCGCGCGCCCCGTCCGTGCGCTCCGGCAGCGCTGTGACCAGTCGTGCGGCCAGCGCGGTGATCCGGTGGCCAGTCGCGAACTCGACCAGGTCGCACCAGTGCACCCCGATGTCGGCGAAGGTTCGCGAGGCGCCCCCGAGTCTCGGATCCGTCCGCCAGTTCTGGTTCCGGGCGCTGGAGAGCCAGTCCTGCAGGTACGAGCCGTGGATCAGGTGGACCGGGCCGCTCCCGTCGGCGGTCAGTCGGGCACGGGCCTCGCGCAGGGTCGGGTAGTACCGGTAGACGAACGGGATCGCCGTCACCACCCCGGCCGCCCGGCTGAGTTCCAGCAGTTCGGACGCATCCTCGAGCGTTGTCGCGAGCGGCTTCTCACAGATCACGTGTTTGCCCGCCGCGATCGCGCGGCGAGCCAGGGACGCGTGCAGGTGGTTCGGCGTGCAGATGTGCACCACATCGACGTCGGGCGAGGAGATCAGTGCGTCCGCGGACGCCGCGCCCCGCTCCGCGCCGAGACGTCCGGCCACGGCTTCGATGCCGTCGGCGACTGCGTCCGCGACGGCGGTGAGCCGGCCCCCCGCCGCGCGGATCGCGCGGGCGTGCACCTGTCCGATGAAGCCCGCACCGATCACCCCGGAACGCAGCGTCGAGAGTTCCAGACCCGCGGGGGCCCTGAAAGTTGCGGAACGCACCGCCGCTGGTGTCTGCATCTCATCCCTGCCTGAGTCCGGTTCCCGGCGCCCCGGGATGAACGAAGGCTAAGGAGCCGAACTAGGCCTGTTCAAGGCATCCTTTATGCCGGTAACCGGCGTATTCTCTGGCTGGGGGTCGCGAGCCTTTCGCACCACGAAGAGGTCAGGAGACGGCCGTGAGTAGATTCCACGTCGCACTGTCCACGCCCACCCTCGCGGCGCGGCTGGGCCGGGAATCGGTGGCGAGCCTCGCGGCCAAACTGATCGCCAGCCGGTCAGCGACCTCACGGGCCGAGATCGGTCGTGCCACCGGACTGTCCCGCAGCACGGTGGACGCGGGCGTGGAGACACTGCTGCGCCTCGGAGCTATCCGGGCGGCCGGGTTGCACGCAACGCCCGGACGCGGCCGCCCCGCCGAGACCCTTGAGTTGGCCCCTACTTTCGGGGTGATCCTTGCGGCGGACTGCGGCGCGACCCTCACCCGAGTGTGCGCGTTCGACCTTGGCCAGCGGGTCCTCGGTGAGAGGGAGATCGATCTCCGCATCGACAGCGGACCAGAGCCGGTGTTGGCGGTCCTCGTCCGCACTTTCGAGGAGCTTCTCGCCGACACCGGCTTGGCGCAAGCGCCGCGCACCGTTGTGGTGGGCCTGCCCGGTCCGGTCGACTACTGGGGCGGGACGGTGGTCCGTCCGCCGATCATGCCGGGCTGGGACGGCTTCCCGGTCGTCGCACACCTGGAGGAATCCCTGGGCGCCTCGGCGGTACTGGAGAACGACGTGAACCTCCGCGCGCTCGGCGAGGCTCGCTCGGCCGGCTCCTATAGGGGCCCGCTGCTGTACCTCAAGGTGGGTTCGGGCATCGGAGCCGGAATCATCGGCTCGGACGGTGCCATTTTTCGCGGCGCGGACGGAGCCGCCGGCGACATCGGCCACCTTCGCATCGCCGGCTCGACCGCCGAATGCGCCTGCGGAGCCACCGGTTGCCTCGAAGCCCTGGCATCCGTCCGGGCCATCGGGAGCGCACTCGGGCTACAGGACCGTCCGGACGCGGCGCTGGTGGAGCAGGTGCTCGACCTTGTCCGGCGCCACAATCGCCGCACGATTACGCTGGTGCGCGAGCGCGCTGAGCACATCGGCGACATCGCGGTCAGCCTGATCCACTGCTTCAACCCCGAGCGGGTCGTGGTGGGCGGACGGCTGGCGCTGGCCAGCGACGACCTGCTCGCCGGCATCAGGTCGATCGTCTACCGGCGGGCGCTTCCGCTCGCAACCCGCACCCTCACGATCGCCCGACCGAAGCTCGGTATGGCGTCCGGAACCGCCGGAGCACTGGCGATCGGCATCGAGACCGCGCTCGAGCCCGAGGCCATCGCCGGCCGCATGGCCGCCCGTTCGAAGGGAAGGGACTGAGGTGAGAGAAGTACCCACCGCGACTCCCGGCCCGGTCACCGGACCGTAACTTGGCTGTCAGAAAGCCTGGTTAGTCTCGGGCACATGCCGAGGTCAGTCCGCGTCACGATCATCCAGCCCGACCCACAGGTGCCCGCCGATCGACTGGGCCCGTGGCTGGGCAGCAACCGCGTCCTCGTCCGAGCCATTCCGCTGTGGAAGCTCGGCGTTCCCGACGTCGACGCTCTCGGCGATGGCCTGATCGTGCTCGGTGGGCGGATGAACGCGCACGACAGCGCTGGTCACCCCTGGATCGAGCCGTTGAAGACCCTGCTCACCGAGGCGGTTGAGGCCGACGTCCCGACGCTCGCGATCTGCTTGGGCCACCAGCTGCTGGCCGAGGCATTCGGCGGCGAGGTGACCGTGGACCATCCCGCCGGTGGCGAGCGCGGCGCAGTAGAGGTCACCTGGCACCCCGAGTCCGCTGACGACCCGCTGCTCGGCAGGCTGGCCACCGAGGGCCGCTCGCTGGTCGCCGAGTCCCACCACGACGCGGTCACGCGGCTGCCGGACGGCGCCGTCACCCTCGCCAGCAGCCCCGACTACCCCAATCAGGCGTTCCGCGTGGGCTCGGCCCTGGGCGTCCAGTTCCATCCGGAGGCGTCCCCCGATCTGATGGGACGCTGGGCCGCACTCAACGGCGAAGACGCCCGCACGATGCGCCGGGCGATGCAATCCCAGGATACTGACGTGGCACGTACCGGCCGGCTCCTGCTGCAAGCCTTCGCCGGCCACCTGCGCGCCCAGCAATTGGCCGCCTGACTTCCTGCATCCGCGAGGTCGTGGGGGCGCACCACACCCTCTGGTGGCATGACATATCGTTGAGGCAGCTAGCCAGGAGTGTGGATGATTCGAGTACTGCCGTTCGCCGTCGAGTTGGTGTTGGTGATCTTCTGCCTGCTCGACTGCCTGCGCGCCGACGAGAGCCGCATCCGCAGCCTTCCCCGCTGGGCGTGGGTGCTTGTGATGGTCCTGATTCCGATCGTCGGGTGCCTCGCGTGGCTGTTGGCCGGCCGCCCGGTCGCGGGGTCAGCGTCCGCGCCGCCGACGCGTCCGAGTACTCCCACGACCTACGAACAACCGCCGCGGCAGCGCACCATCGCCCCCGACGACGATCCGGAATTCCTGCGCTCGTTGAAGCGCAGCACCGAGCACGAGGACCTGCTGAAGAAGTGGGAGGAAGACCTCAAGCGTCGCGAGGACGAACTCCGCAAGGACAAGGACCCCGGCGCCGACACCCGCTGACCCAGCGTTCCCGAGCCCGTCGAATCGAGGGGCCGGGCCCGTCGACGGGTCGATACGTCTCCCCGCTCAGGGCACCTGCACCATCGTCGGCACAGGTTCGACTTTCGCCTCCTTCGGACGCCGTGATCCGATCAGCACCCCACTGACCACCACCAACCCGCCCAGCACCTCGAGCCAGGTCGGCACCTCCCCCAGCACGATCGCCGCGGTGACGATCCCGACCACCGGCACCAGCATCGAGAACGGCGCCACCACACCGGCCGGGTGCCGGGCGAGCAGCCACGTCCAGATGCCCGACCCGACCGCGGTGCCGATGATGCAGGTGTAGGCGAGCCCGATCCAGGCAGGCACCGCCGCCGCTTCAGTGGATGTGGCGAGAGCGGACGCGATCTGTGCGGGCCCCTCGAAGACGAGCGACAACGCGAGCATCGGCACGGGCACCACCACCGACATCCACAGCGTCAGGTGCAGTGGGTTCGGCGGCTTCGCCAGCCGACTCGCCAGGTTGCCGAACGCCCAGCCCAGGCCGCCGATAAGTACCAGGACGAAGGGCCAGAATGCTGCTGCCTGCGCTCGCGAGATGCCCACCAGCACCATGCCGGCCACGGCGATCGCGATGCCCAGCCAGGCCCGTCCGGTTACTCGCTCAGCCAGCAGCAGCGCACCCAGTACGAGGGTGAACGGGGCAGCGGCCTGCAACACCAGGGAAGCCAGACCGGTGGGCATACCGGCCGCCATACCCGCGTACAGGAAGATGAACTGGACCACACCGAAGCCCAACCCATAGCCGATCAGATGGCGCAGCTTCACCGCCGGCGGGGGCACGAAGAGCATGGTCGGCACCGCGATCAGCGCGAACCGCAGCGCCACCAGGAAGAACGGCGGGAAGTGGCTCAGGGACGCGTGGATCGCCAGGAAGTTCACGCCCCAGATCGCGGCGACGAGGATGGCGAGAAGACGATGTCGGATAGGCACGACCACAATCCTGACCCGGCTGATAATGAAGGACAAGCACGAACCTTCAAAGAGTTACTTTAGGCTGCCTTCATGGATCTGCGTCACCTGGAACTCCTCCGCGAACTGGCCGACCGAGGCACCATCACCGCGGTGGCCGAGGCGGGGTATCGCTCACCGTCCGCGGTCAGCCAGCAATTGCGCAGTGCCGAACGTGCCTTCGGCGTGCCGTTGGTCGAGCCGGACGGACGCGGGCTACGGCTCACTCGCGCCGGGCGACTCCTGGCCGAGGGCGCCACGGAAGTCGCAACGACCCTGGCCGGGCTGCAGCGCGACCTGGACGCGCTGCAGGGCGATCCCGCAGGCATCGTCACAATCGCCGCGCTGCCCAGCGCTGGGGAGTTCCTGATTCCTCCGGTACTCGGCCGGCTGCAGAACACGGACGTGCGAGTCCGCCTGACCGACGAGGACGTCGCTGAGGCGGACTTCGCCACGAAGGCCGCGGACCACGACATCGTGATCGGGCACAGCATGGCGTCCAGCCTCTCGGGCAGCGACCGTGTGATCGCCGAGGTGATCGCGCATGAACCGCTGGACGTGGCGCTCCCGAGCGGCCATCGGCTGGCCGGACGCGCCTCCCTACAGGCGTCCGATCTCGCGGGCGAGGATTGGATCGGCGTACCGCTAGGCTTCCCGTTCGACACCGTCCGGATCGCCATCGAGAACCGGAGCGGGACCGGCCTGAACGTTGTGCAGCGGCTTCGCGACAACCGGCTCGTCGAGGCCCTCGTCGCCGCCGGGGTCGGCTGCGCACTACTGCCCCGCTATACGACCCGGTCGCGGCCCGACGTCGTCACCCGGACACTGACCGACGTCCGCTCGGTGCGCTCGATCGTCGCCTTCGGTCGTCCCGACCGGCTGGCCCGGGCCGCCGTCCGCGTGGTCCTCGACGCTCTTCTGGAGGTCGGCGAATCGCTTCCGGCCGACACCTGGACCCAGCGCCAGGCGTAGCCCTGATCCGATCGGCTGGTCGAGCCTGTCGAGACCGCGCTCATCCGGTGGAGCGAGGCTCAGCCGCCCGCAACGGCCTTTTCGATGGCTTGGGCAAGAGGACCGGCCGAGTACGGATCGCCCTCGAACCGCGTCCCGTTGACCAGGATCGTGGGGGTGCCCTGCACCCTCTCGGGGTACCAGGACTTCGTGACTTCGTCCGTCCATGCGCGGTAGGCCAGCTTGCCGATCGCCGCGGCGACCTCCTTCGACGCGCCGGCCTGTTCGGCCAACTGAATCAGCTGGGTATCGCTCAGGCCAGTCGTTCCCTCGGCTGGTTGGTGGGCGTACAGCAACTGGTAGAAGTTCCAGGCCAGGTTCGGATCGGCGTTGGCCACCGTCGCGAACGCGTTCGCAGCCCGCATCGAGTACCGGGTGCCCTGCGAAGCGGCGTCCAGGAAGGTCAGCGGGTAGACCTGCACCGACACCCGGTCGGCCTGCAGGAGCGTCGACAGGGCTTCGGCATTGGCCTCGTCGAACGTCTTGCAGTACGGGCACATGAAGTCGGTGAAGATCGAGACTGTCACCGGCGCGTCCGCACTGCCGACGCGGACAGCTCCGTCGGTGGTGGCGTTCGCCGGCGCAGCGGCACCGATCACCACCTCACCGGACGCAGTCTGGGCCGTTCGGTTGTTCACGATCGCACCGACCGCCACGCCGGCCACGAGGGCAAGGACGGCGGCCGCCACCACCGAGATCCGCACCACCAAGCGCTTCCGCTGCGCGGCCTGCTGCTCTCCGGCCCGTTGCTCCCGCAGCGCCGCCCGTCGCGAGGACGCCGTCCGCAACTCCTGGCTGTTCTTCGCCATGTCCATTTCCTTCTGGGCCGTCCGGCCCGCTCAGACCATCATCGGAACGTACTTCACCACTACGAGCATCACGACCGTCATCAGCCAGATCGCCACCACCAGCGCGTCCAGGTCTGCGCGCACGAAGCGCTGCAGAGCCCGGTTCACGCCGTCGGGCAGGTACAGGTTGGCATCCCGAATGTTCACGTGCGTGAGCGAGGTGAACACCAGGGTGGTCGAGAGCGTCACCAGCAGGCACCACGGGCACAGCGCGCCGACCACGTAGTAGGCCTGGAAGAACAGCCAGTACGCGAAGACCAGACCCAGCGTGTACACGACCTGCGCCGAGAGCATGAACCACCGGGGGAACCGCACCCCACCGAGGCTGGCCACCGCGATGGTGATCACCACTGGTTCGGCGACCAGCCCGAGGAACGCGTTCGGGAACCCGAACAGGCTGGCCTGCCAGGAGACCCCCACCGTGCCGCAACTCAGCACGGCGTTGATGTTGCAGGCCAGTTCGGCGTCGGGATTGGCCGCCAGCAAGACCGCGTCCACCGAAAGCACGAACGACGCGGTCAGGCTGATCAGTGCCGAGACGAGCATCGTCGCGAAGATCCACGGGTTGGACTGACGCAGCGCGCTGAGCCGTCGCAACGGCCCATCAGCCATTGGCGGCCTTGTCGATCGCGGCAGCCAATGTGCCCGGGACGAGCAGGTTCGCGGTCTGGACCACGCCGTTGATCTTCACCGTGGGCGTGCTCTGAACACCGGACGCGAACGCCTGCTCGGTGATCTTCGCGACCCACGGCTCGAACGTCCGCTTGGCGAAGGTCGCCGTAACCTCGGCGGGCGCGCCGGCCTGCTTCGCCAACTCGACCAGCCTGGAGTCGGTGAGCCCGGTCGAGCCCTCTTCAGGCTGGTTGGCGTAGAGCAGCTTCATGAACGCCATCGCGATGCCGGCGTCGTGGTTGGCCACCGTTGCGAAGGCGTTCGCGGCGCGCGTCGAGTACTGGGTGCCCGAGGAGTAGCGGTCGAGGAACGACATCGGATGCATCTCGACCTTCGCTTTGCCGGCAGCGATCGCCGCATCCAGGTCGTCGCCGTTGACCTGCTCGAACTGGCCGCAGTAGGGACACATGAAGTCGGCGTAGACGGTCACTGTGACCGGCGCGGCGGCGTTCCCTGCGACGATCCCGCCACCGTCGACGGCGCTCAGCGGCGCCACCGCATCGCCACTGGCGGGCGTGGCACTGACACTGCGGGCATTGGCCACCGACCACACGGTGACCCCGATCATCAGGGCGATCACCAGCAACCCGGTGATCCAGGCGATCCGGGTGGCGAGCTTCACGCGGCGCTCACCCAGGGCTTGGGCGGCCTGCTTGTGCCGCAGCCCTTCACGGGCGTTCTCGGACGGTGGAGGCAACAGTTTCTTGGACATCTGCTCTTTCGATTCCGGGCCATCGGCCCAAGTGACGACTGGGTTCGGGCGGACGCTTCGCCGCCGAGCGCGTTCGAACGCGCGGTTCAGGCGCGCCCTCAGGCGCGCGCGGTCACAACTTCACGAAAGGCAGGACGGTGGGCCGCGGCGGGGATTCGCGCGCGACCAGAGAATGTCGTCGCCACGCGCGTGCACCCGGACGGGCACCAGACGCTGCTGGGGGACGACCAGCTCGCTGAGTTCGGTCAGCGCCAGCGCCAACCGTCGCTTTGCGGAGAGCGCGAAGCGACGCAGGCCGCGGGCCACGAACGCCCCTACGGTGACCAGCAACGGCAACACCAGCGCCTGCACCAGCAGAGTGGCCCCGATCATCAAGGTCCACCTGACCACCGGGGCGGGCGCGCTGAGGCAGTGCAACTCACCGAACTCGGCTGGGACCAGGGCGTACAAAGGATGGGCGGCGTCGAAACACGCGACGACGGAGACCTTCGGCAACCTCGCCAGCATCGGCCACAGACAGGCGATGGTGGCGACCGCGGCAAGCAGTCGCGACCCGAGCTTGGGCCACCGCCTCGACTGCCGCAGTGAGTTCACCCGCGCAAGCGTACCCTCCCGGCACATCCTTCGGTTCAGCCGGCACAGCCCGGCCCAGAATTGGCACATGGTAACGTTCGGCGCATGCACACCGACCGTCGGCTCGCCCTCACGCTGAGCAGCGAACGCGTACTTCAGTGCATGTGTTGTTGTCGCGGCTGATCTCGCGTCCGACCACCTGTTACCACTCCCGGCCGAGCAGCGCCTGACGGCCCACGTCGCCGCAGCCGCTGTAGCCACACACCACACCTCGACTCCGACCAAGGAATTCCCATGGCCACCCTCATCGATCCACGCGGTCCCCGCTTCGGCGCCGCGGTCACCTCTGCGGTTCTCGCCCTCACCCTCGTCGCCGGCCCTCGCTGGGGGTTGGCGCTCCTCGTCATCCAGGCCTTCGCGTTCGGGCTCGGCTCGCTGCTCGGCCTGCGCTACCAGCCGTATGGCTGGCTGTACCGCCGCTTCGTGCGTCCCCGCCTCGGTGCGCCGGCCGAACTCGAGGACGAGCGTCCGCCGCGCTTCGCTCAGGGCGTTGGTCTCGCCTTCGCCGTCGTCGGCATCCTTGCCGCCCTCTTGGGCGCAGACATCGTCTTCTTCGTCGCCGTCGGGTTCGCCCTCGTGGCCGCCCTGCTGAACGCAGTCTTCGACTTCTGCCTCGGCTGCGAGCTGTACCTGCTCGGCCGACGGCTGTTCGCCCGTCCGGTGACAGTCGGGACGAAGTCATGACCGAACTGGTCGAGGAACTGGGAATCACCCGGCCCCTGACCGTGTTGTTGCTCGATGGCACCAGCGCGGTGCGCAACCGGATCGCCAGTGCGCCGCGCGAGACTGGACCAGTGGCGGCGCTCGAGGTGCTGACCGCCGGCCCAGGCAGACAGAACGGCTGGAGGTAGGCAGAGATGAGTGCGTTGCGCGACGAGATCTGGAACCGGGTGCGGACCGAGGCCACCGCAGACTCGAAAGCCGAACCGGCGTTGGCAAGCTTCCTGCACACCACCGTGCTCTGCCACGAGCAGTTGGAGGACGCGCTGAGCTACATCCTGGCGAGCAAGCTGGGCAGCGAGACCATCACTTCCCTCAGCCTGCGCGAGCTGATCGGCCGGGCACTCGACGACGACCTGTCCATCGGTGCAGCCGTCCGGGAGGACCTGCGCGCCGTCCTCAGCCGCGACCCGGCCTGCCGCGGTTACTCGATCCCACTGCTCTACTTCAAGGGATTCCACGCCCTTCAGGCCTACCGGGTGGCGCACTACTACTGGACGCATGAACGCACCGCGCTCGCGCTGTACCTGCAGAGCCGCATCTCTGAAGTTTTCGCGGTCGACATCCACCCGGGCGCACAGATCGGCAAGGGCATCATGTTCGACCACGCCACCTCGGTGGTGATCGGCGAGACCGCGGTGGTCGAGGACGACTTCTCGATGCTGCACGAGGTCACCCTCGGCGGCACCGGCAAGGTCGGCGGCGATCGCCATCCCAAGATCGGCAAGGGCGTCATGATCGGCGCCGGCGCCAAGGTGCTCGGCAACATCCGGGTCGGCGAGGGCGCCAAGATCGGCGCCGGTTCGGTGGTTCTTGAAGACGTCGCGCCGTACACGACGGTCGCCGGCGTGCCGGCACGTCCGGTGAGCTACCCGATCCACGGCCTGCCGGCCCTGGACGACATCGACGAGGTCATCGAGCCGTGAGGATTCAGTGCGAAGGCCCCCGGACGGTCAGCCCGGCCAGCCGGTAACACTCGTCCACGATCTCCATGTTCGCGACCGCGTTCGCAGCACCGGTCGGGAAGTCGGCGCCCTCACGAACCGCGGCCGTGAGGGCCCGCAGTTGGTAGGTGTAGGTGCTGGTCGTGCCGAGGTGTTCGATGGTCTCCATGCCGGCCACAGTCAGGACCAGCCGGTCGTCGAAGTCCGGCGCGATGAAGCTCTTCACCTCGGCGGAGCCCCTGGTGCCGGCGGCGATGATCCGCATGTCGGCGGGCTCCGTCAGGCTCGAGTCGAGCACCGCCCGCACACCGCCCGGCAACTCGGCCTCGACCAGCATCGACGCGTCCACGCGCGGGTCGATCCCTTCGCGGAAGCCCGCCTTCGCCGCCACCGGACGCACCTGCCCGCCGAGGACCGCGGCCACGTCCCGGGCCACGTGGACGGTGTAGCAACCCAGGTCCATCTGCGCCCCTCCGGAGAGCGGCCACGACCAGCGGATGTCGGTCAGGTCGGTGCAGTCGAACTTCATCGACACGTACAGCCCGGTCAGGTCGCCGATCGTGCCGTCGCCCACCAACTGCAGCAGCCGATGGTAGACGGGGTGGTAGCGGTGGTGGAACCCCTCGAAGAGCACCAGCCCGTCCCTGGGCTCTGCGGCCACCAGGCGAGCCTCGCCGGCATTGCTGGCGAACGGCTTCTCGGTGAGCACATGCTTACCGGCCCGTAGCGCGGCCAGGTTCAGCGGCGCGTGCTCGCTGTTGGGCAGCGGGTTGTAGACGACCTCGACGTCGGGATCGGCCAGGAGTTCGACATAGCTGCCATACGCGCGGGCGACACCGTGACGCTCGGCGAACCCCTCGGCCCTGGACCGGTCGCGCGCCGCGACCGCGACCACTTCCGCGCCGATCGCGGCCGCCGGCTCGATCAGCGCACGCTCCGCGATCCGGGCGGCGCCGAGGATTCCGATTCGGAGTGGCTTCGGCATTTTCTGCGTCCTTCCGGGGATCGACCAGCTGCACGCCGAACGTATCAGCCCTCAACCCTCAACCTAGAACCCTGAATGCCAGCTTGAGGTGCACGAGGGCGTATTTCCCCTTGTCAACGCGTGGTTGAGGCAAGGAGCCCGGAACCAAACCCTCAACGTGGCCCTTGTTCGGCCCTTGCCGGGTGGATAGGAAACCCCTTGTGAAGCCGGTATCGAGAGTTATGGGCATGGCCATCTCCCTGGTCATGCTGATCGGGCTCGCCCTGGTCGACCCCGCCAGCGCGTCCGCCATCTCGACCAACGCCAAGAAGAGCTTCATCAGCAGCCTCGTCGTATCGGCGCAGGCAGCCCAGAGACAGTACGGCGTGCCGGCGTCGGTCGCCATCGCCGAGGCGATCGTCGATTCCAACTGGGGCACCTCGAAGGCAGCCAAGCAGGGCAGGAACTACTTCAACACCGCCTGCCGCGCCACCATGACCGCGGCCCAGTTCGCCAAACTGGCCGAAGCGCAGGTGGGCAAGCCCTACGTGCTCGGCGCGGAAGCTGCGATCAGCCAGAGCAGCCCGGCCAAGTTCGATTGCTCCGAACTTGTCGAATGGCTTTACGGGCGCTCCGGCAACCGGATCACCGACCTCGCCGCATCCCAGTACAACGTCACCAGGGCGGTCTCGATCGACGCACCCCAGGTCGGCGACCTGGTGTTCCTGCGCAACAACCCGGCCCGCTCCAACGGCATCGGCCACGTCGCTGTGGTCACCAAGAAGCTCGCCTCCGGCGAATGGGAGATCGTCGAGGCGCGCGGTCGCGCGGCCGGCGTGGTCACGACCACTCTCAGCTACTGGAAGGACCGCAAGTACTTCGCGGGCCTGCGGCGCTATGACGGCTTCTTCCTTGCCGACGACTCCGGCGTGAAGCTGGACGCGACCGCGAACGCCTTCCAGTACGGCTGCGTCTCCGTGACCGAGGGCGGCGCCACCACCAGGTACAGCAACTATTCCTCGATCGGCAACGCGTTCGCCGACCGCGCCGCGATCATCGCTTCCGCCGAGAAGTATGCCGGGGCCCGCGCGGTGCTCGACAACGTCAACTCCTTCGTGGACGAGCTGGCGAAAGCCGACCGTGGCGACAGCGCCGGCTCCTACGCGCAGTCTCTGCGCGACCTCATCACCGGCTACAAGCTCAATGACTACGACGTGGTGCCGTTCACTGTCGTCCTATCCGCGAACAGCGCGGGCGCGAAGGTGACAGCCCTGCAGTACCTGCTGCGCAAGGCCGGCGTGAATGTGAAGGCAACCGGCGCGTACGACGCCGCGACCAAGGCCGCGGTGAAGAAGTTCCAGGCCGCCAAGAAGCTGGACAGTGATGGCGAGGCCGGACCGGTCACCCTGACGGCGCTGGCCCCTCAGTTGAAGTCTGGCGCCTCCGGTGACCAGGTCCGTGCCCTGCATGCCCTGCTCAACGGTTTCGGCTACGCGACGAATGCCGGCAAGAAGCTCGGTAGCACCACCGTGTCAGCGGTGAAGGCGTTCCAGACCGCCGTGGGCCTCTCCGCGTCCGGCATCGTGACGGCCAACACGTGGGCGAAGCTCTTCATGGCAGTCGACCCTGCCCCCGTCCCCACGGTCACCGGCACCAACACGGTGGACGCGACACTGACAGTTGATCCGGGCACTTGGGCGGCGTCCGCGGCACTGAGCTACCAGTGGTTCCGCGGAGCGGCGCCGATCAGCGGCGCGAACGGCGCGACCTACCAGGTGCAGCCGGCCGATGTCGGCAGCGCCCTGTTGGTCACGGTGACCGGCTCGCTGGCGCCCTACACCCCGATCACCCGGGTCTCCGCGGCCACCGCGGCGATCGTCCCAGGCACGTTCACCGCCACCCCGGCACCCACCATCAGCGGCACTCCGGCCGTCGGGCAGGAACTCACCGCGGTCACCGATGGCTGGGGTCCTGGCGAGGTTGCCTTCACCTACCAGTGGTTCCGTGGCAAGTCGGCCATCAAGGCAGCCACCGGCCGGACCTATGTCGCGCAGACCGCCGATCTCGGCGCGAAGCTGACAGTGAGGGTCGTCGGTAGCCGAGCCGGCTACACCGCAGTTACGCAGGTCTCAGCCGAACTGGCCGAGGTTGCCAAGGGCGAGCTCGCAGCCACCGAGCCGGCCCTCTCAGGTAAGGCGAAGGTGGGCAAGAAGCTGACCGTGGCGCCGGGCAAGTGGGCGACCGTGAAAGTCTCCTTCTCCTACCAGTGGTTCCGTAACGACACCCGCATCAAGGGCGCCAACAAGGCGTCGTACAAGGTGACCAAGTCCGACAAGGGCAAGGTGTTGACGGTCGCGGTCACCGGCAAGGCCACCGGTTTCAACGCCGTCGAGAAGCGAGTCTCGAGCGCGAAGGTGAGCTGATCCAGGCCGGCGCCAACGCCGGCGCCCCCGACTTCCCGAGCACCCCCTCCCCCCAGGCAGAGTGGACGGACTCAGGCCAGCGCCCGAGACCCCGTCCACTCTGTCGTATCTCCCCGCAGAACGCCGAGGGCCATCGTTCTTGCCGGACGCCTGCACCCACGTCCGGGCGCTCGACCGAACCGTGGGCCCTCGATGCGGAAGGGTGGCGCTCGGCTACCAGTCCAAGCTCGCGCAGGTCACGGTGACCGTGTACGGCACCCCCGTGGCCGAGACCTTGCCGTCATCGGTCATGGTGCCCTTCCCGGTCACCTTGAAGGACTCCCCCGTCCGGGACAGCACCGCTGAGGTGCCGCTCTCGCCGTTGCCCCGCGCCTTGAGTGTGTGGGTGATCGACTCGGAGTCGGCGCCGAAGTCCATGTCGACCGAGACTGCGGCGTCGACGGCATCGGTCAACACGATCTTCACCTCGACCGATTCGAAGAAGTCGGTGGCGTTGTCCGAGAGCTGCAGAGTCGGCTTGCCGTCCTTGCGCTGGCAGGTGCCCGTCATCTGGTCCGAGACCAGGTTCTCCTGGTAGAGCACCAGTTTCCCCTTGCCCTTCGCGGGCAGCGCCGTGGCGGACCCGGTACCGGTCGGCGAAGGCGTCGAGGTCGGCGACGAAGCCGAAGGGCTGGACGGGGTCGCCGCCGAGGTGGTCGGTGACGCGGTGGGAGACGTGGGCGACGCGGACGGGACCGGCTGACTGGCCGGCCCCGATGGCGTCAGCGCCGCTGGCGGTACCACGGCACACCCGGCCACGCCGAAGGCCAGCAAACTCATCGCCAAGCCGGTCCCAAGTCGAGCCACGCCCTGCTCCGATCCAACGTCACGTCGTTCCCTCGCTGATCGCAGGGAGCGTCGCGCCCAGCGTACCCGCGCGCAGGCCGGCTCAGCCCTGGGCGTTGACCGAGTCGAGCACCGCCTGGAACTGCGGCGTCGACTGGCCCGAGAAGCTGACCAGTGCGGCCAGCGGCATGTCCGCCAGCATCCGCAGCAGGTCCGGGTCGCCTGCGAACATGCCCTGCAGCATGCTGTCGGCGACCGGTGCGAACGCGGGAACCTCCATGGCCTCAGCCACGGTCGATGACATCGTCAGCGGACGCCGTGGCTCGTTCCCGGCCACTTCGGCCGAGCCCGCTACCCGCAGGTCACGGCTGGATCGGCCGACCTCGACGAGGTAGGTGCCGCCCTCGACCAGCCAGGCCGAATCCCGCACGCTGTAGAACGCCAACTCCTCGCGAGCGATCTCGATGGTCACCTCGGCGCTCGCCCCGGGATCAAGGGTCACGTCAGTGAAGCCCTTGAGCTCCCGTGGCACTCTGACGACCGCAGAGCCGGGCACAGAGACGTACGCCTGCACGACGTCGCGGCCGGCTCGCTCACCGGTGTTGGTCACCCGCAGGGTGACGGTCAGCCCCGCGTCCGACGCGCTCACCACCAGATCGGCGTACTCGAACGTGGTGTAGCTCAGGCCGTGCCCGAAGGGGTAGGCGACCTCGGTGCGGTTGGCGTCGTACCCGCGATAGCCGACGAACAGTCCCTCCCCGTAGCGCACGCCGTTGACATCACCGGGGAAGTGAAGGTGGGACGGCACGTCCTCCAGCCGAAGTGGAATGGTCTCCGCGACCTTGCCCGACGGGTTCACCGCGCCGAACAGCACGTCGGCGATCGCCGGCCCGCCGGCTTGGCCCAGCAGCCAGCCCTCCACGATCGCGCGGACGCGTCCGGCGAATGACGACACCAGTACCGAGGAACCGTTGCTGAGCACGACGACCACGTTCTGGTTCACCGCGAGCAGGTCGTCCAGCAGAGCCAACTGCTCCGCCGGCAACTCCAAGGTTTCGCGGTCGTAGCCCTCGGACTCGTGGTTCTCCCCCAGCCCGAGGAAGGCCAGCACCACGTCTGCGTTCTGCGCGACCGCGATCGCGTCCTCGCGCGCGCCTTCGTCCAGTTCCTGCCCGGCAGCCGTGACGAAGCCCGGCGCGAACGGCACCTCGTAGCCGACGATCGCCGAGATCGCGTCCAGCGCGTTGTCGAGACGGGTCGGGTTGACCCGCGACGAACCGGCGCCCTGGTAGCGCGGAGTGCGGGCGAACTCGCCGACCACGCCGACCCGGGTCTCGGGGGCCAGCGGCAGGACTCCGTCGTTGTCCAGCAGCACGATGCACTGCTCGGCCGCCCGACGAGCCAGCGCGTGGTGGGCGTCCACGTCGAACTCAGTGGGCGCGTCGGCCAGACTGGCCAGCGCGCGGCGTAGCACCCGCTCGACCCGCGAGGCGGCCAGGTTCACCGTCGCCTCGTGGAGTTCACCGGACGCGAGCGCCTGGGTCACGCCGGCTTCGTGCTCCGGGTGCGCAGGCATCTCCAGGTCGAGCCCGGCTTTCAGCGACCGGACGCGATCCTGTACCGCACCCCAGTCGGAGACGACGAACCCTTCGAAACCCCACTCGTCACGCAGCACCTCGGTGAGCAGGAAGTGGTTCTCCGAGGCATGCACCCCGTTCAGCTTGTTGTAGGAACACATCACCGTCCACGGCTGGGCGGAGATGACCACTTTGCCGAACGCGCGCAGGTAGATCTCGCGCAGTGTCCGGGCGTCGACCTGGGAGTCCCGGCGCATCCGGTCGGTCTCCTGGTTGTTTGCGGCGAAGTGCTTCAATGAAGTACCAATGCCCTGGCTCTGGATACCCTTCACCAGCCCGACGGCCAGCTCGCCGGTCAGGTACGGATCCTCGGCGAAGTACTCGAAGTTGCGCCCGCACAAGGGGGAACGCTTGATGTTCACCCCAGGCCCGAGCAGCACGCCCACGCCGAGCGCCCGGCACTCCTCGCCCAGCGCTGCGCCCACCTCGCTCAGCAGAGCAGGGTTCCAGGTGGACGCCAGCCCGACGGCCGGCGGGAAGCAGGTCGCCGGCGCCGAGGCGTTCAGACCGACGTGGTCGGTGTCACCCAGCTGCTTACGGACGCCGTGCGGTCCGTCGGTCACCATCACCGCAGGCAGGTCGATCTCGGCGACCGCGTGGGTGTGCCAGAAGTCGGCGCCGCCGGTAAGTGCGACCCTGGCTGCCAATGGGGCATCGGACATGGGGTACTCCTTGGTGGTGGTAGGTCAGTCCTCGAAGCGACCGGTACGGGCGACGTCGGCGAACCACAACGCACTGGCCTTGGGAATGCGGCGCAACTCGTCGTCGACCCGCACGATACCGAAGCGCTTGGCGTAGCCGAACGCCCATTCGAAGTTGTCCAGCAGCGACCAGGCGAGGTAGCCGCGGATGTCGGCGCCCTCGGCCATCGCCTGGTGTACCGCCTGCAGGTGCGACTTGAGGTAGGCGAGCCGATCGGCGGTGTCGTCGACGAAGCCGTCCGCGTCGGCCACGTCGTCGAACGCCGCGCCGTTCTCTGTGATCACCAGGCCGACGCCGGCCGGACCGGTGTATTCGTTGTGCAGTCGCACCAGCAGTTGCCGGAAGCCGTCGGGATCGATATCCCAGTCCATCGCCGTCACCGGCAGGCCGCGCGAGACCGTGACTGCTTCTGGGGCGGAGATGTTCGGGTTCGGCCCGGACGGCGGCTCGGCGCCCGGTCCGGGTGCGGCCACGAGGTTGGTGGTGTAGTAGTTCACCCCGAGGATGTCGATCGGCGCCGCGATGTCGGCCAGGTCGCCGTCGGCCACCAGGTCGGTTGGCCAGATCGGTGCCAGGTCGGCCAACACGTCCGCCGGGTAGGCGCCCTTCGTGATGGGCTCAATGAAGTAGCGGTTGTTGGTGCCGTCCAGGCGCCGAGCGACGTCCACGTCCGCAGGAGAGTCGGACGCGGCGATCGCCGGCGTGAAGTTCAAGGTGATCCCGAGGCTGGCGCCCGGGTCGAGCTCGCGCAGCGCCTTGATCGTCCAGCCGTGGGCCAGCAGCAGGTGGTGCGCGGCCTGGATGGCTGCGACCGGATCGGTCTGGCCGGGGGCGTGGTGGCCGCCGGCATAGCTCAGGAAGGACGAGCACCAGGGCTCGTTCAGCGTCGTCCAGATCCGGACGCGATCCCCGAGCCGCTCGTGCATCGCGGTGGCGTAGTCCACGAACCGCTTGGCGGTGTCCCGATTGGTCCACCCGCCCGGCAGCGCTGCGGGCAGATCCCAGTGATAGAGCGTCAGCCAGGGCGTGATGTCGTTGGCGAGCAGTTCGTCCACGAGCCGGGAGTAGAAGTCCATGCCTTTCTCGTTCACCACGTCGCCGTTGAGCACGCGTGGCCAGGACACCGAGAACCGGTAGGTGCTCAGCCCGAGGTCGCGCATGAGGGCAACGTCCTCGCGGTAGCGGTGGTAGTGATCGACCGCGACGCTGCCGTCCTCGCCGTTCACGATCGCGCCGGGTACGCGGCAGAACACGTCCCAGATCGATTCCTCCTTGCCGTCCTCGGCCGGGGCTCCTTCGATCTGGTAAGCCGAGGTCGCCGCACCGAAGAAGAAGCCCGGGCCGAAGTCAGTCATGAACTGTCCTTTCCACGCGGTCGGCCGCCCCAGCGCTGGGACGGCCGGCCGTTGATCATGCGGGTATCGCGGGGCCGGTCAGCCGGCGTTGCGGCTCTTCAGACTCCCCTTGAGGTCGGGGACGTCGGCGAGCAGCCGCTTGGTGTACTCGTTCTTCGGGGTGAAGATCACCTCGTCAGTGGTGCCCTGCTCGACCACCACACCGTGCTCCATCACCACGACCTCATCGGCGAGGTAGCAGGCCTGGCCGATGTCGTGGGTGATGAACAGCACGGTCAGGCCCAGGTCGCGCTGCAGGTCCTGCAGCACGTTCAGGGCACTCACCCGCAGCGAGGCGTCCAACATCGAGGTCGCCTCGTCGGCCAGCAGCACCTTCGGATTCATCATCAGCGCCCGCGCGATCATCACCCGCTGCCGCTGCCCACCGGACAGCTGGTGCGGGTACTTCCCGAGCGCGTCGCGTGACTTCAGACCGACGTAGCCGAGGCAGCGCTCGATCAGTTCGGCGGTGCCGCCCTCGTCGAGTTCAGCCAGCCGGAGGCTTCGCTTGAGCATGTGCCCGACCGAGAAGAACTGGTTGAACGATGCGAAGGGATCCTGGAAGACCGCCTGGACATCGCGCCAGTAGTCGCGCAGTTCGGCACCCCTGATGTGGGTGACGTCCTTGCCCTGGTAGGTGATGGTGCCGCTGGTTACTGGCATCAAGCGCAGGAGCATCCGGGCCAGCGTGGATTTGCCCGATCCGGACTCGCCCACCACCGCCAGCACCTTGCCGGAGTGGAAGTCCAGGCTGACGTCGTCGACCGCGCGCACCTCTCCCCCAGCGACCTTGAAGGTCTTGGTCACGTGACTGGCCGACAGCACCGCCGTCGAGGCGGGGATTGGCTTAACACTGGTCATGCGACGGTCACCTCCATCGGGATGGTCCGGCCCGGGTTCTCCTTCGCCCACCAGCAGGCCACCTCATGGCTGCCTTCGACGAGTTGCGCGGGCTCCTTCTTGCTGCAGACGTCCATGGCGAACTTGCAGCGCGGGTGGAATCGGCACCCGGGCGGCGGGTTGCCGAGGTTCGGCGGCGAGCCGGGGATGCCTAACACGTGCTTGGTGCGGGTCTCCTCGGTCGGGTCGAGCACCGACGCCAGCAGAGCCGAGGTGTAGGGATGGCGAGCGTTGTGGACGAGGTCCTCGGTGCGTCCGTTCTCGACCACCTTGCCCGCGTACATGATCGCCAACCGGTCGGTGACCATGCTGAGCACCGGCAGGTCATGGGTGATGAAGATGACACCGGCCATGATCTTCTTCTCGACCATCGCCAGCAGCATCTCGATCAGCGCCTTCTGGCTCGACACGTCCAGGGCGGACGTGGGCTCGTCGGCGATCAGCAGCCGCGGGTTCAGCAGGGTGGAGATCACGGTCACCATCCGCTGCTTCATACCGCCGGACAACTGGTGGGCATAGGAGTCGAGCGCCCGGGTGGGTAGTTCGAGCATCTTCAGCCGGTCGGTGGCCCGGTCCATCGCGTCCGAGCGCTTCACGGACGAGTCGTGCGCACGCATCACGTCGAAGACGAGGTCCTTGATCTTCAAGGTGGGGCTGACCGCGTTCATCGCACCTTGGGGAAGCAACGAGACCGTCGCGCCCCGGAACGGCTGGTGAAGCTTGTTCGAGCTCTTGTCCAGGGTGCTCAGGTCGATGGTCTTGCCGTCGATCTCCAGCTTGCCGCCCACCACGTAGAGCGGAGGATTGGCGATCATGGCCAGCGCGTTGCCCAGCGTCGTCTTGCCACAGCCGGATTCGCCGGCCAGACCCAGGATCTGGCCCTCCGGCACCTCGATGGTGACGTTGTCGACCGCGGGCACGTCCTGCCCGCTGTCGGCTGCGTAGACGGCCGTGACGTTGCTGGCCCGCATCAGGATCTTGCTCATACCGGCACCACCTCCTTCTCGGCCGATTCGGCCAGTTTGCGCGCGGTCTCGGCACGCTTCGCCGCCGCCTTGGCCAGGTTCTTCTTCTTGCCCCGGCGCAAGCGCGGGTTGAACACCTCGTCCAGCGAGGACTGCAGGAAGAGCAGGCTGAAGCTGATCAGAGTCAGCACGATCGTCGGCGGCAGGAAGGCCCACCACGCTCCGGTCGCGACCGCCTGGAAGGCCAACGCCCAGTGCAGCTGCATGCCAAGCGAGTTTGAACCCGACGGGCCCAGGCCCAGCATGGACAGCGTCGACTCGGCCAGAATCGCGCTGGCCAGCTGCAGCACCCAGGCCATCACGACGTAGCTGGCCAGGTAGGGCAGCACGTCCAGCAACAGGATGCCGCCGGTGCGCGCCCCGGAGAGCTTGGCAACGTCGATGTGCTCTCGCGTGGACACCGAACTGGCCTGCGCGCGGACTGCGCGAGCCGTCCAGGGCCAGGACGTGATGCCGATCACCAGGGCGAGCCCCACGATTCCCTTCAGGAAAGCGATGTCGGTGCTCTGCAGCGAGACCGAGATGAGGATCAGGATCACGATCGACGGGATCGCCAGCACGATGTTGGTGAAGCCCATCAGGAGCTCCTCCAGCCAGCCACCGACGTAGCCGGCCAGGATGCCGATCGCCACGCCGATGAGCACCGCCAGTGTGCCGGCCAGTAGGCCGTTGATCAGCGAGTTGCGGGTACTGGCCATCAGTACTGCCAGGACGTCGTAGCCGAAGTTGTCGGTACCCAGGATGTGTTCGGCCGAGGGCGCGTCGTAAAGCGAGCCGACCTTCTCGTCCGGGCCAAAGGGGTAGAAGAGTGGGCCGATGAAGGCGAGCGCGGCGATCCCAATGATCAGCCCGCCCGAAATCCACAGCCGGGGACCGAAGTTGAGACTGCGCCAGGCCGGCTTGGCCTTCGCCTGCGGGGCCTCGGGGGTCGGCGGGACCAGCGGACCCTCGGCCTCGGCGGTGACAGCGTTGCTTTGGATGTTGGTCATATCACTTCTCCCCGGACTTGGAGGCGCGAATCCGCGGGTCGATGAATCCGTAGAGGATCTCGACGAAATAGTTGGCGACCAGCACGGCGACGGTGATGATCAGCGCCACCGCCTGGATGACCGGGTAGTCGTTGGACGAGATCGCACCGAAGAGCAGCGAACCCATGCCCGGGTAGTTGAAGACCAACTCGGTGATGAGTGCGCCACCGACCATGGTGCCGATGCTCAGGGCCAGGCCCGTGATCTGCGGCAGCATGGCGTTGCGGAAGATGTAGCCGGTCATCTTGCGGTCGCCGATGCCCAGGCTGCGGGAGTAGTTCACGTAGTCGGAGCCGAGTTCATAGATGGCCATCGAGCGCATGCCGACGGCCTGGCCACCGATGTTGATCAACAGCAGCGAAAGGAACGGCAGCCACCAGTACTGGAGGGCGTCGGAGAAGAACTCCCAAGTCCACTCCGGGCTCATGCCCAGGGTGTACGCACCGCCGACCGGGAACCAGCCAAGCACCACGCCGAGGGCGTAGAGCAGGATGATCGACAAGCAGTAGTAGGGCATCGAGTTGAACACCAAGGAAGTGGTGAACACTGATTTGTCCCAGCCACCACCTTTGTAGGCGGCCACGGCACCGAGAACGTTGCCGATGATCCAACCCAGGGCGATGGCGGGTATCTGGAGTACCAGGGTGTACGGCAGTGATTGGGCCACCAGATCGGACACAGGAGTCGGGTAGTACGAGAACGACAACCCGAAGTTGCCCTGGAAGGCCCCGGTGACGAACAGTAAGAACTGTTCCCACAGCGACCGGTCCAGGCCGAACTCCTTCATGAACTGTTCGTAGACCAGTGCTTGCGCCTCCGAACTCAGTCCGCCTTGTCCCATCTTGGAGACGAGCACGTCGACCGGGTTACCCGGGACGAGTCGTGGTAGCAGGAAGTTCAACACCACTGCTACCACGAGCGCGCCCAGGTACCACACGGTCTTGTTGGCCAAATAGCGCCGTAGACCCATGGCAGTCCAGCTCCTTCAGATCGTCCGCTGACTCAGCCGGCGATCTTCTGGATCTTGTACATCCAGGTGTTGCCCGCGCCACGGAACATCGGCGGAGCGTAATCGTTGTTCTCGTCGGGCCAGTTGAAGAAGTTGGTCGCGTTGTACTCGTAGAACTCGTCCGGACGGTACATGATCGGGCAGGCCGGGACCTCCTTGCGGTACAGGGCGTCCAGCTTGTCGTAGGCGGCCTTCTTCGCTGCGTCGTCGACGGCCTGGGCGGCCTCGGTCAGCATCGCCTCAACGGTGTCGTTCTTCCAGCGCCCGTAGTTGGCGAAGGTGGTCTTGCCCAGCGGCTGCATCTCGGCCTGGCTCATGATGTCCTTGAACCGCGCCCACGGGGTGGCCGGGTTCACGCCCGAGACGTACCAGACGGCGAGGTCGAAGGTGCCGCCCTGGATGGCCTGGGTGGTCTCGGCCTGCTGCGGGAAGTTCGTCTTGCAGTCGATGCCGATGGCCTTCAGGCTCTTGGCGATGATCTCGCAAGAGGCGTTCCAGTCGGTCCAGCCGGTTGGGGTGATCAGCGTGTAGGGGCCGAGCCGCGTGCCGTCGATGGTGTAGACGCCGTCGGAACCCTTGGTGGCGCCCGCGTCGGTGAGGATCTTCTCGGCCGCGGCCGGATCGTACTTCCAGCCGTTCGCGGTCGCGTCGGCCTGGTTGAAGAACTTCGACTCCGCACCGGTGGGCAGGATCAGGCTGGGCTGCACCTCGGCCGAGTAGCCAGACATCGCGGTCTCGGCGATGGACGCGTAGTCGATCGCCGACGCGATCGCCTTGCGGACCGCCGGGTTGTCCAGGCCCTTCTTGGTGGTGTTCATCAGCAGCATCGGCATCGAACCCGGCACGTAGTACGGCTTCTCCTTCAAGAAGGTGCCGACCGGCTTGCCGGCCTCCCACATCTTCCAGATCTGGGAAACGAACTGCTGCATGATGTCGAGCTCGCCGGCCTGGAACTTGATGTTGCCGTCCTCGTTGGACTTGAAGATCGGGTGGATGATCTGCTTCATCACCGGCAGGCCGCCGTAGAAGGTCTGGCCCCAGTACTTGTCGTTCAGGCCGAGGACGACCTGGGTCTGGTCGGCCTTCGTCAGGGTGAAGGGTCCGGTGCCGACCGGCTTGGCCATGATCTCGGTGGGCAGCTTGTCGTCGGCGATCGCGGAGAACACGGCCTTCGGCAGGATGTAGGTCTCGGTGATCATGCGCAGCACGTTGCCGACGTTCTTGGACGTCTGGTTGATCTTCACCACGATGGTCTTGTCGTCGGTGGCCTCGATGGAGTCGGCCAGCTGCCAGAACGAGGCGACCGTGATGCCCTTGTTCTTCTTGCCGAGTTCGTAGGAGAAGACGACGTCGTCGGCGGTGCAGGCGGAGCCGTCGGAGAAGGTGATGCCATCCTGCAGGGTCAAGGTGACGCTCGTGGTGCCGTCGACCTTGTACTCCTTGGCCAGGCCGGGCATGACCTCACCGGTGAGGATGTTCCAGCGCAGCAGGCTCTCGTAGGTGATCTGCATCACGTTGGCTGCGGCCGGCCAGGCTGCGGTCGGGGACAGCGGGTTGAAGGTGGCCGGGGCGCCCCACTGGAAGCCCGCGATCAGGAGCGCGTCCGCGGTGGCACCCTTGCGGCCGGTGCCGACCTTGCCGTTGTTGCCGACGCCCAGCTTCTCCGCCGGTGCGCTGGTCGCGCCTCCACCGGTGGCGGTGGCGGTGGGCTTGGTCGCGTTGCCCGAACACGCCGCGATGGCGAGGCTACCGGCGACGACACCGCCGGCAATCAGGAACGACCGCCGCGACGGCTTCTCGAAAATTGAATCTGACATTTGTTCCTCCAGTTGTCTGGCCCACCATTGGGCCGATTCGGGTGGATAAAG